>NZ_JACJOU010000021.1 GCF_014695725.1 Microcoleus sp. FACHB-672 | reverse complement strand
TTTGAAACGTTCTACACCAAGAACATTCTGCTCAATGAAGGCATCCGCGCTTGGATGGCTCCCCAAGACCAACCTCATGAAGGCTTCACCTTCCCTGAAGAAGTTCTGCCTCGCGGTAACGCTCTGTAGAAGTTTACTTGGGTTTATTTGTCCTTGGCAAAAACTCAATCATGCTTGACAAATGAATTCTTAGCTGTCCCCCTTATCGCCTGGTAAGGGGGATTTTTCACAGCATCCCAGAGGAAAACCCTAAGCCAACAAAAATTTAAAAAGGGTTGCTCAAATTAGCGGCTCGTATGCTAGACTAACAACAGTTAAATTAAATAAAAAACCGCTAAGGGATTAAGGAGGTGATGCCTATGCAAGACAGTAGTATGTGCATGGGTCATCAGATTGAAGTCCGCCGGCTGTGCGCCGGGGCTGTTCTCTAACAGCTAGCCTAATTCCCTTCGGGGAAGTCAAATGGCTTTAAAAGTTAGGCTTGCTTGGAGTTCCTTCCGGCAGTCTGGTTTCAATCTGAAGACCCGCTAGACCGCTCTCACATTTAGCATGAAGGTTTAATAAACCGGATCGCTGCCCGTGAGAGCGGATAGTTTTTTCGGGGAGAGTTACACAACGGAACGCCGCCCGTACCTACGGCGCAAAAGCAAAAGGCAAAAGTAATTTGTTCGGTAAGCTGTTTAGCAGCAGAATACTTTTGCAAAATACTTACTGCGCCCAGACAGCTATATAGTTTTCAAAACAAGCTATAATTGGCGCATTACAATTTTGTTGCAGCCATACCATTTGTGAATTAATGAGTTGAACCCGCACAAACTGTAGGCTATCCTCTACTATTAAGAATTTCCTTCCTCAAGCTAGCTACTTGCTTGCTCATCAAAGACGCTAGTGGCTTAACTAAAAAACCTTTGCTCCAGTCAAAGTTACTTGTAAGTTAAGTAAACGTTCAACCTGTCGAAAAAAATAATTGATTCCACACTTACAGCGAAGCCGACTCCAAGCGAAGAGGAGACAGTCTAGTTTGTGAGATTCACAAAATACTTCTTCATTCCCAAATCGTGGTCATGGTGTTAGACAACCAGGCACTCCAGCGAGAGGCTGCTAATCAAACTGAATTAATTGAGCAGCTGTTAGATATTGGTGCGGCGCTTTCCAGCAGCTACGATTTAGGCGAATTGCTGAACTTAATTTTATCCAAAAGCCGAGAAATAACCAGCAGTGATGCCGGCAGTGTTTATTTGGTAGACAGCAGGGACGGGACACCAAAATTGCTGTTTAAGGTGGCGCAGAATGCCTCGCGGCCTAACGTTTCATTTCGCGAGTTTGCTATTCCCATGACGCGTCAAAGCTTGGCGGGATATGTGGCGTTAACAGGGGAAAGCTTGAACCTACCAGATGCCTACGATCTGCCACCAACCGTGCCTTACCAACTGGATCGCAGCTTTGACAGAGACATTTCCTATCACACCCGATCAGTTCTGGTTTTACCGATGCAAAACCGGCAGGGAGACATGATGGGCGTACTGCAATTGATCAATCGCAAGACTCAACCTGATGTCCCTGTGAACGCCCAAAACGTCCGAGAAGTTACCCAGCCCTACTCGGATTGGGAAGAGCGTATTGTGCGATCCCTGGCTTCTCAGGCGGCGATTTCGATTGAACGAAATCAGTTGCAAGATAGTATTGAAAACTTGTTTGAAGGCTTTGTAAAAGCTTCTGTCCAAGTCATCGAAGCCAGAGATCCGTGTACATCTGGCCATTCTGAACGGGTCGCGACCCTGACAGTCCGCCTTAGCGAAGAAGTTAATACAGTCTCTGCCGGCCCCCTACGCCAGATCCATTTCAGTGAGCGCCAGATTCAAGAAACTCGCTACGCCGCTTTATTGCACGATTTTGGCAAAGTTGGGGTGCCTGAAGCAATTTTAGTCAAACAAAAGAAATTATATCCAGGTCAGATGGATGTAATTCACTATCGCTTTGCTTTGGCTAAGCGGACGATAGAGATGGAGTGCGCTGAAGAAAAATTTCGATATTTGCTTGCTCATCCCAACCACGAATCCGAGACTGGGTGTCCATTATGCCAGCATCTAGAACAGTTCGACACCCAGCGGAATCAGGCGATTGAAAAACTAAATCATTATTGGCAGATATTGGTGGAGGCAAATGAGCCTCGAATTTTGGCCGAGACTCCCTTGGCTGAACTGCGAGAGCTATCTCGCTACACTTATCAAGATGTTGATGGTGAAGCTAAGCCGCTGATCTCACCCACGGAGATGACGCAGCTAATGGTTCACAAAGGCAACCTCACCGATGAAGAACGCTTGGCAATTCAGTCTCACGTTACCCATACTTACGCATTTCTCAAGCGGATTCCCTGGACGAAGGGGTTAGAAGAAATTCCTCATATTGCCTACGGCCACCATGAGATGTTAGATGGCACCGGCTATCCACGAGGTTTAAAACAACAGGAAATTCCCATACAAGCTCAAATTATCACGATTGCAGATATTTACGATGCCCTCACGGCTGGGGATCGCCCCTACAAGCGGGGGTTGTCGGTTGAATCCGCACTGCAAATTTTGCGGCAGGAAGCGGCCCTGAACAAAATTAATGCCGATTTCTTAGAGCTTTTTGAGCAGCGCCAAGTCTTTTCTGTGCTAGGACATAACTCAGAAGCTGAACTAGAGTCTGCATAAACTATAAAGGGCAGAAATTAGCAACTTATTTGAGGTTCCCGGGTTCAGAGCCGGCAGTTTCTGGGTTAGCTCGCTACAAGCAACCGAGAAAGCCAAGAATTCGTCGCCTAGATGCCTAATTAAATAATTGAGTAATGTGAGACACGAAGAGTTTTAAGCAAAGTATAATTACTTGGCAGATCCCAACATGAAGCTCATACTCGGTTGATGTCTATCATCCTTTTTTTGAGCGGGTGGGCAGGGGACGACAATCCTTCCCCATTTGTGGCTGAAAGCACTCTTTGCGGAACGAAGGATGGAAAATTAGAACCGACCGAGAATTTTCGCAAGGATAAAATCTTTGATCCTAGAGCAGTGTTTAGACTTGATCGGTTCACATCTGTTACTCATTAAGTGAACGCAGCCGTGAGCTGACCTAACAATGCAACGGCCAACTAAGTTTTATCGAAAAAGCGGAACTTTCTTCAGTGGTTCTTCGTGTAGCGAGTAGGGGAGTTTACGGCCAAAAGGCATCGCGCCACTTTCTGGCGAAAAGGCGGTGACGAAAGGTCAATAAATGTGCTACTCTCTATGAAGCAATTCAGCGGCTACAGTCAGGGTAGCCAGTATGTAGCCAAAGTGATGGTTGACACATCCTTTGAGAATAAAGCTAACTGAAATTAGCAAACTTCTCAAGAATCCCATTTCCAAGAAGGGAGTGAGAATGTCAAAATAGAGCTAGCAGCCACCATTTCCAAACTGCCAGCTTACCTGATAGCTAAACAAAATCAGTGGCTGTGTATAAAGATAAATAAATGGCCGGCCCGTTAGTCTCTCAATAATAAGGTGTGAGGACAAGAGGGAAGATGTCTAAGATATTGTGGAATTCTCTATTTGCCAGCCCAGCAATTCTAGGGGCTGCTTTATTAGTTTCAGCTTCTGCGATGGCCGCCGAAACAGGAACCATTCCTGAATTGGCTCAACCTCAAGCCACAGCAGAAACAAAACTTTCAAAGCCCGCTACGATTGCTCTACAACAGTTGGGAGACTCAGAGGAAAACCTTCTGGCTCCAGCAGCTTTAAGCACGAAAGAAGAGGCTGTAACAGCTGAGCAACTGCTGCAAGGAGGAGAGGTAACCCCTCAGGCTCCAGTGGCTTTGAAAACCAATGAACAGGTGCTACCCGCTGAGCAACTTCTGGGAAGCTCGTCGAAAGAGAAAGCTCAAACTGAGCCGGCTTTAGTACAAAATGAGGCACCCAGCTCAGCAAAAATTGAAGTCCCCGCTCAGGTAGCGCAAACGCAGGGCCAAGGAACACCGGCTACCACGACAGAGCCGGCAGCTCAAAACGTTTTACAGCAACTCAACCGATACAGCAACGAAGGCAGCGCCAACAGCACCACCGTTGGGCAAGTCACCTCAGTGTCGCAACTGTCTGACGTGCAACCGACAGACTGGGCCTTCCAGGCTTTGCAAAACTTGGTTGAGCGCTACGGCTGTATTGCCGGTTACCCGGATGGCACCTTTAGAGGCAACCGCGCTCTAACCCGTTATGAATTTGCTGCCGGTTTAAATGCTTGCTTGGAAACCATTACCCAGCTGATTGGAACGGATGGCGATTATGTTACCAAAGCAGATTTAGCCGCTCTGAACCGTCTACTCGAAGAGTTCCAGGCAGAACTGGCCACTCTACGTGGTCGGGTGGATGCCTTAGAAGCTCGCACCGCTGAGTTGGAAGCCAATCAGTTCTCCACCACAACTAAATTGGTGGGTGAAGCAATTTTTGCCGGCACCGACTCATTTGGAGAAACCAATGATGTCCCCGCCTTCCAACAACGGGTTCGTCTTAACCTCAACACCAGTTTCACAGGTGAAGACCTTTTAATCACCCGTCTGCAAGTTGGAAATGCCGAACCTCTGAACGTGCTGAATGATTCCCGCGAAGGCACTCAGACGTTTAACGTCTATGGCGACACCGGCAATCAATTTATCCTGGATACCCTAGAATACTTCTTCCCATTTGGGGAAACATTGGATCTAGTGGTTGCAGCAAACGCCGGCGTTTGGGAAGACTTCACGCCCACGCTTAACCCCTACATGGAAGACTTTGATGGGGGTAATGGGTCACTGTCCGCTTTTGGTCAGCGCAACCCGATTTATCGCCTCGGTGGTGGACAAGGGGTTGGGGCAAACATCCGCTTCGGTCGCACCAACATCTTTAACGTACTGAAACCCAGTTCCTTAACCCTAGGCTATCTCGCTTCTGAAGGCTCTAGCCCTGATGGTGGTAATGGTTTCTTTAGTGGTGATTACTCTGCCTTGGCCCAGCTGAACTTTACCATCGGCGGCGTCTCCTTGGCAGCAACCTACATCAACTCCTACTTTGGAGAAGGCAATTTCGGGTTTGATAACGGCGCATCTGTCGGAATAGACGATGATGGCGGCATCGAACCGAGAGGTTTTGTCGGCACCAACATTGCCAATACTTTAGGTGGCCGAACCAACCCAGTGCAAGCCCATTCCTACGGTCTTCAAGCTTCGCTGCAAGTTAGCCCCCGCTTCGGTCTTAGCGGCTGGGTTGGCTACTCGAACATAAGTTTGTTACATAGCGATAATGATCGCGGTCTGCGTGGGGATGGTAGCATCTGGAACTACGCGATTACCCTCGCCTTCCCCGACTTGTTGAAAGAAGGGAATCTGGCCGGCATCGTGGTTGGTGCCCAGCCTTACCTGACAAACTTCCGAGCCGGCGATGTCAATATTGACAGCGATGAAATTCCTTGGCACGTTGAAGGTTTCTACAAGTATCAGCTGACAGATAATATCTCGCTAACACCTGGTGTTATCTGGCTGTTGAACCCCAACCAAAGCGAGGATAACCCGCAAACCGTTATCGGTACGCTCAGAGGAACCTTTACCTTCTAGGTTAAACTCTCAGTTTTTGTGAGTAATTGGAAGCTCCGCCTAGTGCGGGGCTTTTTTCTTGTTTTCTTTTATAACCTAGCAAACCCCGGTGGAGAACCGGGGTATAATTGAAAAAGCCCAGACTGACCTTCTTGACATACAATCTTGCCCGTGCAACTTTCATCAAAAAGTGAATACGCGCTTCTAGCCCTTTTAGAGTTGGCCGCCCACTACCACGACGGTGAGCCGCTTCAAATTCGGCAAATAGCAGCTAAGCAAAATATCCCTGACCGATACCTAGAGCAACTATTGGCCACCTTAAGACGCTGTGGACTGATTCGCAGCCTGCGGGGTGCCAAGGGCGGTTATATCCTAGGTCGGGAACCTTGGAAAATAACAATCTTTGAAGTAGTGGGTTGTATAGAGGGATTGGACTCTCAGAAGCCTGAAAATAATTCCCCCCTCAAAACTCTAGAGAGTGCTGTAGTTTGGGATGTCTGGCAAGAAGTTTGCTCAAGCGCCAATTCAGTCTTACAAAAGTACACAATCCAGGATCTCTGTGAGCAGCGAGATGCGAAGCGTCAAGTAGACATTATGTATTACATCTAACGGGAAATGGGGCATTGGCAAGAATCTAGTGAATGCCCTGTGTTCAACGCCTCCATGACATTGGCATTCTGAAGGGAATTGCCGGCCACGCAACTGACAATTGATCATTTACAACTGGGAAAATTTATGAATATTGCTCATGACATGACTGAATTAGTGGGGCGCACTCCCCTGGTGCAACTCAACCGCATCCCCCAAGCAGAAGGCTGTGTGGCGCGAATTGTCGTGAAGTTGGAGGGAATGAACCCAGCGGCGTCAGTCAAAGACCGAATTGGCGTCAGTATGATTAATGCAGCAGAAGAGAACGGGCTGATCACCCCAGGCAAAACAGTTTTGGTCGAACCCACTTCCGGAAACACCGGCATCGCCCTGGCAATGGTTGCAGCAGCCAAAGGCTACCAGCTGATTTTAACTATGCCAGACACCATGAGTTCTGAACGTAGGGCGATGCTTCGAGCTTACGGTGCCCAATTGGAACTGACCCCAGGAATTGAGGGCATGAGTGGTGCAATTCGGCGGGCGCAAGAAATTGTTGAAACCACGCCCTATGCTTATATGCTGCAACAATTTCGCAACCCAGCTAACCCCCAAGTTCACCGACAAACCACCGCTGAGGAAATTTGGCAAGATACCGATGGACAGGTGGATATCCTGGTAGCCGGCATCGGCACCGGCGGCACCCTCACAGGTGTGGCTGAAGCGATCAAGCAACGCAAGCCAGAATTTAAAGCGATTGCAGTTGAGCCGGCCAATAGCCCTGTCCTCTCTGGGGGCAATCCTGGCCCTCACAAAATTCAAGGAATTGGTGCCGGTTTCATCCCCCAAGTTCTCAATGTCGCCCTCATTGATGAAGTCATCACCGTTACAGATGATGAATCCATTGCTTACGGGCGTCGCTTAGCTAGAGAGGAAGGAATTCTCTCCGGCATTTCCACCGGCGCTGCCCTTTGCGCCGCCATTGCGGTTGGCAAGCGCCCTGAAAATAAAGGAAAATTAATTGTGATGGTTCAGCCCAGCTTCGGAGAGCGCTACTTGAGTACCCCTTTGTTCCAAGAAGCCGAACTCAGCGTCCCAGCAGTTGTGGGTTAAGCGCAAAAAGCCAGAAGCCAGAACCCTTACATCACTTCTGACTTCTGACTTCACTCAATTAGTTTTATGGCACATTCCAACCACTATGAGACCCTTCAGGTAAGCTCAAAGGCAACTCAATCGGAGATCAAGCAAGCTTATCGGCGTTTGGTGAAACTTTTTCATCCAGACAGTAATTCTGAAACAGCCGGTCACGAAGAGATTGTTCGCCTTAACGCCGCCTACGAAATTTTGGGGGACACTCAGCGTCGGCAGTCTTACGATCGGCAGATGCACAAGCACTCAACAACAGCCCCCAGCAGCCGGCAAGGGCGCACGGCATCCACCCAAACTCAATCCCGGCAGCGGCAAACAGGACACGATACCGACGAGCAACTCCAGCAATGGCTGACTCAAGTTTATAAGCCGGTCAATCAAATGCTCGCTCGCATTCTCAATCCCTTAACAGCTCAAATCGACAAGCTATCCGCCGATCCCTTTGACGATGAACTCTTAGAAGCCTTTCAAACTTACTTAAACACCTGCCGCGAGTTCCTTAACCAAGCTCAGCAGTGTTTTCGCTCGATGCCCAATCCAGCGCCGGTTGCTGGTGTCGCTGCTCATCTCTACTACTGCCTTAATCAAGTGGGGGATGGCATCGACGAGTTAGAGTTCTTCACCCTCAACTACGATGACTACTACCTGCACACAGGTCAAGAACTTTTCCGAATTGCCGCCGGCTTGCGCCGAGAAGCTCAAGTCGCTATTCGAGATATTTAATCATCCCAATGCCCAGATTTGGGATTTGGTTTATGCTGGAATTAGCGTAGGTTTACTTAACTTTACATTTACTAATGAAATGCATCATTAATCGCAAAGCTCAGTTTTCAGCAAGCCACCGATACTGGCTGCCAGAATTAAGCGAAGCGGAAAATTGGCAGCGGTTTGACGTATGTACCCGCACTCCCGGACACGGTCATAACTACGTCTTGTTTGTCTCTATGGCCGGCGAACTCGATGAATATGGCATGGTACTTAACTTATCTGACGTCAAACACGTTATCAAGAAAGAAGTCACTAGCCAGCTTGACTTTTCCTATCTCAACGACGCTTGGCCAGAATTTCAGCAAACTCTACCCACAACGGAAAACATCGCGCGGGTAATTTGGCATCGGCTTGCCGATCACTTGCCCCTTATCCGCATTCAGCTATTTGAACACCCTCAACTTTGGGCCGACTATCTAGGAAACGGAATGGAAGCTTATCTCACAATTGCTACTCACTTTAGTGCTGCTCACCGCCTCGCCCGTCCCGATCTCAGTTATGAAGATAACTGTGAGATATATGGTAAGTGCGCTCGTCCCAACGGCCACGGTCATAACTACCATTTAGAAGTGACAGTTAAAGGAGAAATTGACCCGCGCACCGGCATGATTGTTGAATTAGTTGCTTTACAAAAAGCCATCGAAGATCATGTGGTGGAACCGTTCGATCACACCTTCTTAAATAAAGATATTCCTTACTTTGCCGAAGTCGTTCCCACTGCTGAAAATATTGCCGCCCACATCGCCAACCTACTCAAGCAACCGATCCGCGATATGGGTGCTCAACTGCATAAAGTGAAGCTGATTGAAAGCCCAAATAATTCTTGTGAAATCTACGCCGCCGACTTAGAACCGGCTGATGCTAGCAATCAAAAAAACGAGTCGGTTTTGATGCCGGTGTAAGTTCACTTAGTAAAAATGTGAACCCTAAAAACTTCAAAGGCAAAAGAGAACTATTCACTCTTTTGCCTTTTGCTTTATCAGACAACCAGTGGCTCAAAGTAATTTAATTAGCCTATAACTTACCGATTTTTGTAGCAAACAAAAAAAATTATCTTTCTCCCCTACATTAATCACTGCAAATTTAATACCCATCAGCTTAAACTATTTTGTGGGAGCAAACTTTATATTATTTATTAGGGAGCAATTGTGGATTTAATTCGATTAGAAATAGCAGATTTAGTTTGGGCGCTAGGTTTAATGGCAATTGCTATTGGCTTGTCAGCATGGCAAAAAATAGGATTAGAAGGGCAATTAACCCTGGCAACAGGGCGCACCGCCGTGCAACTGCTAGTGGTTGGCTATTTCTTAGAAGCCGTATTCGCGTTAAATAATCCTTGGGTTGTGCTGGCAGTCGTTATCGCGATGCTGACGATTGCCTCTATTGTTGCCCGTAACCGCATTAGCAAGAAAATTCCCCAAGTGTTGCTAGTTGTGTGGGGGTCAATTCTAGTTAGTAGTGCCCTTACCTTAGCTTATACAAACTTATTAATAATTCGACCGGCAACTTGGTACGAACCGCAATATATCATCCCATTGGCCGGCATAGTATTGGGAAACGCCATGAACGGTGCTGCAATTGCCGGCGAACGTCTTGTCAGCAGCATTAATAGCAGCCAACTAGAAATTGAAACCCACCTATCTTTGGGAGCTACTCCACAACACGCCGTCGCATCTTATCGTAAAGAAGCGATCAAAGCCGGCATGATTCCCACCATCAACACCATGATGGTTGTCGGCGTAGTCACACTGCCAGGAATTATCACAGGCCAATTACTCAGTGGGGTCAGACCGATTGATGCCGCAGCCTATCAAATGCTGATTATGTTCATGCTGGCGCTCACAACTATAACAACCACCCTCCTCGTCACCCAAGGATTGTGCCGGCAGTTTTTTAATCAAGCCGCTCAATTACAAAAGTTTTAATAGAGGAAGCAGGAGCATAAGAGCGAAGGAAAATTCTTCCTTAATAATGCCCCATGCCCCATTTCCACATCTCACTTTATCCGCGTGGATTGTGAGCGCCAATTTGAGAGCCGGTAGGGTCGTATACCTGAATGGGAATGCTTGCGTTGTTGCTAATAGCTTCCAAAGCAGTTTGTAACGTTTTAATATGATTGCTCACACTTCGCCGGCTCTTGTTGTCCTTCTTACGATCTGCTGTAATTGCCGTCTGCCTGACAGTTTTTTGGTATTCTGGCGTAATGTAAACAGTCATCATGTCGTTGGTGACTGTGTAATCGCAGATTTTCGGTTTACCGCTACACGTCTTTCTTAAATCCGCACGGGCTTTTTGTAAAGCAACGGCGGATTGGAGTTTGACTTGCGCCTCCTGTAGGGCATTGCTGTAAGACTCGCGCAGTGGTAGAGCCTGATTGTAGTAATTTGTTCCATTCGGTACCTGCTGGGTGTTAGCCAAAGCTTGACGCCAATAAGCCACCGCTTGCGACCACTGATTTCTCTGTTCAGCAATTTTCGCGCTTCCAGCATAACGCAGCGCTTGATTGTAAGAAGACGCCGAGATTTCCTCGCTGGTTTTGCGTTCCTGCGCCTGTGCTAGTTGTACCCGGTAGCTATCTAACAGGGGCTGTGTTTCCTGATGCGCCACAGTTCCCTTCGGAACTTGCTGCACCACCTGAATTGCTGTTTGCCAAGTGGAGTAAACCTGCTGCCAACTTTCCAACGACTGGGCCACACCTTGGCGCGCTTCGGCAATTTGAGCCGCACTCTTGCCGGCTCTCAGCTTACTCGCAGCCTGTTGCTCTGCCTTCACTCGTTGGTTGATCACCGCTAAATTAGCGCGATACTCTTTTAATTTGCGCTCTCGCCAGGGGTAAACCTGACTGTCTTCAGGAATTTGTTCGATCTGAGCGATCGCTTCTCGCCAAAGCGACTGAATTTCTAGCCAAGTTTTCACCGGATGCGGGGGATTTTGGCTTTTTTGCGCTGCCGTTGTTGCCTTCTTTTGGATCTCTATAATGTCATCCAGTCGCTCAGACTGCATTTTATAGGTATCTAACAATTCCTGCGCTTCATGGTAATAAAAAGACCAGAAAGGAATCGTTCTCAACAGCCCTCTTGCCTTAGCAAGTTGATTTTGGGCTTCCGCCGGCGCAGTGACAGATTTTGCCTGCTCTAGGGTTTTTGCCGCTTCCCCGCTCAGCTGCTTCGCTGTTTTCATCTCCTGACACGTACCGAGCACACAGGGACGGCTCAGGGGGTAAACAATGGCACCTAGCAGGAACAGCGCCACTCCCGTACCGGCCAGCAGCATCGGCAGGCTGTGGCTGGCTGATGAAGGCTTTGCGGGCGCAGGTTTCGGCGGGTTCTGCTGTTCGGATACCGGGGTTTCCGAGGACTCACTTGCTGGTTCCGCTTTGATGGCCGGTTCTGAGAACTCCCAACCCTCCGGTAAATTCCAGATATCTTCGATCTCAGCTACACCGGCCTTGTTTGCTGGCTTTTCAACCCGGCTTCCCACCCGTGCCGCCTCCTGTAGCCGCGTTGCCGTTGACTCTTGCTCTACAGCCGAGCCGGTCTGCGGCTTCATCATAAAGGCGTGGGACGCATAAGGCTGTTTGTTACTCGCCCGTCGCAGGTATAGCTGTACCTTGTTCGTCAATTCAGGCTGCAAGCCTCTAATAGCTTGTTCTAAAGTGTTGAATACCTGTTGCGGATCGGGTACCACCACATCTGGGTGCTGGCTCACAACCGTTAAAGTTTCTGCTTGGCGACTGCACTGTACTCGAAGTGGGCCATTTGAGAAGAATTTCAACTGCAAGCGTTCTTCTAACAGCTGTCCTAGAATTTGTAAGTCACCCTGCCGTACTGCTGTTGTCATAGGGCCATTCCACCTGTTTTGTTATTTAACGACTGAAGCAGGTTTTACCATAATTTGGCTTGGCTGAGCCGTTACTCAAATACATCATTCACTATACTTGGCTCTGGCCTTACTTGCCTTTTGTCTCTTCGCTGGCGCCCAACGCTGCGATAAAAAACTTAACAATTAACTTTTAGCACTTCGCAATGATTTGGGTCGCGCTATTTAAATCGGTGATAATTATAGCACATAACTGTGTAAAAGTTATGATTTTTGCTAACGTCGAGGCCGGTATATTTGAGATTTTAAACTGGCGTGGGGCGAACACCTTCTCACCGACAACACCCACGGAAACAGATATATCGTGAATGAGCGCCACAGTCGGTTCAAATAGCACGCTATTGTAAGGGTCAACCCTGATATGGTAGTAGAATCCCCCGTAATTTTAGGTGTTCAAGCATTCATAATGTCTCCTAGCATTCCACTAGATGAACAAGTGGTTTTGATGACCGGCACATCTTCTGGAATTGGCGCAGCACTCGCCCAGCTGTTCGCCCAACGATTCCTCCGCATCCCCTTCGTGCTACCTTGCCGCCAACCGCTCGCTCTGGCAACCGTCCTCTGTCACGGAGCCGGTGCCGGCATGCTTTGGGCTGCCAGCGAGATCATCAGCATCAAACGAGTAGAAGCCTTGGCGGAAGAAACGATGAGCCATTTTAGGACAGCTAGTAGCGCCGGCTACAGGCCGATAACGCTAGTCAAGCACATTTGCATATCCGAGTTCTGCCGGCAGATTGTCGGGATCGGGGCGTTAATGCCGGTGATGCGATTTTTCTGGAGACGGCTCGCTTTTCCCTTAGCGGGAGTTGACTACGCTTTTAAAATTGCCCTAGCAAGACTAAGTAACGCCTTGAGAATCCAACTGGCCCAGGTCAATCTCTCTGTCAGCATTATTGAACCGGAGTCGGTAAATTCTAATTTTTTAAATGTGGCAAATGAAAGGGTAGAATTGCTTCCCCAATACCGTCACAAATGTGGCAAAAGTGCGAATTAGGAATGGGTGATGGTTAATAGGGGATGGCGCATCTAATTTATGACTTATTGCTTAGAACACTGGACATCGGGTTTTTGTGGTGGGAAGTCACCGCAATTTTTGGATGGCAATTTTATCCTTGATCTTTCATCCTTGATTCCGAACTCAAGGAAGGGCGTGGCACGGCCATGCCGGTATCACCTTACACTAAACTGATAGTTAATATGGACTTGCTAGAATACCAAGCCAAAGAATTATTTCGTGAAATGGGCATTCCCGTTTTGCCCTCGCAACGCATTGACCATCCCAGCGATCTTAAGGGATTAAGAATTCCCTATCCAATTGCGCTCAAATCTCAAGTTCGCGTCGGCGGACGCGGTAAAGCTGGCGGGGTCAAGTTTGTAGAAAACACCATTGATGCTGTCGCTGCTGCCCAGGCAATCTTTCATTTGCCCATCATGGGAGAATATCCGCAAGTCGTTCTGGCAGAGTCAAAATACGACGCTGACCAAGAATTTTATCTGGCAGTCATTCTTGATCGCGCCGCCCGCCGGCCTGTGCTTTTGGGTTCTATTAAGGGAGGCATTGATGCCGAAGCAACCCTCGAATACATCCAGCTGGTTAGCGTGGATGAGGAATTTTCCCCATTCTACGCTCGGCGTTTGGCTTTGAAGATGGGATTGCAGGGCGAACTGATTGAATCAGTTAGCGGCATTGTCCAGAAAATGTACCAGTTGTTTATTCAAAAAGACTTGGATTTAGTGGAAATTAATCCCCTTGGCATTAGTGCCACCGGCCAAGTCATGGCACTGGATGGCAAAGTGAGTGCCAACGATGAAGCTTTGGGGCGTCATCCGGAACTGGCTACGCTTGCGTCCAAAATGTCTAAACGCGCCAAAGACGAGGAAATCCCACCGGCACTCGCAAACCAGAATTTTGTTCAGCTAGATGGAAATATTGCCATTATTTGCAATGGGGCCGGTTTGACAATGGCCACTTTAGATTTAGTCTGCTTTACCGGCGGCCAGCCAGCGAATTTTCTCAATATTTCGCCCCTATCTAATGAGGCCGGTTGGGGGGTAGCCTCCTATGATTCAATTCCTGGAAACCCACTTCCGAAAGAGGTTGAAGGCTGGAACGAATACTTAGAACAAGCCCTGGAACTGGCGACTCAAAACAAAAATGTGAAGGTTGTCCTCGTCAATATTCTCGGCAGTGTGACGCTGTGTGAGGAGACGGCTGTAGCGATTGAAACTTATTTGAAACGACGAGAGAGTTCTTCTCGGACGCGCAGTGTGCTTCATTTTATTGTCCGCCTTGTTGGGGGCAATCTTTCTGCAGCTAAACAGCGCTTGTCTGCAATTAAAGTGCCCTTGGTTGAGGATTTGGAAGAGGCAGTGGCGAAAGCCGTGGATAAAGCAAAAGCAGTAGTTGGGTATTAGATTTTTCCGAAAGGCATTTTTTAACCGCAGATAATAGCCTGAACGACAGGTATAGACAGAGAAATACAGATGTGTAAATGGTTGAGGTGATAGAGAAATTGGCAGTTGGAGACTTTGGTACGAGGTTGATGAATGGTTCGGTTATTTGTCATAAAGTCAGGAGTTAGCGGGTCGTGAAAAAAACAACGCGCCAGCAATTACTGATACCAAATATAGGACAAAAAACAAAAGACAAAAAAAAGCTGGCAGGAGATTTTATGAGTTTTAAAGCAGACAGTAAGGTTTTGATACAGGGCATCGCGCAAACGCTGGGTTCAACTCATGCAGCTTTGATGAAGGCTTATGGCACTAATGTAGTTGCGGGTGTTAGCGCCGGCAAAGGAGGGCAAACGCTGCACGACATTCCCGTATTCGATATGGTGGATCAGGCGCTGCCGGTGGTTGGCCCAGTGGATATCACCGCGATTTTTGCGCCGGCTTACTTGGTACTCGATGCCGCCTTAGAAGCGATCGCCGCCGGCATTCGACAAATTATTATTATCACCGAGGGTGTGCCACCACTAGATATGGTTCGCTTAGTAGCAAAAGCTGAAGCCACCGACACGCTAGTAATTGGCCCCAGTTGTCCGGGTGTGATCGTACCGGGAAAAGTTCTGCTAGGAACCCATCCCAGTGAATTTTATATCCCTGGCCCTGTCGGTTTGATCAGTCGCAGCGGCACTCTGACCTATGAAATTGCCCGCGAGTTAACCCGATCCGGTTTAGGTCAATCTACTTGTGTTGGCATTGGGGGCGATGCAATTGTTGGTTCTTCCTTCCAGCAATGGTTGCAAATTTTAGAGGAAGATGACGCAACCGAGGTGATTGTTTTAGTTGGGGAGATTGGCGGCGCAAGTGAAGAAGCTGCCGCACGGTATATTGATGAGGCAATTGATAAGCCGGTGATTGCTTATATAGCCGGCCACCACGCCCCCAAAGGCAGGCGCTTGGGGCACGCCGGCGCAATTATTACTGCCGGGTTAGCGGACTTAGGGGCGGATGTTGGCACCGCAGAAAGCAAAATGGCCGCTTTTAAGCAAGCAAAAGTGCCGGTGGCACAACGTGCTTCTCAAATCCCCGACCTTGTGAAAAAAGTGCTTAAGAAATCAGGGCATAAAAAGAAGTAATCACGCACCTATAAATTGCTTGTGAACTTGAGTTGAATACCCAGATGTTTTCAAAAGAACATCCTTCACCGGCTGCTAGGGTGGGGTAACTTTATATATCTGCCTACGATCCTTGGCAGATAGAAAACTTAAAAACTTGTTTCTAATTTATAGCTGAAAGCTATATTTTATCTGGTAGGTTTATCCCTGATATAGATAGGATACCTGGCTTTTACTAAAACTTTAGTGAAGCCGCTAAGAAAGAAGTTGCTGAATCATGCGATTTGCTTGGGATTCATAACTGCCCCCGAACAAATTAAAGTGATTTAAAACGTGATAAAGGTTATAAAGCGTTTTTCTCTGGGAGTAGCCGGCATCCAGCGGCCAAACCTCGCTATAACCTCGATAAAATGCAGCAGAAAAGCCACCGAAAAGTTCGGTCATTGCAATATCAACTTCGCGATCACCAAAATAGGTTGCCGGGTCAAATATTACTGGCTCGCCTGCTGAAGTACAAGAAGCATTTCCTCCCCATAAATCCCCGTGGACTAGGGAAGGTTTCGGCTGATAGCCGGCAAGTAATTCTGGAATGGCTTCTAATAAACGCTCTCCCTGGCTAAACTGTCCGCCGCGACGTTTTCCTAGCTTTAATTGACAGCCGATGCGGTGTTTTGTCCAAAATTCTGCCCAGTTTGCTGTCCACGTATTAATCTGCGTTGTTGAGCCAATTGTATTATTAATTTCCCAACCAAACTCACCGCTTGTCGGATGAGCAGGATATCCTTCTGGAGGACTCCAGCGGTGCATTGCTGCTAGCTTGCGCCCCATTTCTTCCGAAGCGCGTTCCTCGGCACGTCCTCCTAGATCCAGCCATTCTAAGACTAAATAGGCAGAATCTCCTTCAGTTCCCCAGCAAATTGGGCGCGGGACACGAATCGTTTGGGTATCCCACATTTGTTGCACTCCCTGCGCTTCTGCCTCGAACATGGCAAGCTCAGTAGCGCGGTTGAGTTTCACAAAGTAGGTGCGATTATTTGATGAAATGGCATACCCTTGATTGATACAGCCGCCACTGACCGATCGCCTGTTCTTTATTTGAAATTTTTCTACGGTGACTTCGGAGATATGTGCGGCAATTTGATCCCACATGGTTAGTGTTTAATTAATTTGATTTTTAACCGTAGATAAACACAGATAATAGCGCAGCGTGCCGATAGGCATAGACAGATATCTGCGTTTATCTGTGTGCATCTGTGGTTTCTTTATCTCCTATCTTGCGCTAACGCCTCAAGCAAAGCATCACCCATTGCACGGCAACCCACCGGCTTCATTCCTTCTGACATGATATCGCCGGTGCGATAACCGGCATCTAAAACTTCCAAGACTGCTTGCTCAATTTTATCTGCAGCAGCCGATTGATTTAAACCATAGCGAAGCATCATTGCCGCACTCAGAACTTGAGCAATGGGATTTGCTTTATCTTGACCGGCAATATCGGGTGCAGAACCATGAACCGGCTCAAATACTCCAGGGCCTGATGCGCCTAAACTAGCAGAAGGTAGCATTCCAATACTGCCAGTAAGCATCGCTGCAGCGTCGGAAAGAATATCACCAAAAAGGTTGCCGGTGACAATCGTATCAAACTGTTTTGGCCAGCGCAGCAACTGCATGGCGGCGTTGTCTACATAAAGATGAGATAACTCTACATCGGCATATTCTTTTGACAATTCAATGATGTGATCTCGCCATAATTGCGACACATCTAAAACATTAGCTTTATCAACTGAACATAGTTTACTGCCGCGCTTACGTGCAGTTTCAAAAGCCACTCGTCCAATGCGGTCAATTTCTGACTCGGTGTAAGCCATTGTATTGACGCCACGCTTTTCGCCGGTTTCTGTTTCAAAAATGCCTCTGGGTTTACCAAAGTAAATGCCGCCGGTGAGTTCTCGCACCACCATAATATCGACACCTTCAACCACTTCGCGCTTGAGAGATGAGGCGTCAATCAGTTGCGGTAAAATTTTTGCCGGTCGCAAATTGGCAAATAATTCTAAGCCGGCGCGAAGTCCTAATAATCCGGTTTCTGGCCGCTGGTGGCGGGGTAAATTATCCCACTTATAACCGCCAATTGCTGCTAGCAGTACCGCCTCACTGTTGCGGCAAATCTGCAATGTTTCGTCGGGGAGGGGACTGCCGGTGGTGTCAATTGCCGAACCGCCAACAAGGGCTTCTTGAAATTCAAAGCTGAGGTCGAGTTGTTGGCCAACCAGTTTAAGGACATCTACCGCGACTGCCATAATTTCAGGGCCAATGCCATCGCCGGGTAACAGAGTAATGCGGTAGTGCTGGGTCATAGTTCTACAGAAATTCTTGCAAGCTATTTATCATACCTGGGAAATGTCCCCAAAAGACAGTTGAATAGAAGAATATCTCAAGGAAATAAAACAATGGAGTTCCAAAGAATTCTGGTAGGAATTGACCGTTCCACTCAAGCAGATGCAGTTTTTCAGAAAGCGCTGCTGTTAGCAAAAAGAGAGCGAGCTTATTTAAAAGTGTTTCACTGCATACCTGTGCCACCCGTGCCAATTGCGTCCCGCATGGATCTTTATGGAGAGGGGTTAAACGGTGCCGCACAAAAACAACAGGAGAGGCTGCAACAAGAAGTTGCAGAAGTAGAAGCCTGGTTGCAGACTTATCTCCAGCAGGCGTTGGCGCTGGGAGTGCAAGCGCAATTAGAGTATCAACTGGGGGATGCTGGGTTTTGGATTCGTGAGATTGCTGTGAGTTGGGATGCGGATTTAGTCGTGATAGGCCGGCGCGGACGATCTAAACTGGCTGAGCTTGTGCTGGGAAGTGTGAGCAATTATGTGGTTCATCATACCCACTGTTCTGTGATGATTGTGCGCGGCACAGAAGTTGCCGGTTAAAAAAAAATACAATATCGCTGGCGAATAGAAGGGGACAGATGATGGCACAGAATACAGAATATGGAGACGTCGTTACAATTTCCGTAAACCTACTGACGAATGCTGTAGGTAGAGGCTAGGCTAGGCAAAACCAAGCCATCTCAACTGTCCAAACCTCTACAGCTATGGCAAAAGAACTAGCAATTGATACGCGCGGACTGACTAAGCAATTTGACCGGCACATTGCTGTCAACGATGTGGATCTACAAGTCGCAACGGGTGAAGTTTACGGATTGATTGGCCCGAATGGTGCGGGAAAAACAACGCTGATTCGGATGCTGGCAACCGCCGAAGAACCAACCACCGGCGAAATTTATCTCAGTGGTGAACGTTTACTCAGGGATCGGAATAACTCTACTCTGAAGCGTCGGCTTGGCTATTTACCAGATGATTTTCCGCTTTATGACGATTTAGTGGTCTGGGATTACCTCGACTATTTTGCACGGCTTTATCACCTCAAAGAACCCCATCGCAGTCAGCGCCTTTATGAAGTGTTGGAACTGGCGCAGTTAACGAATAAGCGCAACAGCCAAATATCAACGCTTTCCAGGGGGATGAAACAGCGCCTCAGCCTTGCCAGAACAATTATTCACGAACCGATTTTGTTGTTACTTGATGAGCCGGTTTCTGGTTTAGATCCGCTTGCACGGATGCAGTTTCGTGAAATTATTAAGACGTTGCGAGAAGCGGGGATGACAATTGTAATTTCATCTCATGTTCTGAGCGATTTGGCGGAACTTTGCACTTCTGTTGGCATCATGGAATTGGGTTATCTAGTAGAAAGTGCATCACTAGAAGAACTGTACAAGCGTCTCAGCCGGCAACAAATTTTGATGTCAACTTTGGGTAATTTAGATAGTTTACAGGCTGAACTGAAAAATCATCCTAAAGTTGAAGGGTGGGAAGTCGTCACCGGCACAACAAATTTGCGGGTTCATTTTTCAGGAAATCCTGAAGAAAGCGCCACCTTACTGAGATCCCTGGTGGAAGCCGGTGTTCCGCTTTCAGAATTTCACTGTACCCAAGAAGACTTAGAAACGATTTTCCTGAAGATGGGGCATCAACAAGCATCTTAATAATTTTAAAGCTTAGATTTCAAAAAATAATCTGAAGCTTTAGTGTGTCAATCTCCGCTCATATAATCGCTTTTTTTGGAGAAACTGATCATGAGAATTAACCAGTTAAACTGGCTAAACGAGGGAAACCCCCAAATATTTCGAGAACTCAAGGGCCGGCTTAAACCTCGCAATATTTTGATAGCAGTAGCACTATCCTTAGTCGGACAGCTACTCATTTTTATGTCTTTTGCAAGGCATATTCCGACGGAAAAATATCAGGCTCTTGAAAAATACTGCCGACTTCAGCCAACTTATCAACTTTATCAAAGAGAGTATTACCAAGTCCAACGCCAAATTTCACCTTATACTCAGGTCAAACCCAAACTCAGCCCGGAAAAAACACAGGAATTGCAAGCAAGATTCAAAGAGCTGCAACAACTAATAAACGATAACTGCCCAATTGATCAAATTAACTTCCAGCAGTGGTGGCTAGATCAATGGCCCCGCATATTCATTTGCTTGAGTATGTTTGCGTTCTTCATCCTGTTAGGGGTGGGCGCATATATGCTGATTGATGACTTAGCAAAAGAAGAACGTCGCGGCACCCTCAACTTTATCCGTCTTAGTCCCCAATCTTCTCGAAGCGTATTGATTGGCAAAATGCTGGGCGTGCCGGTTTTACTTTATCTTGCTGCACTTGTAGCCCTTCCGTTCCACTTATGGGCTGGGCTTTTTGCAAGCATTCCTGCCGGCGAAATATTCAGCTTCTACGCAGTTGTAATGGCTAGCTGTGCCTTTTTCTACAGCGCCGCACTGCTCTTTGGTTTGAGTAGCGCTTGGCTAGGCGGGTTTCAATCTTGGTTGGGTGCCGGCACAATTTTAATTTACTTAATGGCATTCAATTACAGAGGCATAGACCAGAGTCCGTTTGATTGGCTAAATCTGTTTAATCCTTCTTTTCTCCTAGCCTATCTCCTCGATCGAACGGGTTCAACTTATTTAGATCTTCCATTTTGTCACGGGCTGGTTCAAAACTTGGAATGGTTCTACTTACCCGTAGGTGCAACGGGTGTCGGCATGGGAATTTTCTTACTGCTCAATTACAGTTTATGGACTTACTGGGTCGGGCAATCACTCAGCCGACGCTTTCGCTCTGATCAAGCTACCATGCTCAGCAAAAAACAAAGTTACTTGGTAACAGCTTGCTTTACCCTTGTAACTTTAGGTTTTGCCCTGCAACCTCCCAGACAATGGCTCTCCTCACAGTTTGTCTCTAATCTCCATGCTCTGCTCATGTTGATGGGACTGCTGTTTATTTGTCTGATTGCAGCTTTATCACCTCAGCGACAAACTTTGCAAGATTGGGCGCGTTACTTCAAAGATCTCAAGCAGAAAGGGGAAGGCAAAATTAATCATTCAGGTTGGCAAGGTTTAATTTGGGGTGAAAAGAGTCCATCAGTTGTGGCGATCACAATTAATTTACTGATCACCGCCACACCAGTTGTTTGCTGGATTCTGCTTTGTCCTGTAGGTTCTGAACACAAAATGGAAGCCCTTTCAAGTGTTGCATTAACGGTGAGTTTCATCATTCTCTGTGCTTCTATTTTTCAACTCATGCTGTTGATGAAAACTCCGAAGCGGGCACTTTGGGCGGCAGGCGTAGCCGGCAGCGCAATTTTCTTGCCGCCGTTTATTTTAAGCGTGCTATCTGTGAATCCTGGATCGGATGGCGGAAGTTTGTGGTTGCTAACAGCTTTTTCGTGGGGTGCAGTTAAATATGCATCCGAAACGCTTGTTTTTCAAGTGCTTTTGGTTCAATGGACTTTCTTAGGCTTACTAAATTGGCAACTGACTAAGCAACTTCGCAAAGCCGGTGAATCTGCCTCAAAAGCGCTGCTAGTAGGAAAGAGTTAGAAGCCAATTATTGATCACTTGTCTGAGGGGTGGGAAACAATCATCCCACCCCATTTTTTAATTCAGGAAAACTACCATGATTTTAGCTTTAATTAATCGGTTGAGTGGCTGGAACCCTCAATTGTTTCGTGAACTCAAAGGCCAATTTAAACCACAAAATTTAGCGCATACCATTGCTACCTCTCTAATTTTTCAAGGAGGTTTAGTGTTGTTCTACAGGGAGAGGAATAACTGGCAGGAATGGTGGTTACATCTGTTTCAAGTTATGAGCTGGATTTTATTGTTAATCTTACTCGTTGGCGGAGTTGGGATGCTCATTGCTGACATGGCAAAAGAAGAACGCCGGGGTACGCTCAATTTTATTCGCCTAAGCCCTGAGTCAAGCGAAAGTATTTTAATCGGCAAAATGTTAGGAGTGCCGGCTTTAATCTATTTAGGAGTTGCTTTAGCTATCCCATTGCATTTAGTGTCTGCCCTTGGTGCCGGTGTTCCTTTGAGCTTTCTTTTCAGCTTTTATTTGCTAATCGGAGTTGCTTGCTGTTTCTTTTATAGTTTGGCGTTGCTTAATATTTTTGTAAAAGGATCACAAGCTTGGGATCAACCCCAAGCTTGGGCCGGCTGCGTCCTTACGGGGCTGTGTACAGTAATGTCTCTGGGCACCATGTTCTCCTATTTGCATTGGAGCAGTTTTTTCTATCAATCACCGATACACGAATGGCAATGGTTTCATTTGCCAATTGGTAGGAATGTTGCAACTGTTCACGGTTTTATCATCCTTAGCCTTTGTCTTTGGACTTACTTGATTTGGAACTCTTTAAATCGCCGCTTTCGCAGCCCCAATACCACGCTAATCAGCAAGCAGCAAAGTTATTGGTCGGTTGCTTGTTTAGAAATGTGGCTAGTCGGATTTTTCGTCATAGAAAGATCCACTTCTGGCAGCAATGAATTTAAAGGAGAGTTGCAAGTAATTCTTTTGGCGCTGATTTTTATCAATTTGATGTGGTTTCTATTTTTAATCGCGGCTTTATCACCCCACCGGCAGGCTTTGCAAGATTGGTCTCGCTACCGGCACAAGCAGAATACAGACGTGAGAAGTCAGAGTCCAGAAGAAGTTTTGAATTCTAATTTCAGGCTCCAGATGCCTTCTGTATGCCAAGATTTGATTTGGGGAGAAAAAAGTCCGGCAGTTGTGGCAATTGGCATCAACTTAGCGATCACGGCTGCTATTTATTTACCTTGGATTCTGATGTGGCCGGCTGATACCGGCAAATTCCGGGCGATTACAAGTTTTGTCCTGAGCTTAAGTTTAATCTTGATATATTCGCTAATCGCCCAACTCATGCTGTTGTTAAAAACTAAAAAACGGGCAATGCTCGCGTTTAATGCTGTCGCGTTTGCCATTTTAGCGCCACCACTTCTTTTAATCCTGCTGTCAATTGATCCTAAAGTGCAGAGCGTGGTGTGGCTGCTGTCTACCGGCGCTTGGCCAGCTTTACAATACGCATCTGCCATGTCCGTTTTTCTGGCCTTCCTCGGTCAGTTGACTGTTATATCCTTGTTAAGTCTGCAATTGACGCGACAGCTACGGAAAGCCGGTGAATCTGCTTCAAAACCCTTGCTAACTTCATCTCCTTCTTAACCAAACTCATCTTTATTCTTTTCCCAAACGTATCATCGCTTACATTAAGTAAAGCGACGATATGCCTCAGCCCTGGACTATTGGCGCTCGTTTTGTTCCAAAGGGTAAAGCGTGAAAGGAGACATCAACAACTGTTCTCCCTTCACGCTTCACTGAATATCAATATCAAAAATTGGTGTAAAATATTAATAGGCTTATTTAAATGGCTGTGAAGTTAGTGTAAAGATTGACAGAATCAAGTAAAGATATCGGTAAGCTTCCGATTTGATACAAGAGTGTAAAGCCACTATTCAAGCTGAGGCTGAGCGGATAAACACAGTGATAAATTCACTTTGCCGCATCGTTGCCGGCTGTTACCAAAGAGGTTTTGAATAGCAATTGTATAGCTTTTGCATCGTGCTACACAAGATTGCCAACCGCTTGCTTGACCCAGATACAGGCGGATTCCAAGGAATTCATTGACCGATTAAAACCCCTGATAGCAAGCAAAATAGATGCGTCGGCTCGTTGACAACACGAAAGAGACTTCAGTAAATCACCTCTTGACACATAATCCCAAACCTGTGGCGATCATCTCCCCTGCCGCTGTTACAAGCCTCCCAGTGGAGATTCTCTAAAATCCTGCCAGTTGTTGTGCCGGCAGAGTACAATGAGCGCATAGATAAAACTTTTGAACAAACGTGAACCAGCCCGAAAATCTAGCCGAACCCTTGCCTGTTATAGTGGATGCACTCGGTCGATATTTAGCCCTTTTCAAGCTAAACTGTCAGAGCAAGAGCGAAAAATAAGCACAGTTCGGAGGCAATGAAAATTGAAGAAAGAGACAGTTGATGACTGAATCCCTCTGAACCCTGTACGCGAGACTGATCAGTCACATTTAAATGGGGTAAGAGACTCGCATCAACCCCCCATTAGGTCTGAGAATGATTCACAAAGCATTTGAAAAGTTACCTCCTCAGGAGAAGTCACCTATGCTAAACCGCAAGATCTATCAACTCTGTTGCGATGGTCGTGAAATCTGTGTTTTCTTGCGGGATCAGCAACGTTGGATTGAACGCGCTCGTATCATTGACATTGAAGGGGATTTGGTAACGATGCGCTATGAAACCGACGAAGAAGACGAAGTCTGTTCATGGGAAGAGATGGTTCGCTTAGAAAGTATTGGTGCGATTACCCAGAAACTAGCTTCAGTCCCACGCGGCAACGTTGAACCCCTAGTTTCCGACGATTGTCCGGAAGCCGAACAAATTCGCAACCCTTCAGACTCCAATCAAGACTAAAAAGCCGAGAAGGGGAAACGGTGAACGGTGAAAGCAGGACTCGCCCTCGCCCCTGATCCTCTTCTTTTTTTCCTGCTAGCAAAACAGTTTCAGATTGACGTGGGAGACTATCGGCGTCGAACTGGAACTGTTGCTTTTTTATAGGGTTCGTCGAATTGCTAGGGCTTTAAAATAATATGATATACGTTTAATTAGGCATTGTTAATCAAAAATCGCCCTGTTTAACCAGCAGCAACCTAGTTAAATCTCAATCGTTTATTAACTTTTTTTGATTAAGCGAGCGTTTAAAAGAAAATTAAATAACTATTCCTCATCGTCATCCTCAGCTTGTGCCGGTGGGGGTGCTTGAATTGGCTCAAAAACAGGACAATAGCCATCGCTAGTCACCTTGAACCCAAAAAGCGGTGAAGCTTGGTTCCAACAGCGCTGTCCCCGGTAGTGCCGGCAGTTGCCGCAGCACTCAATGTCAACCGGCACATCGCGTTCGGTAGCCTGACTCAGCAACTCCCGCTGCGATAGCCCCCGCAATACCAATTCCTCACCCTGCCAGCGGGCCTCCACCAAACCCGTATCCGCAAAATGCGGCCAGCGTGGATCAGCGGCGATCGCCTCCGGGAAGGTAATCGTCACCACCGTCCCCTGTTCCGTCAGCTCCCCTTCATAGTGCGTATCCGCCACCTCTGGCTGCATAAACGTCTCCCCAATGGGAAGTTCCACAAGCGTGCCGGCAGCGGGCAAATGCAACTGGTAGCGGTTACGCAACTCATCCAAATTTGTCAGATCAGCCAAGTAATTTGGAGATCCGTGAACAAAAATGACGTGCTGGGGGCGCAAATTATGGATCAGCTGGGTCGTAGCAGGGCCATCACAGTGCTGAGCTAGTAAATACGTTTCGACCGTAATCGAGTTTGGGGGTTGGGGGTGCCAAGTCAGCGGTTGATGGTTAACGAGTGGCTGACCCGGATGTTCAGGCATTAATACCAACCAAGGGCCGGTGTCTGGTTGGCAGAACTCGCTCAAATCAGCAGTATCGTCGGTAATCACGATACAGGGAGACTTGCCGATGGAATTGCGCTGTTCTGGACTCAGCCGGCGCACACGCGGACGCACTCGCTCATCCCAAAACAAAGGTTGGTGTCGCGCAAAATTTTGTACCGATGTGGGTAACTGGGGCAAAAGCTCCAAATACGCATCACAGCCGGTGGCCACCGCACCATCCACCCAGATATCCATATCGCGCCCTGTGAAGTGATGGTGACTCCGCAGCAGCATCAGCATTTCTTGCCCTAAACCTAGTGCCGATGTCGGCAGCAGGACGCAGCGCCGCTGGGCAATTGCCTGATTAATTCGCTCCGCCAGCTGGTTTTCTTGGTTGCGCCGGTGAGGATAGCGAGCTGTGCCGTAACTGCCTTCTAAAATTAGTACATCCGGCCCTAACCCCCGTAATTCCTCTAAAGGCAACCCGTCCACTAACCGCGAGTTCGATAAAAAACAGTCGCCGGTATACAGCAATGAGTAAGTTCGCTGCGGCGCGGTGTAGGTGAGCAAAATTGCTGCGCCTCCGGGCAAATGGCCGGCAGGGTAGAGTTGAGCACCCAGTCCGGTGCGGAACTCTACTGGCGATCGCCAAGGCAGCGCCTGACAGAAGAATAGTTTTTCTGCCGGCTCCACATCTGGCCAATTTAGTGGCAATAGCTGAGTCGTTACCTCAGTGCCGTAAATCGGCAACTTTGGGTATGCCTGGTGGAGTGCGAGCAAACCCCTGGCATGATCGGGATGAGCGTGTGTACACAGCACCAAATCTGCCGGTAGCGGCAGGTTACGCTCCGACACCAAGGGTGAGATATCTTCTAATCCACAGTCGAGTAAGATGCGGTATGGACCCATCCGCACCAACAAGCAAACCCCTTCATCTGCATGACCAACCCCATAGGGTAAACATTCGAGTTCTATCACGTTCGCGACACCTCTCCCCTGGAGAACATTCAGTCTTCGGCAAACGTTCCAGCGCAGCTTCACCGGAGCCAAATCTAAGTTCTCGTTTGTAGATATGAAAGTCGATGGCAGCTCATGACAGAGCATTCTCAATCTGGCTGCTGCTTACACTGATGTTTTTGATGCTACCAAGGTTGGGGATCACTATAGAATTTTTTGCCAGCGCTAACTTGCTAGCTAAGGTGGAACTGGGGCGGAACAGCACACACTCTTGATACCGGCATTTCACCCATCTGGGCCGTATTAACAGTTTTACAAGTCTAGAAGCTTGCACTTAATTTACATCTATTTTCTTATAAAATATTTTTTAACATACGATATAAAAAGATATCTGTGTTTATGATTAAATCTTACCCAAGCAAGTTAAATGCATAAGTCTGCAAAAATTGTCATTCAGATACACCCGATCTACGACCACCGAAAAATCAGGTAATACTGTTGTCAGAATCTTTGCAAATTTGAACCAAAGAGCTAACAAGCCGACAGCGAGCAATTCATCATTGAATTGATTTTGGTGGCCTTCCTAAGTATTTATGCTGGGGGCCGGCTCTCAAGAAAAATCAAACGTCAGGAGCAACTGACAGCGGACAAAGGATAAAAAGTCATGTCTCTACATAAGTTTCAACAATTTTTTGACTGTTGCGTCGGCACATGGAAAACAGAACGCACCTACCACTACCTGACTCACCAGGAAGTAGAGCGCTCACGCACCGAATTTACCATCCAACCCCTAATTTTCGATCTCAAAGTCAAGGTGCTAGCGGATAACGGGCGCACACCGCCTTCCAATTTAGCTCAACTGCCGGGATACCATCTAGGTTTTCAGACCATATCTGAGAAGGGGGAACAAGTCTCTCAACAGCTGAATATGCTATTTGTGCCCACTGATAGCGATTCGCCGGTTTTACAAGGAGATTACTTGCGGGATAGAGCTTACGAAGAAGCCAAACCCATCGTGGCCCATTTTCGCTTCGACACCAAAACCCAAGAGCTGTTAATGACAACTCACTACACTCGAGTCGTCTCCGTCGATTCGATTACGCTAATCAACCCTGAGTTGAGAATCCGTAAGATTGTCAACTATCAACGACCCGCCGAAGGCAAGCCTTTGGAAAACGTTGTCTTAGTTGGCTTTGGCGTCGAACAGAAAGCTGTCTAGCAGTGAGTGGTTATCGCACCTCAAAGGTCATCCTGTGAAATGCCTTTGAGGTGTGTTTTCGCTGTTTATGCCGGCACTGCTTACGCCTACGATTCTGAGAAGATGGCAAGTTTTTACCGGCCAGTCTGATTAAAATTTACAATTCTTCATGATCCCCGTTAGTGCAGCATTGTATAAATAATTTGCAAAGATGTAAAAAACTCAAAGAATCAAACTCCTGCAAGCTAAAGCTTCCTTAACCGGCTAGGGCCGAAAGGCGAGAAATTTTGTTAAGTTTATTTACATTTTTCAAATATTTTTCTGAGTAGAGTTTGTTTATACCCAGGAGATAGTTTTAATGACTTTTGAATCGACTTCCTAATTAAGCAGCGGCTTCTTTCAACACACACCCCCTGCCAAAGTAGCGATGTAACAATAATTCGTAAAGTTGTCGCATCAAAAATCAGAAATCATGCTATCCTAACTACCTTTAAATTAGGCAACTTTAGACAAACATTTTGCTTGGCAAGGTTTTTAGCAATTAAAAAAGTTAGGAGAAACCCAGATGGTAAAAGCAGCTTCAGCCGTTGAATTTGGACTTCAGTCATTTTCAGTGAAATCTATCAAATGCTGGAGTAATAGCAGGTCAAATTAAACGTAAAATATTAGATCCCTACCCAAACCCCGACCTGATGAAAAACTATTCTCTATCCCCGTTACAAGGCGGTTAGAGGGTTAGGTTTTTAGTGGATTTTATAGATGTTGCTCTACTGAATTCAAAACTTTGTATGAGCGGGTTTAATCAAAATGCCGGTAAGAAAATCCAAATAGTCGGTAAACCCGCCTCTACAAAATTTAAAATTCTGGACAAAAGCGACATTGGGTGTTAAAAACACAAACTCTCCCCTCTGTTTATCTGTTTCTTCGAGGTGCTTTTCCATGTTGGGTATAACAACGACCGGCATGATCGGCGCGGCTGGCTGCGACAACCGCACCGTGCTCATAGAGGTGAAGGGGTTTTGAAAGTTAAATTCCAAACAGGGTTGGGTTGCAGAGGGTGGGTTAAAGTCTTGCTCTTTTAATTGCTGAATTCGAGGTATTTATATATGTTGGGTACGACAACCACAGGGATTTCGGCTTTAAGTGACTATAACAACCGCGTTGTGTTTATAGAGGTGAAGGGGGGCGCGGATCACGACATGATGCGAACCAGCCACTATACACTAAAAGTTCCTTACAGCCGGCTGTCTCAGACCATCCAGCGAATCAGCCGCATGGGGGGTCATATTGCTAGTGTCAAGCTGGAATCATCTCTTCAAGTCGTTGAGCCGGCTGCATATTCCGCTCAGCCAATGGTAGAAGAGGCACCCAGCAGCCTAGCAGAAGCCCCCTCTGAACATCTGGAGGAGGCATCGGCACCAACATCAGAGGCAACTCCAGAACCAGAGGCAGTGATAGACATTGCTGATGAGCCGGCTGCTCAACACGAAGAACCGCCAGAGATCGATGCCAATGTAACGGCTGAATCTGATACAACTGTAGAACCGGAGGCAGTGGCAGAAATCGTAGATGAACCGGCTGCTCAACACGAAGAACTGCCAGAGATTGATGCCAGTGTAACGGCTGAATCTCAAACAACTGCGGAACCAGAGGCAGTGGCAGAAATCGTAGATGAACCGGCTGCTCAACATGAAGAAGTGCCAGAGATTGATGCCGGTGTAACGGCTGAATCTCAAACAACTCCAGAGGCAGTGGCAGAAATCTTAGATGAGTCGGCTGCTCAACACGAAAAAATGCCAGAGATTGATGCCAGTGTAACGACTGAATCTGAAATAGTCCCAGAAGCAGCAGTTGCCCCACAATCCGAACCAGAAGTGCAGGTGGCTCAAATAGAGGAGCCGGCGAAACAGCCACCCGACGAGCAAGTTCTGTCTCCAGAAATTATCCCTAACCTTGAGATCCCATCTGAACCCGCATCATCAGATGCCGGTGTAGCCGAACCTAAAACCACAGCTGCTAAGACAACAAAAGGCAAAACTGGCACCCAAACCACCAAAGGCAAAAAAACCACCAAAACCACTAAAAGCA
Organism: Microcoleus sp. FACHB-672; assembly: GCF_014695725.1. NCBI lineage: Bacteria > Bacillati > Cyanobacteriota > Cyanophyceae > Oscillatoriales > Microcoleaceae > Microcoleus > Microcoleus sp. FACHB-672. The sequence continues at coordinate 165,530 of NZ_JACJOU010000021.1, read as the reverse complement.
AAAAAACTTCTCAAAGCAGCCGGAGCAAAAAAGGGCGAAAATCAGCGTCCAATGACTCCTAAGCTATCTCAGCACAGCCGTCATCATCGCGCCTCTAGCCAATCTTGCCCGGTGCTGACGGTTGATCCTCAAATGCAGCAACACAAGCGATCAGGAACCAGCGTGAACCTGTGAGCGAAAAGGTTGACCCAATTTGGAGGTGGCCACAGACAAGCTGGCTGCACATAACTTGTCTGAGTCACAACCAAATAGCCGATAGGCGTTAAGAAAATGATGAAACGCTTTTCCCTTGGACTGCCAGAAATTCCCGCAAACGAAGCAAGTTGAAAGTTTGGCCTAAATTGAGTGGCAGCAAAGAGATCCCTTCGAGACGGGACTGCACCCAACCATCGCCCCAATACCACTCGTGAAATCCGTCAATTCCCTGACTTAATAACAGACGCAGACAGTTAGGTTCCGCAACATCTACCAGGTGTTGAATTACCACCGGCCCTATGGAACTGGTAAACGTCAAACCAGAATGAAACTGTTCGGGCAGTCCTGGGGTAAAACGTTGGGGCCACAACCACTGCTGTAGCAAAGCAGGACGGAGCAGACTATCCCCAATAGTCGATGCCGGTGCTTCCACCTCAATTCGCAAGTGGGTTTGTTGAAAAGTCCCTAGCATAAAGAATTTGCGCTTTTTAGAGTCATCCTTCCAGTTTGACACTCTCCGCGCTGATAGCGCAGCGTGGTGTTAAGCTGATATGCATTTAATTTTTTACTTCGATTTGGGAGGAGAGCGTAAGAAAGAGAGAGGGAGAGAGGAATAAAAGATTTGGAATTGTCTCTAGAAAATGCGAATTAAATGTATTTTAGCTTAGCCATAGGGATGGAAATTGTTAAGAGATTTCCCTCTCAAAGGTTGAGTCAGCACCGCCCTAAACTTTCTGATTAACTTATCCTGCTTGCTTATATGTTTCCTAAAAATATTCTGGCCGGCATTTGTGGTATCGGCGTTGACGATTGAACCTTTAGCTCTACGCGACAGTCCGAGGTTGATACCTTTGCCGCTGATATTCATATTTGCCAGGATTTCCGAGGTTGATACCTTTGCCGCTGATATTCATATTTGCCAAGATTGCCGCTCTTCCACACAGGCCAACACTTTCCATCATAAAAAATCTTATTTTTAAGGGAAAAATCCCTAAAATTTCTAATTTTCACGTTTCACTTATTACCGTTCCCCTCTCCTTCCACTTCCCATCAAACCAACCTTTAAAATAAAGAAAGCGGGAATTGTTAAGAAACGTTAGGATTTCTCATGGCTGATCAGTTAATTCGAGCAACAGCAGCTGAGGGTGGCATTCGGGCGGTTGGAGTGATCACCACGCGCCTTGTAGAAGAAGCAAGGCAGCGGCATAAACTTTCCTACGTTGCCACAGCTGCCTTAGGGCGGACTATGTCATCTGGGCTTTTGCTCGCCTCCAACATGAAACGTGCCGAGTCCAGAGTGAATATTCGCATTATCGGCAGTGGGCCTTTAGGTGGGATTCTTGTAGATGCCGGCTTAGATGGCACAGTGCGCGGTTACGTCGATAATCCTGAAGTCGAACTGCCCCCCAATAGCAAGGGTAAGCTCGATGTGGGTGGGGCTGTGGGCAGCGACGGTTACCTCTACGTCGTCCGTGATGTGGGATACGGCTACCCTTACTCCAGTACCGTCGAACTTGTTTCAGGTGAAATTGGAGAGGATGTGGCTCATTACCTGATGACTTCCGAACAAACACCTTCTGCCTTAGTGGTCGGGGTATTTGTAGGGGCGCAGGGCGTTACCGCATCGGGAGGGATTTTATTGCAAGTGCTGCCGAAGGCTGCATCAGACGAAGCACTCGTTCAAACCTTGGAATCTCGCATCGCATCCCTGACAGGATTTACCCCCCTGTTGCAAGCCGGTAAGACACTGGCAGAAATTTTTGAGCAGTTGCTAGGAGACATGGGACTGCAAATTCTGCCAGAAATTCAAATGGTACGATTTCACTGTAGCTGTTCTCCGGATCGCTTTCTGGGAGCGTTGAAAATATTGGGTGAAGCCGAGCTGCTAGACATGATAGAAAAGGATGATGGCGCTGAAGCAACTTGCCATTTCTGTGGTGAAGTTTACCAAGCGAGTCGTGACGAACTAGCCCAGCTGATTGGCGACCTCAAAGCCGGCTCCTAATTTCAACTAGGGCAAAAACGAATCAAAAGCAACGTGCGAATTGGGCAAAAGAAATTGAAGAGTCTGGACGATTTACGTTTGCGCCCTAGAAAAAAGAGAAGATAAAAGACTTTCACCCTTGATTCTTCTACGTTTGGCGGGCAAACTTTAATTCCGCCCAGGCTACTTCACCCTTCATCCAGGCACTGTTATTTGAAATAAAATTTGGCTTTTGGTGAGTTGAGAGATACGATAGCAACGACTGCTTGTTTGCAGTAGCCAAGACCGCTGCTTTACTGTTGGTGTGGGATATGACTAGAGATCGCAAAGGTCGAGACCGGCGGCGTGTCGCTAGGTCTTCAAAGCCAGTTGAGGACAACCAATTTCGTGTGTTTCCAGCTTTACCTAGCACGAGCGCCGGGGAGCCGGTGCGTCAGCCCACTCCAGAATGGGAGGCGAGTAATGGTGTGCGAGCGGCACCCCTACAACCCAACGGATTAGGGGCTAAAGCGGATTCTGAGACGCGCCGATCTAAGCGCTCGCGAAACGCCTTAAAAAATACTTTCAAGCCCTCTCAGGGGCTGCAAAATCTGCTAAATAGCTGGCTGTTTTGGTGCGTGACAGCAGCTATCGTGTTTGGCGGAAGCGGATTTATGGCAATCGCCCTGTTGTTGCGGCTGCCGGCACTCCCCAACTGCCCAGCTATCTTTTGGCCAACTGCTTCAGCGAGCTTACGCATTTATTGCGCTCAACTGGCAGCGAACAAAGAAACTGTCGATGACTTGCTATCGGCGATCGAGCTGGTTAATGACCTGCCAAACGATCACCCAATGCGCGAGGAAATCAACCGCAACATCGAACAGTGGTCGCAGCAGGTTCTGGATTTGTGTGACAACACCTTCCAAGCCGGCAAGCTGGATCAAGCCATCGAAATGGCCCGCAAAGTTCCTTCAAACGTGCCGGCCTACCGATTAGTAGAGGAGCGGATTGATCGCTGGAAGGCTACTTGGGCGGAAGCCGAAGAAATTTATAAAAAAGCTGAAGCCGAACTGCGTAAGCAAAACTGGCCACAGGCATTTCGGGAAGCTGTACGTCTGTTGGATGTGGGCAATAACTACTGGGCAACCACCAAGTATGAAGAACTCACGCTGCTGATGAAGTCGGCGCGAGAAGATGGCAATAAGCTCGGCAAAGCTTACAACAGCGCCGAGCAAGGCGGGTTAGAGAACTTGCTACAGGCGATTAAACTCGCACAGTCCATTGACCCAAAAAGTCATGTTTATCGGGACGCCCAGGAGGCTCTCAGAAAATTTAGCAGCAAGCTGATGGATTTGGCTGAGGAGACCCTAGAAAAGCGCGATTTGCAAGCGGCAATCTCCATCGTGCGCCAAATTCCTGAGAGCGTAAATCTCAAGGACGAAGTTCAAGACTTTATTGATCTAGCAAGGGCAGAAGCCCAAAGTTGGCCAGACACTGTTGAAGGGATCGAATCGGCTATTACCGCAGCCCAAAAGATTAACCGCAAACGCCCTCTTTATAGCAAAGCCCAGCGATTGATCAGCCAGTGGCAGCAAAGCCTTGAAGGTCTGGCCTATTTAGAGCGAGCGCGTGCACTGGCTAAAGGTGGCGTGATTAGTGACTTAAAAGAGGCCATCTCTCAAGCGCAGCTCGTCTCCAGCTCTAAACCGCGCTGGGACGAAGCTCAAGCCGAAATAAAACGCTGGAGAGGCCAAATAGAGACTCAGGAAGACCGGCCCTATTTGGACAAGGCTGAGATGTTAGCCAGATCCGGAAGTGTTAGCGCTCTGCAAGCGGCAATTAATCAGGCCAATATGATTGGCGGAGGACGGGCGCTTTACGAGGAAGCTCAGAACAAAATTCAGGGTTGGAATCGAGAGATACAAACTCAGGAAGACCGGCCTGCCCTCGAAATGGCCATGCAACTGGCCCGCTCTGGTAACACCGGCTCACTGCAAGCGGCGATTAATGAAGCCCGTAAGATTAGCAGCGGACGGGCGCTTTACGAGGAAGCTCAGGATAAAATTCAGGAGTGGAAATGGCAACAACAGCAGCAGGAAGATCAGCCCTACCTCGACCGAGCGCGGCAGATGGCAGATATGGGCCGGCTGTCTGACGCAATTGCGGCTGCAGAAAGAATTCAACCAGGACGTGCTCTGTATGAGAGTGCTCAAGAGGCAATCAAAACCTGGCGAGATGAAATTCGTGCCAAGCAAGATATTGAGGATGCCTATCGCTACGCAAATTCGGGCAATCCAGAAACTCTGGCGTCTGCGATTCGTACAGCTAATCAAGTGTCAGATTCTAGCTTGTTACGGGCGGAGGCAGATGGGCTGATCGAGCAATGGAGCCAGCAAATCTTGGCCATTGCCAGAGAACGGGCAGCATCTGACTTACCTGGCGCGATTGAAATTGCCCAGAAGATCCCTTCCTATGCCGGGGCGTTTTCGGCGGCTCAACGACAGATAGAGAGTTGGCAACAACAGTTAAATCCCGCGCCGGCTCCTTCCGCCGTAGCCCCCGCGCCGGTTCCTTCAGCAGCCCCCGCCCCTCCACCTCCCGCCGCTCCCTAGCACAGAAAGCGGTGTTTTCTCTGGCTAAAGTGTGCCGGCATCAACCACAGTTGGATGCCGGCATCTTTTTATTTCCAATTTAAGATTCGGAGAAACTGTTAGAATTTATAAGCAGATTCGCTTTTATGTAGGGGCGAATCTATTAAAAATTAATCGTAATTCAGTGGATGTGATCTTGTTTTATGGCTTCAGTTACCCTGGAAGAAATCTCGCATTTCCGCTCTAAATTAGCCACTTATCCTGATATCTTGAAAGCCCTTGAGGTCATTGAAGATTGTGATGGAGATTTGGAAGATGCCGCCCTTGTACTGGCGATTGAGGTTGGACAGCAACCTGACAGTGCAGTTTGGTTAGATGGGTTTGCCAAGCGATATCGTCCCGCGCTGTGTGAGCAAGCACTAAGAGAGAATTTGTTAAATGGAGAATTAGCGGCTGTTGTTGAATATTTGACAGAAAATCAGATTTTACCCGTGATATTAGTTGCGCCGGTTCTAATGTATATAACCAAGCAAGGTGTGAATGATTTTTGCGAGCCTCTAGAGTTAAAACTGTAAAAAGCTAACACGGATCATTCATCCGGATTTATGCCCATTTTCCTCAATCTAGCCACCAAGCGGTTAGCCCTTTGTCGCTCTTTATTTGTCAGCAACAGATTGCCTTGTGAACTCCACCAGTGGAGCCAAGGCAATTCCATATTTTGATAATATCCTTGCCAAATTCCTAACTCTACGCTGGGGGGAGGAAGTGAAACGGAGGGTGATTAACCCAAGCAACATCTAATTAAAATTAGAGTTATTGAAAATGATTTGAAATTTTTGATAAATCTAAAATGCCTACTCACTAATGAGCAAAGCTAGCAACTAGCCATTAACCATTAATGATTAACTCTTTTCAATTTGTCGAACGGCTGTAAGTGCCGAATAACTGACACCGGCAGTTCCTTCCCCTGGATGTGTTGAATCTCCCACTAGCCAAAGATGCTTCACCGGCGTTCGAGTTGCAAACCCAAATGGGCCAAAAGTCGGCACTCGCTGACCAATTCCGCCAACAACGCCGCGATCACGCCCTGTAAACCGCTCAAAGCTGCGGGGCGTCGCAGCTTCTTGATACACAATGGTTGTCGGTTTCAGGTTGAAATAGGAGGAAAGACGTACGATTGCTTCCTCTGTGTAACGTTGTTTTAACGCTTCATAATCTTCACAATTGAACCAAATTCGTGTATCCGTAAACGAAGATGCCGTAATCGTGGCATAACCTGCCGGCGCACGTCCATCGCCTGGATGACTGACTGAGACAAATAAAGAATTATTCTCCCCAATTTCGCCCTCATAATCGTAGAGAAATTGCAAGTGTGGAGGACATTCAGAAGGAATTGCGCTATCTTTTACGCCTAAATACACCACAAACGCACCCGATGCCGGTGGCAGTTTTTCCACGCGGTTGCGGTAGCCTGGGATGTTAACTGCCGGCATTCGGTGTTCTTTATTCTCTACTTGCCCTTTCTCAGATTGCAACAATTTCACTAGATTTTGCACCGGCACATTTGCGACAATCAGATCAGCGGGTTCTGTCCAAACTTCCCCTGTTTTTTGATTGCGAATCACAACACCTGAAACGCCTGAATTTTCAACATTAATTTTTTCAACCGTGTGGCGCATCAAAAGCTTGCCGCCGTACTTTTCCAGCGCTTCCACCAAGCAATCGCTTAACACCTGCATACTGCCTTTCAGGTGATACAAGCCTTGAGGTTCTTGAGAAACGCTTAAAGCGGTTGCCGCATAAAGTAATGCAGTTTCTTCTGCATCGACTTGGGAATAAAGCTTAAGTTGTAAATCTAAAAATGTTCTGAGGCGCAGATTATCCGCTAATCCATAAAAGCGCAGTGCATCCCCCACCGTCCATAACGTAAAGGGAACGGTGATCAACGTATCCAGACGCACTGCTTTGGCTAGCTGCCACAAATCCCAGAGGTTACGAGGAGGCAAAACCGGCTCACGGGCTTGAAATGCCCAGCTAGCGCGGAATAACGTCGCAAATAGCTGCCATAAGGGTTCGCTGCCGGGAAACTGCCGGTTGCGTTCCGCTTTCCATCTTTCTGGATCGCGCCAAACCTTAATTGGTTCGGGTTCCCCTGGTAAAAATACTGCACAAGCCGGATCGCAGGGGATTGCCGCCGGCACTTCAACCTCTAATTCTGAAAAAATGCGGTGATGAACGCCACCCGGTTCTAAACCGGCAACCTGAGTCGCCCCCACATCAAACGTAAAGCCTCGCCGCTTAAAGGTGGAAGCGCATCCGCCCGGTACAATCGCTTGGTCTAAAATCAGCACTGAATAGCCTCGCTTGGCTAGTAGTGCACCGGCTGTCAAACCCCCAATGCCGGCACCGACGATGATCACACGGGATTTGCTGAACGTTGCGCGGGCGCTTCCCATAAACGAATACTTTACATTTCTTAATACAATTATTCATAATTTTAGATCATTTGTTTTAAATAGGCGATGCAATGCGCGGCTTTCCGCATCCAGATGCAACGATAAATGACCTCGATATAAGATTTTTCCTCTCTAGCGAGTGATATGCAGCATGAAACAAAAAAAATGATGTTGGGTCATTTACAGAAGGATTGCGGTTTGTTCTCCCCTAAATCACAGCCTTTCCCACCGGGCTAATGCAAAAATGGCATGATAAGTTGATAAGGTTGCCGGCTTAACCGACAACAGCCGTAAATAATTATTAAGATATGAGTAGGAATCACTAAGCCTGCCCTACTTGAGAATCACTAAGCCAAAGTAATTCATGACTTCAACCCTACTCAAGTCTTCTGTTGTCCCTCGTCTCAACGCCCCCACGCTGCACCAGATGCCTAACGGGTTGACGATCATTGCAGAACAAATACCCGTTGATGCAGTTAACCTCAGCTTATGGGTTAACGTTGGCTCTGCCGTTGAGTCAAATGCGATTAATGGCATGGCCCATTTTTTAGAACACATGGTGTTTAAGGGCACTCAAAAGCTGCAAAGCGGTGAATTTGAGCGCCGGATCGAGGAAAGAGGCGCTGTCACTAACGCCGCAACCAGCCAAGATTACACCCACTTTTACATCACCAGCGCACCCCAAGATTTTGCCGAACTGGCACCGCTGCAAATGGATGTGGCGATCAACCCCAGCATTCCAGATGAGGCGTTTGAGCGAGAGCGATTTGTGGTGCTTGAAGAAATTCGCCGATCAGAAGATAATCCTCGCCGGCGCACGTATTACCGCTCAATGGAAACGGCATTTGAGGTGCTGCCTTACCGGCGTCCTGTGTTAGGGCCTGCATCTGTGATCGAACAGCTCAAACCCCAGCAAATGCGTGATTTTCATCGCAGCCACTATCAACCTTCAGCCATGACGGCGGTAGCAGTGGGCAATCTGCCGGTGGAAGAATTAATTGAGATTGTGGGAGCCGGCTTTACAGAAGCATTCAGCCAGCGTGACGGTGAAATTAAGACTCAAAACTCAGAATCAATTCTCCCTTCAGAAGAACCGGCTTTTACAAATATCGTCCGTCAAGAGTTTATAGATGAAAGCCTACAGCAAGCACGGTTAGTGATGGTTTGGCGGGTGCCAGGACTTGACCGGCTGCAGGAAACTTACGGGCTAGATGTATTGGCAACAATTTTAGGACATGGACGCACATCGCGGCTGGTTCAAGAATTGCGCGAAGAACGGGCATTGGTTTCTCATATTTCTGCCAGCAATATGACTCACCGGCTGCAAGGGTTGTTTTATATTTCAGCCCAGTTGCCGGTGGAAAATTTAGAGCCGGTGGAAGCAGCGATCGCGGAGCACATCCGCAAATTGCAAACCGAATTAACCACAGAGGCAGAAATCGCTCGCGTTCGTACCCAAGTGGCGAATCGGTTTATTTTTGGGAATGAAACGCCTAGCGATCGCGCCGGCTTGTATGGCTACTACCGTTCTATGGTGGGAGAACTCGCGCCGGCACTCACTTATCCCTCCCGAATTCAAGCCCTTGATGCAGCGGATTTGCAACAGACAGCACAGCGTTACTTATCCCCAGATGCATACGGCGTTGTGGTACTGCGACCGACTGTTTAGGGGAATGGGGGATGGGGCATGGGAAGAGTATTTTCTGTTATTTATTCACTCTGCCCCTAGTGTTCTTGTTAACCAAGCCTTGCCCCATGCCCCACTAGGGCACCTGCCAAATTTTTATGCTTAAGTCATTGCTGCCACTGGCAAGGGTTCGCCCGTCCGGGCTGAAGGCAACCGCAAACACGGTTTTTGTATGATCACTTAAGGTACGCAGCAGCCTTCCGTTTCGCAAATTCCACAACTTCACGGTTGTGTCATCACTGCCACTCGCTAAGGTGCGGCCATCGGGGCTGATTGCGAGCGCATGAACAGCAAAGCTATGACCTGTAAGGGTATTCAGCAGTCTGCGCTCATTGACATCCCACAGTTTGATTGTTTTATCAAAGCTTCCACTCGCTAAAGTGCGGCTATCGGGACTGAAGACAACGGAACTCACCCAGTCGGAATGGCCGGTGAAGGTGTCTAGCAGGCTGCCGGTTCCTACGTCCCACAACTTCACGCTTTTGTCAATACTGCCACTGGCGAGCGTTCTGCCATCAGGACTAAAGGCAACACTATTAACGCCATCTGTGTGTCCAGATAAGGTGCGGATGTAGCCGCCAGTTTGGAGGTTCCACAGGATGATGGTGTTGTCCCAACTGCCGCTGGCAACAATCTGGCCATTGGGGCTAATGGCGACGGATTCGACCGACGCGGTATGCCGGAACAGTGTGTGGCGCAATTGGCCGGTTTTTAAATTCCAGAGGTTGACAGTTGTATCGTCACTGCCGCTGGCAAGGATTTCTCCATCAGGACTGGTGGCAACGGAATTGACATCCCCTAAATGCACGGAAAGGGTGTAACGCAATTCGCCGGTGTTGGCGTTCCACAGCTTGATGGTGTCCTCAATGCTGGCGCTGGCGACAACTTGCCCATCCGGGCTGAAGGCAACGCCAAACACTGCAAAGGCTTTGTCTCCAAAGGTTCGGAGTAATGGGGTGTTTTGTGCGGTGATTGGGGTGGCGTCCCGGATGGTTGCCGGCGCGGATATGGATTTGAGTGTGGGGGCGAGAGTGGTGATCGCGGTTGCTGCGGTTGCTAAGGCGATGACACGATTCCAGGACGTTTGCTTTAAAGTCATGAGTTGATTAGCCCAGAGAAGTAGCAGAAATCTCTATATATCTTCTAACGAGGAAGCTGTTTGACAAGAGCATTATGGGAAATGTGAGGGATGAAATAGTGCTTTCCCGCCACCCTAAACGCCCAGAACACCCTTCCTGCTCAAGCAAACCCAGTTCTACATTTTATACTTTAGATTTTAGATGTAAGGGTAGAAAATTCTAGAAAAATATTGAATTTCGAGCGTAGAATACCGGGCGGGGTTTCTGCAAAATACCACAATGCCGGTGAGCCATCGCGGTCAAAGTGATAGCTTTGATGCCAAAAGAAGAATGTTGGGTCGGTTTTTGGGAATGATAGGAGTGCAGCACCGGCACAATCTACCGGTTTTGCAAGATAAAAGGTTTTATGGGTGTCAAAAACATCTGATACTTAACCGCCGATCAGGCAAAAAATTCCCAAGTGTCTGCAATGGGGATATGGGTGCAACTACAACAGGAAGGTGCTTGAGATGCTGAAGCAAGATGAACTGATCTCAACGATTGAGACTGACTATTCTGTGCTGCGTGACTTGCTGGCTGCGGAGAATTGGAAGGAAGCAGATTTAGAGACGAGTGCGGTGATGTTGAAGGCTGCCGGTCGAGAATTAGAAGGCTGGTGCAATTCTGAATGTCTGAAAAATTTTCCCTGGGAAGACTTGAATATTGTTGACCAGTTATGGGTGAAATACAGTAGCGGGCATTTTGGCTTTAGCGTGCAAACGCGGCTCTATTTTGAGGTGGGAGAAGATTTCGGAAAATTAGGCGATCTCGTGGGATGGCGAGTCGTTGATCGCTGGTTAGATTATTCTGAACGTCGTTTCGATCTTGCCGCACCTGCCGGCCATTTGCCATCGGGTGGAGTTGGCTACAAGCGTTGGACGAGATGGGTTGAAGCGAATTATGCTGCACTTGCCCATAGAGTTGCGGAATGTCAAATTTGTTAGCACCGGCTGCCTGATTTACGCTGGTTGCAGAAATTGAGTTTTTGAGTTTTCAAATGCTGAATTGCCCAAATAGTGAGATCCTGAACAAAGAATTGGGAGGATCACTATGCCAGGGGAATCACAAAAGCCACGGGTTGTTGTCGTAGGTGCCGGCTGGGCGGGTTTGGGGGCAAGTTACCATTTAGCCAGACAAGGTTATAATGTGACGCTGCTGGAAGCCGGTGCTTATCCGGGGGGATTGGTTGCCGGCTGGAAGACTGCCGGTGGGCGTTCTGTGGAAGCCGGCATTCACGGTTTTTGGTATCCCTACAAAAATATTTTTAGTCTGGTTGAAGAATTAGGACTAGATCCTTTTACGCCTTGGACTCGTTCCGCCCAATATTCACCGGCAGGTTTAGAGGTTGAGTCGCCAATTTTCCAAAATGAACCGCGACTGCCGACGCCGCTAGGAACTTTTCTTTATACCCAGTTTAAGCGGTTGCCCCTGGTTGACCGGCTTTCGGCGCTGCCGTTACTGTACGCGGTGGTGGATTTTGACAATTCTGATGAGGCTTGGCGGCGTTACGATGCCGTTACTGCCCGTGAATTATTTAAGCAGTTTGGGGTTTCTGCCAGACTTTATCACGATTCGTTTGAACCGATGCTTTTGGTCGGTTTATTTGCCCCCGGCGAGCAATGTTCGGCTGCTGCTGCCCTGGGAATGCTTTATTACTTCATTTTGGCTCACCAACCCGATTTTGATGTCGTGTGGTGCCGAGGAACGGTGGGAGAAAAGATTTTTCGCCCCTGGCGTGAGCGTATTGAGGGTGCCGGTGGGCGGATTTTAACTGAACGGCGCGTGAGTGATCTCACCGTTGATGATGCCGGCAATGTAACGGGTGTGGTTTGCGGCGATGAGGTATTTGAGGCGGATGCAGTTATTTTTTCAGTAGGCATCACCGGCATGAAAAAAATTGTCGCCGGCAGTCGTACTTTACAAAGTCGGCCAGAATTCCAAAATCTTAGCAATTTAAATGGAATTGATGTATTAGCAACTCGGCTGTGGTTTGACCGCAAAATTCACATTCCTCGTCCTTCAAATGCTTGTTTCGGGTTCGATACAACCACAGGCTGGACATTTTTTGATTTGAATACCCTGCATGATGAGTTTCGGGATGAACCTGGAACGGTTATTGAGGCTGATTTCTACCATGCTAATCAATTTCTATCACTGAGTGATGAGGAAATTGTGTCCAGGGTGCAGCGGTATTTAACGACTTGTATTCCGGAATTTTCTGAGGCGAAAGTTATCGATAGCAGTGCCATTCGATTGCGGCAAGCCGTGACTCATTTCTTTCCAGGGAGTTATCAGTATTTGCTGCCGGCACTCACAAGTTTTGATAATGTGTTTATGAGTGGAGATTGGGTTGTCACTCGTCACGGTTCGTGGTCACAGGAAAAAGCGTATGTGACGGGGTTAGAAGCCGCTAATTTGGTAATCGATAAGTTTGGGATTGGAAGAGAGGCAAAAATTGTGCCGGTGGAAGTTGATGAACCACACATTCAGTTTGCTCGAACCCTTAACAAAACGGTACGGGATTTAGGTCAAAGTGTTTTACCAAAATTTTGGCTACCCTAGAACTAATCAAACTCACCCCCGTAGAGGGGATTGCGATGCTTGAAGCACAAATTCAAAAAATTTACACTTTTGAGGAATATTTTGCCTAGAATGACAAAACTGATAAACGCTACAAGTGTTGGAGAAATGTAATTAAAACTGCTTCCTGATTACTCTAAATTCAGATTCACAATTTCTTAAGCAATTCTGTTAGCTGCACTTGTGGCATTTGAGAGTTATGCTAGTAAAGAGATAGGTTGTTCAGATGTTTTCCTGAAATGGCAGTTTATCAAGTCCGCCTTATTAATCCTGCACTCAAACTTGATCGCACGATCTCTGTACCAGACGATCAATACATCCTTGATATGGCTGAAGACGCCGGCATCCGTTTGCCGGCTGGATGCAAACAAGGTGAATGTTCTGCCTGTGTTGCAAAATTGATCAGTGGTAAAGTTGACCAAAGTGAACAAAAGTTCTTGCGTCCATCTGAAATAGAAGCCGGTTATACGATTACTTGTGTGGCGTACCCTCTTTCAGATTGCACGCTGGAAACTCACCAAGAACAAGTTTTATATAAAGCGTCTCTTTATTATAAAGCCGATAAAGAGTCTGTTGAGTAATGTGAGTTTTGGAAACTTTAATTATAAAATGAACGCAGTTTTTTGAATAAAAAATTGAAGTGAGGATAGAAACAGCGAAAGTGGAAATGAATCGATTATTATACGAGAATTCAGTTTCATACCAAGGACATCTAATTATCCCGTTTATTTTTGGGGTAGCTGATGGACTAGGGATCTACTCCTACACCTTACTTTCGGAATTGGGATACAAAGGTCAATTTCATAAATTTCAAAATCCTGCCGGCATCTATTCTGATAGCATTGAAAGTATTATTGATGTTGCCAAAGAACATCTTGAAACCAACTCAGATGTAAAAAGTAATATTGATATTTTTAAATTTCGATATACTTATCAAGATAATTTAATCATTGTTTACCAATTAGCCGATAAATATTTTTACGACCATTATAAGCCAGACAGTTTAAATAATGTTGCAGCACCTAAAATTTTTGCAACGGAATCTGAGTGTATTCACTGGATAAAGCAAGGGCTTGATCGTTCTAAAGCCAGTTCAGGTTTTGAGATTTAAGAGCGAAATTAAGGAGTTTTATCCTTTTTAAAACAAATAGAAATAAAGAGATAGAGGGTTTCGCAGTTAAAACTTAATTTTAGAAATCAAGGTTGCCGGTGAGCTGCTCAATCTTGTCTTACAGCATGGGGTTGTTATTGAGAAGACTCACCGGCATCTCTGACTATTTTGATTTTGCTCGTGCCTGTTTAACCATTTCAATAAGAGTATGGTGAGCATCTTCAGCACTTTCTAAAACGTGATCAAACTCAACTCGCACCGGCACAGGCGTATCATTGACTTGTGCGGTTAAATTCATGCCATGCGGATCAATTGAAACCATTTCTGCCGCTGTCGCCTCCGGAGAACCGCCAAATGCTTGAGCGTAGAGAACGACAGCATTTGCATGATCTTCGTTCATGTGGGCGCAAATACGTTCGCTTACTTCAGGCGTAATTTGTTCAGACATCAAGAAACTCCTTTTATTAAACAATTTTACCATTCCAAATAACTTTTACAAAATGGTAAAATCGAAACTATTAAATTCGTTCTGCCGGCAAATCAAGTTATACAATAAAGCAAATCACCGGCAGAATACAAAGTTAGCTCAATCGCGCGGTACATTCCAAAATCAACTTTTGATTGATCAGCGCGTGAGGCTGAATTTCTAGCGCTTGTCGAAATGCTTGAATCGCAGTTGGATAATCTCCTAAAGCTGCATAACATAACCCCAAACCGTGAAGTGCGCCAAAATGAATGGGGTTGAGCTTTATAACTTGCCGGCAGTCGCTGATAGACTGCTTGTAATGCCCTTGCATATAGTAAAGCACAGCCCGCCGGTTCCAAGCTTCTGCAAAATCTGGCTGATCGCCAATCAAGTCTGTAAGCAAATCTTCCGCTTCAGCAATTTGTCCCGCTTCGAGCAACTTTTGACTACGTTGAAGTAGTTCCCACCCATACATCCCCTTTTGCATAAACCAGCGATGCCAGAATTCTTGGGTGGCTTGATCACGAATCTGTTCATCAGGATTTTTCAAGTCTTCAAGTAACTGAGCGATAGATGATTCATTCATGGAGGTGTGTGCTTTTAGAAAATGTTCTATTAGAGCAGATTGATTTGATGCTGAACGCTAGTTGAGAATTATTTCAGTCAGGGTATTTCACCGCGACTGGTTGGGATTTAAAAAAAACGTCATTTCATGGTTTGGTAATCCAGAAAAGCTAAAACTGCGTTGCCATCTCCTATAGTTTCATTAAAACGGAAATGAATTCAGTCAAGATTTTTTGTTGTTTTTATCTTCCGATAGAAAAGTTATAATTTCTAACCTGCCGCGCTCACCGGCAGCCGGTTTCAATCGGTATAATTTTAAAAATGCCATCAGGTATTCTTCCCAAGGATTTTACAGGCAGCACAAGAGGAGGTTCCCGTTATCCAAATCTGCTGTACATCTCGAAACAACTGTTTCACTTCCTCTGGATCGCAGATATTGAAAGATCAACCACCGACTTCTAAATTCTAGCTTTAGGAGGCCGGCACTTTTCTCCCCACTGACACCTTTGCCTTTTAACAGCTTATCGATTGCGGTGCAACTTTGAACAGGTTTAGATGAGAAACATCCCAACGCGGTAAACTGTTTTAACCGGCTGTTCCTGCAGGCGGATTCTATGTGCCTCGCACACCCCACAAACCCTTCCTTGCTGACGCGGTTTGCCGGTGATGCTACCGCTACAATCGCTTAAACATCTTGCATTCCTGAAATCGTGCGCTATGCCAGCATTTTTATTAGAAGTCGGTACAGAAGAATTGCCCGCAACCTTTGTCGGTAATGCTATTGAACAGTGGCAATCGCGCATTCCTGCGAGTCTCACTGAACATTTCTTAACAAATGATTCGATTGATGTGTATGCAACACCCCGGCGCTTAGCCGTATTGATCAAAGGACTGCCGGCACAACAAGCAGACCGAGAAGAAGAGGTCAAAGGGCCGCCGGCAGCCGCAGCCTTCAAAGATGGCAAACCGACGCCGACAGCCGCAGGATTTGCCAAAAAGCAAGGTGTCGAACTCGATGCCTTGGAAGTTCGCCCTACGGAAAAAGGCGATTTTGTGTTTGTCCGCAAAAGCATCCCCGGACGCCCCACAGCAGATATTCTCAAGGAACTAGCTTTGCAGTGGATTACCAGTTTAGAAGGCAAACGCCTGATGCGCTGGGCAGATGGAGATTTGAGATTTCCGCGCCCGATTCGCTGGTTGGTGGCACTCCTGGATGAGGTGGTTTTGCCGATTGAATTGGTGAACAATTCGCAGCCGGTGAAAAGTGATCGGATCTCTTGGGGTCATAGAGTTTTGCACGCCTCGCCAGAGAACAAAGGCAAAATTGAAATTACTCAAGCAAGTGATTACGTTGAATGCCTGCGTTCTGCATACGTTGAAGTTGATCCAAATCAGCGGGTTGCTAAAATCCAAGAGCAAGTAGAAGCCGCCGCTCAAAAAGTTGGAGGAGAGGCAGAGATTTCCCCGAACTTATTGCAAGAAGTCACCAATTTAGTTGAATGGCCGACAGCAGTTATCGGCAAGTTTGATGATGACTTTTTAATCCTGCCGGCGGAAGTGATCACCACTGTTATGGTCACACATCAGCGTTATTTTCCTGTGCTAAAAAGCAAAGATTCTACGGAATTACTGCCCTACTTCATCACCATTTCTAACGGCGATCCGGCGAAATCAGACATCATTGCCACCGGCAACGAGCGAGTGATTCGGGCAAGATTAGCAGATGGTCAGTTTTTCTATAAAAGCGACCTGGCCGAACCGTTAGAAAGCTATGTACCGCAGCTAGAAACCGTCACCTTCCAAGAAGATTTGGGTTCAGTGCGCTATAAAGTTGAGCGATTTAGCAAGATTGCTGATTTAATTGCTGAACACCTGCAACTCACAGATGATGAATGCAAGAATATTCAACGGGCTGCTTTGCTGTGTAAAGCCGACCTCGTCACCCAAATGGTCTATGAATTTCCCGAATTGCAAGGGATTATCGGGGAAAAATACGCCCGTGCCGGTGGTGAATCTGAAGCGGTTGCCAAAGCCATTTTTGAACATTATTTGCCCAGAGGTGCTAACGATATTTTACCGGAAACCCTCACAGGCCAAACTGTCGGAATCGCAGACCGGCTCGATACATTAGTCAGCATTTTTGGCTTAGGAATGCTCCCCACCGGCTCCTCAGATCCCTTTGCCCTGCGCCGTGCTGCCAATGGCATCATTAACATTACTTGGACAGCCGATTTAACGATCAATTTGCAGCAATTGCTAGAACAAACGGCCAGTAATTTCGCTGCCGATCATCCCAAAGCTTCCCCGACAGAATTAATCGAACAATTGCAAGAGTTCTTTATTCAGCGCATCCGCACTTTACTGCAAGAAGAACGGGGAATCGATTACGACTTGGTGAATGCTGTTTTGGGAGAAAATGACCCAGAATATACAGAAAGGGCGTTAACAGATTTATTAGATGTGCGAGATCGTGCTCTTTTCCTCCAAGAAATTCGGAACAACGGCAAGCTAGATGAAATTTATGAAACGGTCAACCGTTCCGCCCGTCTTGCCAAGCAAGGTATTTTAGATACCGCTCAACTGGAACCGGCACCTGTTGTCCGTCCAGAACTGTTCCAAAAACCCTCCGAGCAAACCTTTTATGATGCAATCACTCAGCTTGTTCCAGAAACAAAAGCATCTCAAGAAACGCGCAATTATCAGCAGCTTGTAAACGCCATCGCTGCCATTACACCTACCGTCAGCACCTTCTTTGATGGCCCGGAAAGTGTATTAGTCATGGATGAAAATTTAGACATCCGGGGTAATCGATTAAATCTGTTAGGATTGTTGCGAAATCATGCTCGTGTCTTAGCAGATTTTGGCGCAATCGTCAAAGGCTAAGGCAAGTTTTCTGTACCGTTTCTTAATGTTCTAAAAAGGTGGAGAAAGATGAGTCTAAAAGATATGCGTACCTTGTCTAAAAACCCAAGAGTCGTAACTTTGTTGTGTACTCTCTTTCTCGGCTCAATGGAAATTATACTTTGGCAAGTTGTTGGGACTAGCGCTGTGCTAATTTTCTTGAGTGTATTGACCTTGATAACATTTGCTTCTCAGTTTTATCTTGTGGCAACTTTAGCCAAAGAAATGGTTCAGTTGCATGAGAAAATAACAAATCTGGAAAGACGCATTTCTTGAAACTTTGCCTGCATTAGTTTGATATCTTGCCGTTGTTTGAGTAGATGTGGAATCTTGGTGGTTTTGTTCGCTATCTGAACGGTAAGATAAAGTTTACTCAATCAGGGAAATCCTTAAACTAGCTATGCCCATCGCTCACGTCATCGGACTCGGAAAATCGGGAATTGCTGCCGCACGACTGCTAAAACGGGAAGGTTGGCAGGTGACGGTGAGCGATCGCAGTAATTCTGAAACCCTGCAAGAACAGCAACAGCAGCTTGCGCCTGATGGAATTCCTGTACTGCTGGGCTATTCTTTTGACCCAGATAACCCAGACAACCGGCCTCAGCTCGTTGTTGTCAGTCCCGGGGTACCGTGGGATGCACCGGCATTAGTCCGCGCCAGAGAACTTGGCATCGAAACCATTGGCGAGATGGAACTCGCTTGGCGCTATCTCCAGTCGCGCCCTTGGGTAGCAGTCACCGGCACCAACGGCAAAACCACTACAACTGCCCTAATTGCCGCTATTTTCCAAGCAGCCGGTTTCGACGCCCCCGCCTGTGGCAACATCGGTTATGCCGCCTGCGAACTGGCTTTGCAGGAAACGCCTCCAAATTGGGTAATCGCCGAACTTAGCAGCTATCAAATCGAATCTTCCCCTTCAATCGCACCTCGCATCGGAGTTTGGACAACGTTTACCCCGGATCACCTCAGCCGGCATAAAACTTTAGAAAATTACTTCAATATCAAAGCTCATCTCCTCAACCAATCTCAGCAGCAAGTGATCAACGGAAACGATCCCTACCTGCGCCAAAATACCCCGCAACGTTGGCCAAACATCTGCTGGACAAGTGTTAAAGGTCAAGCCGAATTTATCAGCGATTCTAGCTGGTCAGCATACATTGAAGATGGCTGGGTTGTGGCGCTGGGTGAACCTGTGTTGCCGGCAGCCTCGTTGCGGATGGTTGGGGAACACAACTTGCAAAATTTGCTGATGGCGGTGGCAGCAGCGCGTTTAGCCGGCATTGAGAAAGAAGCCATTGCCCGCGCCATTGCCACCTTCCCCGGCGTTTCCCATCGGCTGGAACACATCTGCACGTTTAACGGCATTGACTTTATTAATGACAGTAAAGCCACCAATTACGACGCTGCTCAAGTTGGACTATCCTCCGTCCCAGCACCGGCAATTTTAATCGCTGGGGGAGAAGCCAAAGCCGGTGATGATACTGGCTGGATGCAAATGATTCAAACGAAAGCCGCAGCCGTTTTACTCATTGGCAGCGCTGCCGGTGCCTTTGCAAAACGGCTGGAGGAAATTCATCATCCCCGTTACGAAATTGTGGCAACAATGGAACGCGCGGTTCCTAGAGCTGCTGAATTGGCAGCACAGTTGGGAGCTAAAGTTGTTTTGCTTTCGCCGGCTTGTGCGAGTTTTGATCAATATCAAAATTTTGAGCAACGCGGTGATCATTTCCGCCAAATGTGTCTGGAAGTGATGCAAAGTCCACCAGAATAATGGCTTTCTTTTGCCAAAAATGAGAAAGTAGGGTGCGTCAGTGATGCACTGATTAAATATTTGTTAACCCAGATAAACGCAGATGGGTTAAGGGTTGGTGACAGGAATTTTGCGACTCTCGATTGGGGCGGGCTGGTTATTGTGAAGCAAGGGGAGGGAGAACTGATATAAATAAAGTATTGCTGATTTGTTTGGTGTCTTGCGGGAGAAGCATCTTACTTTATGGTTCTAACTGTGCATCCTGAGCATCTTCAAGTTATCTGCAATCATGGGATGAGCGCTTATCCAGAAGAGTGCTGCGGCTTGCTCGTTGGCCGGCTCTTTAATGGCGGTAAAATTTTGGTAGAAGTGTGGCCGGCAGAAAATGCTTGGAGTGCGGAAGCATCACTAGCGGTATCTGGTGAGGAAGAATTTAGCAAAAAGCGCCGGTATGAAATCCCCGCTCAATTTATGTTCGAGGCGCAACGGAAAGCACGCGACCTCGATCTGTCAATTATTGGCATCTATCACTCGCACCCCGACAACCCCGCCATTCCCTCTGAGTGTGATCGCCAATATGCTTGGCCACAATATTCATATATTATTGTCTCTGTTCAACAAGGCAAAGCCCAAGACCTACAGAGTTGGAGCCTTGATGATGCCCATCAGTTCCAGCCAGAAGAAATCCTCACCAGCGAACCGACAGCGGTTGAACAATAACTTTAAAAACTGTACAACGCAAAGATCCGAAAGATTTAGATAAGATATTAGTCTTCTCACTACCGACTGCCATGTTAAACCCGAATCTGGATGAGATCCAGCTGACAAAAGACGAATACGAACGCTACTCACGCCACCTCATCTTGCCCGAAGTCGGACTTGAGGGGCAAAAGCGTCTGAAATCCGCCAGCGTGCTGTGTATTGGCACCGGCGGACTCGGTGCGCCGCTGTTACTCTATCTGGCAGCTGCCGGTGTTGGACGAATTGGCATTGTAGACTTCGATATCGTAGACAGTTCTAATTTGCAACGGCAAGTTATTCACGGCACCTCTTGGGTAGGCAAACCTAAAATCGAATCCGCCAAAAACCGGATTTTGGAAATTAACCCCAATTGCCAAGTTGACTTGTACGAAACTCGCCTCTCATCTGAGAACGCGCTGGATATCATGAAGCCCTACGATATCGTGGTGGATGGCACCGATAACTTCCCCACCCGGTATTTAGTTAACGATGCTTGTGTGTTGCTGAATAAGCCCAACGTTTACGGTTCCATCTATCGCTTTGAGGGACAGGCAACCGTCTTTAACTACGAAGGTGGCCCTAACTACCGCGATCTTTACCCCGAACCCCCACCACCGGGGATGGTGCCTTCCTGTGCTGAAGGCGGCGTTTTAGGGATTCTGCCAGGAATTATCGGCGTTATCCAAGCAACGGAAACGATCAAAATCATCCTGAAACAAGGGTCAACTCTCAGCGGACGGCTGCTGCTGTTTAACGCTTTGGATATGAAGTTCCGGGAACTGAAACTGCGTCCAAATCCTGTGCGCCCTGTAATTGATAAATTAATCGATTACGAATTTTTCTGCGGTGTGACTCAAGCCAAAGCAGAGGAGGCTAAACAACAGATGGAAGTTTCTGAGATGACGGTGGCGGAACTTCAGCAACTTATTGACAGTGGTACGAGTGACTTTGTGCTGGTGGATGTTCGCAATCCCAATGAGTATGAGATTGCTAAGATTCCAGGAGCGGTTTTGGTGCCTTTACCAGATATTGAACGCGGCGAAGGTGTCGAGAAGGTTAAGCAGTTGCTCAATGGCCACCGGCTGATCGCTCACTGCAAGATGGGTGGACGTTCTGCAAAGGCGCTGGGAATTTTGAAGGAAGCCGGCATTGAAGGTACGAATGTCAAAGGCGGGATTACTGCTTGGAGTCGAGAAATCGATCCGTCAGTTCCAGAGTATTAAACACGGGGGTGGGGGCGGTTCGCACCTGTTACAGTCCGCGAACGCTTCCCCTAACCTCTGTCTTAACTACCGGCAACGGAATACAAAAGCTTATGAACAGCTCAGACTCTCAACCGGCGGTCACTTCAGCGGATCGCCGGTTTATTTTATGGCGGCAAGTTTGGGGTTTAGCGGCGGTGCAGGGCGCAATTACCCTAACTTGGGTGATTTACAAGCTGTATTTGCCGAAACTGCTAACCGGCTTTGGTTTTCCCGCAGGACTTGCCGCAACGCTGCTGATTGTTGAAAGCGCCCTAGCTGTGGTGATGGAACCGCTGATGGGGGGACTGTCTGATCGCAGGAAGCAGTGGGTGGGAACACGTTTTCCGTTTATCTCTGTCGGGGTGATTCTATCCTCGGCTTTGTTTATTGCCATCCCCTGTTTTGCAATATTTGTCAAACCTGATAGCGTTTTTAGATTACTCTTACCGGCATTTGTGGTGGCGTGGGCGCTGGCGATGACAATATTTCGTGCGCCGGCGCTGGCGCTGTTGGGGCAATATGCATCGGTGCCAGAGTTACCTCAAGCAGCGAGTTTGCTAACCTTAGTCGGCGGGATAATTGCAGCGTTTGGTCCGATTTCTAGCCAGTTTTTGCTGAGTTTAGGTGCGCCTGTTACCTTTACTCTCGCCTCTTTAGTTTTGCTGGCGGCAGTCGCGCTGCTGCGTTCGCTTCATCCCCCAGCTACAGCGGTAGAGGATAGCAGACAGCAGGCCGGTTCCAAAATGCCCGTTTCGATTGCTGCTTTAGCCTTAATTTTTGGCACCGGCATCTTTGTGGCATGGGGTTCAAGTTTCCTCATGTCGCTGCTGCCAAAGCTGCTCAAAAACCAGTTTAATGCTGCCGATATCAAGTTAATTATCTTTGCCTTTTCCATACTTTTAGCCTTAGCCGCAGTGCCGGCGGGAAAAATAGCTGTTCAACTCGGTAATCGGCGAGGAATGCTGATAGGAGTTGCCGGAACAGCGCTGTGGTTGCTAATGCTCGCAGTATTTTTACCTAGTGGTTTACCTCTGATTGCTAGTGCAATCCTATTGATTGCTTTTTTAAGTTTGGTAAACAACGGAGCTATTCCCTTTGCTTTATCTCAAGTGCCGACACATCGGGCGGGATTGGGAGTAGGAATGTATTTTGGCGGGATAGGAACCGCAGTGAGTTTATTCCCCCTCATTTTTGGTCAATTAAGTGAAATAACGCCGGTTTCTGCCGCTATTAAAGGTACAATTGTGTTCATTGCTGCCGGAGTTTGTATCGCCGTTAGCATCAAAACGCAGCCGGTACAATCTGCCTAGATTAAGATTTTATCTAAAATAATTAATGTTAATTTAAAAAGTAGACAATGAAGTGTCGCTTTAATTGACCCCTGCTAGTTATTAAGCTATTTTACAACAAGGCTAATTTAATTACAAAGTTGGGAATTATAAAAATGGGGAGTGAGGTGCCTGCAGTGCCGCGCCTGCTCCCCTAGGAAATATCTAAAGGAGATAACAATGCTCGGCCCAATAATGGAATTCAACAGGCATCAAGGAGGGGAATCTCCCCTACAAATGCCTTGGGAAGGCAGCAGCACACGCCCTTCTCGTTCCCGAAGGATTCGTGAGCGAAGCGCTTACTATTGCCGCGAAGAGATTGAAATGACGGCTCAATTAGAAGGATTATCAGAACGGATAGCCTCGCTAGAAAGCTTTCAAGAAAAATAAAACCCTTGAATAGTTTTGTAATAGGTTCTATCAATTTTGCCGCTTACAAAACTGTTCGCATCAGATAGCAAGACTTTTTACTTTCTTACTCTTTCTCTACATTTGTGTGCTTGGTTTCCTCTGGTGCTGCCGACGAAGAATTGTCTGGATTTTGGGTAAGTTCTTCTAAATGGCTTTTGATTAAAGGGGAAAACTCGCGAGAAGTCGTTTTCGCTGCCGGCATATCAGGATAAAGCGAGAGCGCCTGATTATTCGCCTCAATTGCCTCTGGGTATCGCCCTAAATTGCGAAGCGCTTCCCCTTTGCGAATCCAAGCATCTCGAAAGTTAGGTTTCAATTCCAAAGCCTTATCCAAACTTGCAATTGCCTCTTCATAGCACCCTAAATTGTTCAGCACAATTCCCCGGTTATACCAGGCTGGCTCATAATCAGGATTCAGATCAATTGCCCGATTGTAGCCGGCAAGGGCTTCCTCATCGCGCCCCAATGCTCTCAGCGTAGTGCTGCGATCATTCCAGGTAATATGGAAATTTGGTTGAATTTCCAGTGAGCAGTTAAAGCTTTCCAATGCTTCTTCATAAAGCCCTAACTCAAAAAGTGCGTTTCCCTTCCCATTCCAGGCAACGCTATCTTTTGGTTGAATCTCCAAAGCATGGTTAAAGCATTCCAACGCTTCTTCAATGTGCCCTAACTCAGAAAGCATTGCGCCCTTATTATTCCAGGCTGCATGAAAATTCGGTTGAATTTCCAGTGCCCGGTTAAAGCAGTAAAGTGCTTCTTCAATCCGCTCTAGATCTCTAAGTACATTACCCTTCGCATTCCAGGCAAAGTGATAGTCTGGTTGAATTTTCAATGCCCGATCAAAACACTCCAAGGCTTCTTCAGGACGCCCTAAATAAAACAGCGTCACACCCTTGCCATTCCAACCAAAATAGTAATTGGGTTGAATTGCGAGGGCGCGGTTATAACTATCAAGCGCTTCCTCAATTTTCCCTAGATCTCTAAGAACATTGCCTTTCCCATTCCAGGCATCGTAGTAGTTTGGTTGAATCTCTAGGGCGCTGTTAAATAAAGTTAGAGCTGTATTGATATTGCCGGCATAATATTGCTCAACGCCCTGATTGTATAAAGCTGCTGCTTCCCCTTCACTGCTTGCCGGTTTAACCTGAAGGTTGCGATTTGGGGAACTAAGGGCAATGGCTTGATTGTTGGCTTCCACTGCCTCCGCATATAGCCCTAACTGCTGCAATGCCATGCCTTTATTTATCCAGGCGTCATGAAGATTGGGTTGCAATTCTAAAACTTTATCCCAACAAGTAATCGCCTCTTCCCAGCGCTGCAAACCCGTTAACCCAATGCCATAATTAAACCAAGTTTCAGGATCATCGGGGTTGAATTCTAAGGCTTTCTCCCAGCTAGCAACGGCTTCCTCCCACCGGCTCAAACTCCCTAGTGCCAGCCCCCGATTGTACCAAGTTTCAGCATCGTCGGGTTTCAGCGCCAGAGTTCGATCCCAGCAGGTGATCGCTTCTTCATAACGATTTAAATCAAACAGCACATCGCCCCGGTGATTCCAAGCGACGCGAGATTCCGGGTTAAGGGTGATGGCATGATTATAGGAGCCGAGCGCTTCTTCAAGACGCTTTAAGTTAAACAGCGCATTGCCTCGGTTTACCCAAGCGCGGTGGTGGCTGGCATCAAGTTCGAGTGTGCGGTTAAAGGCAACGAGGGCGGCTTCACTATCCTCCGCTTCTAGTTGCTCTACGCCCAGCTTAAACCAGGCATCCGCGTCTTCTGAAGATTCCAAACTTTCGGGTGCGGATAAATCAATATCTGGCTTTTCTTCAAAGGAAGGATCTGGACTTGTCTGTGCGGTTTTTTCGAGGAGTTTAGTGCCGATTTGGTAAGAATTTTCGCCAATTTCTGCGATATCTGGAATTTCTCTGGCTTTTTCGCTCAATTGCAGCAACCGGCATCCTAATTCATAATTCGGCACGGGCGATGCTTCCAAACTAGCGCCAAAGCGACGTAGCCACAGCACCCATTCTTGATTCGTAGCGCGAGCACTTAGCCCTTCAAAAAACCTGGCAACCCGCACTGACTCCCAGCCCTGATTCACCCCTTCCAGCAGTTGCAGGAAATAGTGTTCATACTCTGCCTCACTCAGCGGTTGAATTGTTTGTGCCGGCGCTACTGCTGCCCCTGCCGATGCCGGTGACGAATTTCTAAAAATAGCCAACAACCGCTGAAATAACCTAACGAGCCGTTGCCAAATTCGCCTTAGCATCTGTCACACCTCTGCATTGCATTTATTGACAATTGTAAAGACTGTTGATTGCCTTTTTATGTTTTAAATTGTGAAATTAATGGCTAGGTTTCCCTTTGATGAAGCATAGCTAAGAAATTATCTAAAATATTTCATCTCAAATAAACTTGAGATAACTCACTGTAGTTAAAAAAAGAATTCCCAAAATTCTGCTATTTCATCCCAACACAAAATTGGTATCTTCTCTATCCCTGTTTATCCCGATGCCAGCCGATCTGCCAAACGAGTTGTCTCTGGGAGCCGGTACTTGGGGGTGCAGCGCAACACATAATCAATTGCACTTGCCAAGGAAATCTGATGGCCGGTTGAGACATAGATCGGCTTAGCACCGGCACGAGTTGTCAGCACAGCCCCAATCACTTCACCCTGATGTCGCAACGGTTGCCAACTGCCCCGATCCGCCGGCACCGGATCATGTTCTCCAATAAACCGCGTCTTTGCAACTCCAATTGCCGGGATATTTGCCAAAACGCCCAAATGACAAGCCAAACCAAAGCGACGGGGATGGGCTAATCCTTGCCCATCACACAGCAACAAGTCAGGCGCAACCGTCAGCATTTCTAACGCATCCAAAATTGCCGGCACTTCCCGAAACGAAAGAAACCCTGGAATGTAAGGAAAAGTTGTCGGTTGCAAAGCAATGGCTGAGGAGTGCAATTGCAAGTCTGGAAAACTCAAAACCACCACAGCCGCCCGCGTTATCGAGTTGGCGAGATCATAACCCACATCCACACCGCCAACATAGCGCACCTCCCCCAGTCGATCTTCTGCAATCACCTGAGATCGCAGTTGCTGTTGAATTGCGATAGCCTCCTGAGTCGTCTGAGGCCAAGCATGAGTCCTGTCAATCTTCATTTTCTTATATTATATTCAGGCTGACACCTATCATTTTTACTCTCCAGCATGATAAAAGAGGGATTGCTAAGATTACGATCAACCTGATGGCATCCTTAAAGCAAAACGAGCTTGCCGGCAACTTGAGCGCTAGTCGCCGCGCACAACATCAACTTCCCTAAATCGCACCGACGACGTTTGCGATAAAGGATCAGCAAGCTTTGTCTGGAGACGGCGTTATTCCTAAACTTGATAATTAGCATAGGATTTGCCGTAAAATTTAGGATATTTTTTTTCAGAAACATCAAAGCCGGCACAATCTAAATTTGTCCCACTCTCCCAGTTACAGCAGTACAATTCAGTATCATCAAATCCTTGAGGCGAGCGAACTATGAAAGATGCAAAATTTCTTTACAACCCCACCCTTATTTCTTATATTGTCGGGGGACTCGTCCTCGTCTTGGCGGCAATCTTATTCAAGCCTTTTGCCATTGTGAATCCTGGCGAGCGTGGCGTTGTGATGCAGTTTGGCAAAGTTCTGCCCAATGTTTTGGATGAAGGTATTCACCCCATTGTGCCGGTTGTGAACACGGTTAAAACAATCAGCGTTAAGGTACAAAAAAGTGATGTCCAGTCAGAAGCATCGTCCAAAGACTTGCAAGACGTAAAAACACTGGCTGCCGTCAACTGGCATATTGACCCCAAGCGAGTGAATGAAGTTTACCAGCGCATCGGTGATGAAAACGAGCTTTTGAATCGGATTATTGCACCTGCCGTATCTGAAGTTGTTAAAGCATCGACGGCAAGAAAAACGGCTGAAGAAATTATTACCCAGCGCACAGAACTTAAACAAGAAATTGACACTACACTCAAAGAACGTCTAGCCGCTTACGGAATTTTAGTTGATGATGTGTCTTTGGTAGATATATCTTTTTCTCCGGAATTTGCCAAAGCAATTGAATCAAAACAAATTGCCGAACAAGAAGCCAAACGCGCAGATTTTACTGCGTTGAGAGCTGAAAAGGAAGCCCAAGCAGAAGTTAACCGCGCTAGAGGTCAAGCTGAAGCACAGCGGTTGCAGCGACAAACTATATCCGCTGAGTTGCTACAACAACAAGCGATTGAGAAATGGAACGGCCAGTTTCCGATGGTGATGGGTGGCAGCAACACCCTGCCTTTCATTAATCTCAATCCGTCAAACTTGTCGTCTGGTTCAGCTCCAGCGGCTCCCGCACAATAAGTTTTTTGCTTGAAAAAAGGTTATTAGCTATTAGCTTGATGCTGTTTTTTAAGTGTCTTTTGTTGTTCAGAAATAAAAGATGATCAATCTCGGAAAGACTAATAGCTAATAACTATAAAAAGGGGCATGAAGAATAGAGAAGTATCACAAAATACTAGGGGGTTTAATAAAATGTAAGTATCTGAAAATTGAACAATTTATTAATATAAATATGAAAAATTTATGATAACTTTCTATTGTTTAAAATTAAAACATAGTAGTTACTGTAAGAAACGTTTTCAAGAAATTTATAAAAATATTAAAATTGCACAAACTTGGGCACTAAACTGTTAACCTCATCTGCGTTTATTTGCGTACATCTGCGGTTAAAAAATCAAATTTTGCAATAAATATACTATCGATGTAATGCCGGCTTTAAAAATTAGCAGGATAGATGAGGAGGTATAATTTTAAATTAGTACATCTTCAATAAAATATAATAAAAATAGCTAAAGGCAATAGCACGACAAATTGCGAGAGACTTTGTTTTGCTGAAGACAGCGGATCAGGACGTTAGGGGCTGAATAGGGGCTATTTTCCCCGAAAAACCGCTTAAACCTTAACGCAGAGTTTAAGAAGTTGTTAAATCTTCCGGAAAAGCCAGATTTCTGTGGCTAACTATAAATCATAAGATACCTCCTAACTGCGTTCTTTGCCCCATTTGCGCCCTCCGTGCCAGATGGGGTTTTATGTTTGAGGGGGTAGGGGTGCAAACCGGCACCGAAACTGGTACGCTGGGTCAATTGGTTGATAGTTGATTTATGCACCGCAATCGGCTTCCTCCGGGCAAGATGGGTTTGCCTGGAATCGGTCAAACTCTGCAATTTCTTTTTGACCGGGATTATCTTAAGAATCGCTACGCCCAGTATGGGCCAATTTTTAAAACTCGGTTGTTAGGCAAACCGGCTGTATTTATGATTGGCCCAGAAGCGAATGAATTTCTCTTAGCCAGTCATGCCGAGCATTTTTCCTGGCGAGAGGGTTGGCCTGAAACATTTAAAATTTTGTTGGGAGAGTCGCTGTTTGTTCAAGATGGCGAAGAACACCGGCGCAACCGGCGGCTGATGATGCCGGCATTACATGGCCCAGCGCTGACTAGCTATCTCGCCACAATGGAATCTATTACGCAGCGCTATCTTCAGCAATGGGAACAGCAAGAAGAGTTCCGCTGGTTTGAAGAATTTAAACAGCTAACCTTTGACATTGCCAGTGAGTTGCTGCTGGGTGCAAGTGCCGGCCCTGAAGTCGCTAGACTCAGCCAGCTATTTTCTACCCTGACAATGGGTTTATTTTCCCTATTTCCGGTGCGCTTGCCGGTGACGCAGTTTGGTAAATCGGTTGCCGCCCGAAACCAGCTATTGCAACATATCAGCGGGGTTGTGCGGCAACGCCAGCAAAACCCAAAGAACGATGTACTTAGCTTGTTATTACAAGCTCGTGATGAGGAAGGCAACAGCCTCAGCCTCAAAGAACTCACCGCCCAAGCAATGCTGATGCTGTTTGCCGGCCATGAAACCACCACGTCGATGCTGACTTGGATGTGTCTGGAGTTAGGCCGGCATCCTGAAATATTAGAACGCGCCAGAACAGAACAGCAAACCCTAGCAGAAAAAGGGCCGCTAAATTTAGAACAATTGGGGCAAATGCCCTATTTAGAGCAAATTCTGCTGGAGGTGGAACGCTTGCATCCGCCGGTTGGAGGTGGGTTTCGCGGCGTGGTGAAACCGTTTGAGTTTAATGGTTATTATGTGCCGGCTGGGTGGCTGGCACTGTACTCGATCAAAATGACTCACAAGCTGCCAGAAATTTACCCCGAACCCAACCGATTTGACCCAGATCGTTTCAGTCCCAGCCGGCAAGAACATAAAAAACAACCCTTTAGTTTAGTCGGGTTTGGTGGTGGGCCAAGAGTTTGTATTGGCATCGCCTTTGCCAAGATGGAAATGAAGATCGTTGCGGCGCAATTATTACGACACTATCAATGGGAGTTGTTACCCGATCAAAGTTTAGAAACCGTTGAGGTTCCCACGCGCCGGCCTAAAGATGGCTTGCGCGTGCGATTTCAAAGGCTACAATCCGAATGAGATGGGCGTTAGCTTAAAACAAGTCTGATTAGATGTAACAATCCTCAATGTCAAGATATTAAAGACCGGCTTATAAAGTTGAATAATATTAATAGTTGATTCCAGCGGGATGCTACAACAGAAAAGAGCGCTGCGGAGGAGAGATGAATCAACTAATTTTAGAGTGGTCAGAAGCCGGTCAGCCCAGATCCCAAACCATCCAAGACCAACAACCCAGCAAACATCCGGGAACCGTCCGCATCGGTCGAGATCCGAGCCGGTGTGATATCGTATTGACGCATCCAACCGTATCAGGGCTGCACATCGAAATCTTTTTTAACCGGCAGCAGAATAACTTTTCATTGCGGAACCTTCGCGATACAAATCCACCTGCTGTTGATGGACACCGCCTGAGTGTGGGAGAACTACCTCTCCACCCAGACAGCAGAATTCTCTTAGGAGAAGTGGAACTCAATGTTGTTGCAGTATCTGTGGCAACTTCCGGGGTTGCGCCGACAGTTATCGCATCTCCACTGGCAGCGATTCCAGCATTTCCCTCCCCCGGAAAGCCGGTTAAACCAGCGATTTCCCCAACTGTCCCCCCAAATGCTAATTACGGTTTGGAGTGTCCCTGTTGCAACCGCATTTCCCCCTACGAACGGCTAGATTTGGGCTGTCCTTGGTGCGGCACTTCCCTGGCAGCAGCAGTTAGTGTTGTGATGCCTCCTGGTACTTAGGGGAATGCCCCATTCCCAAAACATCTAATATCTAAAATCCTAAGATGGTAACACCTATACAAATACGATTAAGATGGGACGATCCGGCGACTGGGGAACGGCGGGAACCAGTGCTAGGTTTGCCTATTGCCCTAGGACGAGAATTTTCTCAAATGCCTGGGGAAATTGCCGGCACTCGCATTTCCCGTTTGGTGCTTAATAGCGATCAAGTTTCTCGCTTCCATGCCTTAATTGATATGGAGTCGGGAGGGTTAGTCGTTGTTGATCAAGGTAGCCGTAATGGAACGTTTGTCAACGGGACGCTTCAAAAGCGCTGCGCCTTGGCGAATGGCGATACGCTGCAAGTTGGCCCTTACCAGATTAATGTCTCCTTTGCCGGTTCTGCCGCTGCCCCAACACAGGCAAGTAATTCGCCAATTTTATTTAATCCCCATACGGATCTGCCTGATCCGACCCAACCACCACAGCCGCCGGTGATTGCTAGCGGCTTTCCACCCCAAGCATTTGTAGATTCTCAAATCGTGCCGGTGCAAGATTTGCACGCAACAGGGTTGCCGGTGGATGAAATCGATTATGCGGCGATTGGTGCCGGCTTGGGTAGTTTTATCTGGGTTGATTTGTTGCGGATTTTTGGGGTTAAACCTGGGCAAATAGCTGCTTTAGGCATGGAGAAAGAACCTTACGCCCGTTATCGCCGGCTTTGCCTCAATTCCCAAATTCCTTTACACGAACGGTTGCGTTCCAATTCAGATTCCTGTCCCGATAATATATGGGGTTGGCCGAGTTATGCCTTGCGCGAAGCTTGGGGCGACTTTTTTAAAGGGCAAATTGGGGCATCTTTTAAATATTTGTGGCAAGTCTTTGCAGAACCAACCTTTGCTGAAACTTACACACCTCGCGCCGGCAATGTATTTAATTCCATTGATCGAGAAGCCACGCGGATTGGTTGGGATGGCATCTTTCGCTACGGGCGCATTCGGGCAATTCGCAAAACCGATGATGGACGCTATGCCATCGCTTATTCGCGGGGAGATGCCAGCCGGCGAGATCGGGCGTTTCTGCTAACCAAATATGTGCAAATCGCCACCGGCTATCCGGCGATTCAATTTCTCCCCGATTTGCAAGATTACCGCGAAAAAACTGGCGATTTTAAATCAGTCGTGAATGCCTATGAAGATCATAAGCACGTTTATGAATATTTAGAGCAAAAAGGTGGCACTGTATTAATTCGTGGACGAGGTATTGTAGCCTCTCGAATTGTGCAGCGAATTTATGAAGCGCGGCAGCGAAATCCGAATATTTCCCTGTTACATTTGATGCGATCTCCTAAGCCTCAAGGTAACAAATTTGGCAGTGCTCAGCGTCAAGTTGCCAATCACTATGAATTTCAACCATTTAACTGGCCGAAAGCCGGTTGGGGTGGAGAAATGCGGGCAATACTAGAACAGGCAACTCCAGAACAGCGAAAGCGTTTACTAGCAGACTGGGGCGGCAGCACAACGGCAGATCGCGGCGATTGGAAACGCATTGTTCAAGAAGGGTTAAATCAGGGCTGGTATCAGATTGCGTTTGGTGAAGTTGAACGCGTTGAACGTGAACAGGATGGCATTATTACTTATATTCAGGAGAAAGGATTTAAGGGACAAGTAAAACTAGAGGCTAACTTTATTATTGATGCCACCGGCCTTGATGCCCATGTAACAGCAAATCCTTTACTAAATGACTTGGTTAACTGTTACAATCTCCCACTCAATCATTTGGGACGCATGAGTGTTGCCAATGATTTTGAATTGGTGGAAATGCGGGCAGATCGGGGTCGAATGTACGCCGCCGGTGCGATTACATTGGGCGGCCCTTATGCGCCGGTTGATAGCTTTTTAGGCTTACAATATGCGGCACTTCGCACGGTTGATAGTTTAGCGGCAGCGCGTGCGATTGGAATCAGCCGGCTCAATGTTCTCACTTCTTTAAGGCAGTGGTTAAAATGGGTGGCAAATCAATCGCCTTAATCAAAAAACTTCTCTCTCAAACTTAAATCAACATGACTCCAACTTTACTAGGCCGGTGGCAAAGCCGGTTATTACTCTTCGCTACCGTAGGCGTGTTGCTAACTCTTCCCTTTTTTCTGGGCATGATTGGCAATAAACCGGGCACAATTTATTTTTGGATACTGGGATATTTGGCATTTTTTGGCCACGGTTGGGATGTCCTTTATAACTACCTACAAAAATTTCGCTGGGATTACGACTGGCCCGGAGTGTTTCAACTGCTCGCAGGCATTTGGGAAGGGATTTTTGTAGCGATTTTAGCAATAGCAATTGGTCTGCCCGGTGTGCCAAAAGGGCAATTTGAATTACCTTTATTTGTACTTCATTATAGCCTTGTGTGGTTAGGAATTTATATCGCTTCTCAATCCTTAATGCGGATTTTGTTTGTGCGTTCGCGTTTTAAAGGCGGTCAGTGGTTGTAAGAGTTTTGCTTAGATTGGCAGTAAGATATAAGGATTTTTTATTATAAATTTTCTTGTGACTGGCGAATATATACTGATGAATAATAGTTAATAACTAACTTGTTGCTAGATAAAAAAATCCCATTATCAAACGCATTAAACTATGCAAATAACCTGTCCTTATCTACGCTTATATGCGTGCATCTGAGGTTAAAAGAATAAAATTCTAATGGAAAAAAATTGCTGTTTTCATTAAAAACTAAGCAAGAATCTAACCCTTCCAATTGAAAGCAGCGAATCCAATGCCTAAAACAAGACAGACAATCACCACCAAAAGGATCAATAACATAATTACCCAGAAAATAAAGCCGGCAATTGCCCAAGCTCTTTGATGGGCTTTAAAAACAGCAATACTATGCCACCGGCGGCTTTTCCATGCCCATTCATTGCCTTTCAATCCTAAAATAATTGCCATTGTTGGCAAAGCTAAACCGAAGGTAATAATTGAGACATCTAGCCAAGCTAATGCACCAATCCAAACTTGATTGGTAATAAACCAGAAACCTGGCAGCAAAAAAGCCCCCCAGTTCCAGCCGAGAATTTCCTGTGGCACTTCTATAGAATTGTCAAATAGCCCACCTTGCCCAGAATTATTAGACACAACCGGCTTAGAATTAGGCGGATGAGTAGGTAGACGGTTTGGCGCAACAGATTGGGTGACTTGAGTTGCCGGCAAATTAAAATAATTATTCAGTAATTGCTGGATTTCTTCCGCATATTGAAACCGATCAACCGGCTGAGAAGCTAACATTCGTTTCAGAATCCCCTTCAGTTGAGGGCTGATTGTTTTTAGGTGCTTCTCCCAAATCCAATTCATTGTATGGGAATCGATCAAGTCTTGCGGCTGTTTGCCGGTCATTAATACAATTGCAGTCATAGCTAAAGCATACAAATCACTGTGAGGTGCAACAATACCGGCTTGCATTTGCTCATCTGGGGCGTAACCAATTTTACCCAAACGTGTCGCACTCGCAGAAGCTTGTGAACCGGCAACCTCATTGGCAATTTGCTTAACACCGCCTAAATCAATTAACACCGGCATCCCATCTCGTTCGCGGCGAATAATATTATCTGGGGCAATATCTCGGTGAATAATTCCCTGCCGGTGTAAATAACTTAAAACCGGCAGCAATTGCTGTAATAATTCAACAATTTCTGCTTCGGTAAAACCTTGACCTCGCTGTTGCCGGTTATCCAACAGCGATTGATAAGTTTCTCCTTCAATAAAATCTTGCACTAAAAACAGCCGTTTTCCCTCACGAAAAAATTCCCAAAAACGAGGAATTTGGGGATGCTGAAGTTTGTGCAGCATTGCTGCTTCCCGCTGAAATAGTTCCTCTGCTTTCTGAACAGCATACGTTCCTTGCAAAGAAGGCGTAAGTTCTTTAAGCACAACAGGTTCATTAAAACGCCCCGTATCTT
Organism: Microcoleus sp. FACHB-672; assembly: GCF_014695725.1. NCBI lineage: Bacteria > Bacillati > Cyanobacteriota > Cyanophyceae > Oscillatoriales > Microcoleaceae > Microcoleus > Microcoleus sp. FACHB-672. The sequence continues at coordinate 131,275 of NZ_JACJOU010000021.1, read as the reverse complement.
CGGCTAAATAAGTTTTACCAAATCCCCCTTGACCGATAGGATTTTTTATCAAGTACCTGTCCCGCAACCGCATTCCCGGCATTAAATCTCCAGCGCTTGCTATGCCGGCATTCTGTCCCTGCAAAGATTCACCGCAGTTTTCGCAAAAACGTGACGTAGCCGGATTTTGATGGCCGTTGCTGCAAGTAATCACACTCATAAAGCTCCTTACCCTGTGCTGATCACCCCACGTATCTAAATCAATTCTAGCGAGTGTTTGAAGAAGACAAGACACATTGGTGTTTCAGGTGAAGATCGCGCATTTTCTTTCGGCAAGTTACTATTGCCGTTTGGCAGGGCCATCTCTGACCTCAACCAACTCCTCAACTGTTGCGCCCAGAATTCGCGCTAATGATATTAATTGACTGTTAATAACTTCTTCGCCGGCATAAATTTCTTGCAATTCTTGAGGGGATAATCGATAAGAATCGCAGAACCGAGCAAATTCTTGGTCGCCAACATTCAGTTCGGCTTGCCGATCCCGCAGCATCACAGCGATGGCCCTACTTCCATATTTGGGGCGATCAGCCATGAGTAAGTATTTGTGGATCAGCTCATCAAGTTTTCTTTTGTCCCCGCCAGACTGCTTGAGCAACTCAGCACAAGCGAGTTCTAGGGCTTTGCGTAGCTTTTCTTCATTATTCATGACTTGAACAATTTTTGCCACATATTCCCGCCTGCCAAATCCGACTAATGCCCCCTCATAGAAAATCGGAAAATAACCAACCTTTGTCCCAAACTTCCAAGGTAAATCGTTATTATTTTGTGTCATAGATGCACCCTCTTCAGTGGTTCAATTTCTCAAATTTAATGACAACCAACTCCCATCAATTTAAGTTGTAACAATTTTTGGAGTATTTTTTTAGGTTACACTTTGGAAGTTGGTTTAGATGGCTCTGTATTTAAGCAACAACTGCTAGAATTAATATTGCTTATGTTGATTTTCAGAAAAAACAGCTTTCCGAGACTTTCAAGCTTTTTGATTCTGTTCCACTTCATTTAAAGGAAGGAACAAAATTGTTATCATTCCGGGAATTGTTAGAATGCAGACAATAATGAAAAAGTTATAATAGCCAACTCCTTGCTGAATCGGGCCGCTGATAAATTCAGCCACCATTTTCCCCAAAGCCATGAAGCCGGTTGAGATGGCATAATGAGAAGTTTTATATTTACCCTTCGAGGTGTACATTAAATAAATCATGAAAGCGGTGAAGCCTAATCCATATCCGAACTGTTCGATTGAAATAAGGGGATAAAGCCACTGGACTGGAAGCTGACGAGAAGCGATGTAAACATAAAATACATCGGGGACATTTAAGGCTAAAGCGAGCGGCCAAATGGTCTTTTTTAAGCCATATCTCGAAACGATCAATCCTCCTAAAACGCCTCCGATGATGAGCGAAGTTACTCCAAACGTGCCATAGATTATCCCCACCTCTTTCGTCGCGGATGCTATATCTAAACCACTTTGTTGGAGATAATCTAACAAAAATAGTTTTCCAACTTTGCCCAGCATGACTTCCGCAAAACGATACAATAAAATAAACGCCAATGTTGCCCAAATTTTAGGTTGGCGGAAGTACGAAGCGATAACTTCTAAAAAAGGGGCTGTCTCTTGGCTTTCTCTGTTTCCTGCGTTGGATAAATCACTATCAGGGAACGGTAAAATTATCTGGTGATAAATAAAACTAGCTCCAAAGATTAAAGCTGACAGACCTAAAGTTATGCTCCAGCTTAAAGGAATATTACCCAGTGTTCCGCCAAGCTGACCGGCAAAGGCGACTAAAAATCCAGTGCCAAAAATTAAAGCGACTCGAAATGCAACGTTGCGAATGCCGGCAAACAGCGCTTGCTGTTCTGGACTTAATGCCAACATATAATATCCATCTGCTGCAATGTCATAAGTCGCAGAGATAAATGCAGCGACACTAAAGGCTAGCAGTGAGAGAAAAAAGAAATTCGGTAGAGTGAACGAGAAGGCTGCCAAAATTAAGCAGCCAATCATGGCTAACTGCGTGTAAAGTACCCACTTTCTTTTGGTTGAGTAAATATCGACAAAAGGTGCCCATAAGGGTTTAAGTACCCAAGGGAAATTCAGTAAACTTGTGAAAGCGGTAATTTGGGCGTTGGGAATTCCCAGACTTTTATAAATGATATCCAAAACGCCAGTGATGATAACGTTAGGAAGACCTTGAATAAAATAAAGACTGGGAATGAAAGTCCAAGGATTGCGATAATTAACTTTTTTTGATTCCATTAGATTGAGCTGGGTGGAAGCTGAATGAATTTGATTTAAACATTTGTGAGGAGAAGGAACAGAAGAGATGAGGTGAAATTTTCACCCCATGACTCTGATCAGTTCCCATGTCTCACTTATTTTTATCCGGGTTTAATGGCGACTTTAATGACTTGCCGATCACGCATTTCATGGAACACTCGCTCTAAATCTTTCAAAGGCCGGTGTTCGCTAATCAGTAATTCAAACGGAATCGTGCGACTCGCTAAAAGTGATAAGGCTTCCCGAACATAAGCCGGTGTGTTGTGAAAAACTCCTTTGAGGGTGAGTTCGCTGTAATGCAATTGTTCTGTATTCACCGTGATGGTGGTGTCACGCGGACAACCGCCAAATAAGTTTACAGTGGCACCGGCACGAGCACACGCAATTGCTGTTTCCCACGCTGCCGGCACTCCAGTGGCTTCGATCACGACATCCGCACCCCATCCTTCCGTCATCTGTCGCACGAGTTCGGGAATATTGGTCGCCTGACTCTCCACCACATCTTCCTGTTGCTGCAAATGGGGTAATTGATGATAATTAAACGCCTCAGATGCGCCCAATTTTTTACCAATCTCTAGCCGATTGTCGTTGCCACCAAATAATATTACCTGTGCATCCCGATTGGCTAAGACTGCCACAAACATTAATCCAATTGCGCCATCTCCGAGCACCACAACGCGATCACCGGCTTTAACGTTCGATCTCGCCACACCATGAAGTACACACGCTAATGGTTCTGTCATCGACGCCAAAGCGTCTGGTAAACCTTCAGGCACTGGTAGCATATTATGCTCCACAATTGGCGCAGGAATCTTCAGGTACTCGGCAAAGGTGCCGTTATTCCAGGTCAAATTTGGGCAAAGCGAATATTCTTGCCGGCTGCAAAAGAAACACTTGTAGCAGGGTGCGGAGTTGTTCGCAACCACGCGATCTCCCACACGCCAGCCGGTGACGCCTTCTCCGAGGGCGACAATTTCGCCGGCAGCTTCATGGCCAAATAATGTAGGTGGTTTCAGCATTTTCGCATGGCCACCACGCCGCCAAACTTTCAAGTCTGTGCCGCAAGTTGTTGCGGCTGCCACCTGAACAACCACCTCACCGGCAGCCGGTGAAGGATCGGCGACTGATTCTAAACGTAAGTCTTCTTGTCCGTAGAGTAACGCTGCTAGCAAGATAAACTGCCCCTAACCGTCGATTTCCCCGATTGTATCAGGGCAACTGTTGCGATTTGAGGGATAAGGGTTCAAACTAACGTGGATATTTGAAATTAAACTTTTTTTAGAATTTAGATCATGCCGTAGATGGATACTATAAATTTCGTAAATATAAATATTTTATTACATTTTCTTATCATAATTAAAAACCTTAAACGTTTCTATCTATAACTGTGTTTCTACAAATTAATAAAATAGGAAATATTATACAGGCTCCTTTTTTTACCTTTTCTCTTCCACTAACTTTTTTTAATAAAAAATAAAAGAAAAAGGGTTTCAAAGCCTTTTCTTGCTTGAAACCTCTAGATTTAAAGGAAAAAAGACAGGGTTTCAAAGCCTTTGCTTGCTGGAAACCTCTAGACTGGAAATAAAGAAGGTCATAGGAATTTATGTTTCTAAAGATGCTGAAAGGTGCGACGGTTGCCTGATACTCTCATGCAGAGGCTGGAAACTCGAAATTAGGAGTGGCATTTCTTGCCGGCAGGTCATGCAAAACCAATACATACCACCATGTCTTATGTGACGTAGCATTTCGTAACTACCGCAACAAGGACAGGTCATGCTTCGCATATTCATCTGCTTTACTCCTAAAAAAATTTGTTAACCCTGTAGATATAAATCGTAAGGGTTCAGACCCAGTCTCTAAATCCTCCCCTGGGAATATCTCAAGTTTTAAAACTTGAATATTTACATTAAATGAACTGGAGGATTCGCCTAAGCAGACACACGGGGATCAAGGAGATGACCATTGATAGTAGATAGGTGACCTTCTAAAAGTTGTTGGTAAGTGGCCTCATATCCATCAACCATTGTGCTTACGCTGAAGTCGCTTATTACACGATCTCGACAGGTTTGTCTGTTCATTTCTAACGCAGCGGGGATCAAAGTTGCCATTTCTTCATAGCTTTGGCAAACGAAGCCGGTTGTCCCGTGAGCAATTACTTCTGGGACAGAACCTAACCCGATGCCAAGCACAGGAGTACCAACGGCCATTGATTCAATCATGACTAGGCCAAACGGTTCGCGCCAACTAATCGGAAATAAAGTGGCGGCAGCATTGGCTAAGAGTTCAACTTTTTCGGAGTGGTTGACTTCACCTAAATATTCGATTTGTTTGCCATCAATCAGTGGGGCGAGTTCCCGTTCATAAAACTGCCGATCCACGGTATCCAGCTTGCCGGCCATCTTTAAACGCCAGCCGGTGGCGCGGGCAATCGCAATCGCGTGTTGCGGGCCTTTTTCGGGAGAAAGACGCCCCAAAAAAGCTAGGTAGGTAGGGTTTTGAGGGTGAGGGTTGAAGGGATAATCTTCAGGGTCGATGCCGTTGTAAACGGTGCGAATGTAGTTCAGTCCCGGTTCTCGTTGGGCGTCGCTGATGCTGATATAAGGTTGCTGCCAGTGGTAGCTAAATAATTTACGGTTTTCGGGTGTTAAAACGCCATGAAGCGTGTGGACAGTCGGGGTTTTCACCAAATTGCAAAAGGGCAGGGCAGCACATCCCATGTGGGAGTGGATAATGTTAAACTCTGCTGCTTGTTCGTAGACGCGGCTCAGTTGCAGCATTTCATAAATCCCGGATTCTCGCACATTCGGGTCTGAACGCAAGGCGCGGGGGTGAACAGATTCTAACCGCGCTAAGGTTTCAGAATCACCAGAGGCAAAGAGAGTCACTTCATGGCCCCGACGAACCAGTTCATCGGTTATGTGGCCGACAACCAATTCAATGCCGCCGTAAGCAGGAGGAGGAACTCGTTCCCACAATGGTGAAACTTGGGCGATTTTCATAGGTTTGTCCCGTCCTTTTTCAAAGAGCTTAAACTATATCTCTATGTAGAGATATATAGACATAGGGGCAACTGCTTGATGAAAGTTAAGGCGTTTAAATGGAGCAAAGCAGATGAGCTAAGCCTTTTACAGTTGCAACGACAGTTGCTCAGCTCATGTCTGACAAAACATTAACAGGAGTGCCGGTGGAAGCGCGAGTCGGGTTAACCGTCACAAAATGTAAAGGAACATTAAGACAGTTGACAACACAAGTCGTGATTACCGTACAAAGGAGCAGGAGATATCCCAATGGGCAACCCCGTGGAGGCAATTGGATGCTACTCCACTGAGTTCATTTGCTCAGATTGAGAGGAATTTAAGATGTTGATTGATTTGCCGGCAGCCCAGATTAAATAGGCTTTACCTTACCCACTTGTCTGGTTAAACATCCTACTCTTTGAAAATCCGGCCTGAGTTTTATTCCCTAAATTTGAGCGCGGCAGTTTCTTCGGCTACCCGCTTGCCTTCATCAAGCAGATAATCAAAAAATGCCTGTGCAACAACCGAGAGCTGTTTGCCCTTGGGATAGATGACATACCACTGCTGGCGGATGGGAAAGTTTTCGACATCCAAAATTGTCAGCATACTTGTGCCCCCTTCTAGGGCTAAAACATGGCGAGATAAAACGGATATTCCTAAGCCGCCGGCAATCGCTTGCTTAATTGCCTCATTGCTGCCCAGTTCTAGCCGGATCTTGAGTTTAATGCCGTGTGCGTCAAACATTTTCTGCACCGCTCCCCGCGTTCCCGATCCAGGCTCACGAATGATAAAGGGTTCGCCAGTGAGGCGTTCTATGGGGATGTTTTTTTGTCCCGCCAGTGGATGATCGTGCGGTGCCAACACCTCTAAAGGATTTTCCAGAAAAGGGTGGCAGCTGACGTCAAAGCTGGTTGGGGGTTGGCTCATAATTTGCAACTCGTCCAGGTTGTCATTCAGGCGGTCTAATAAGCCTTCGTGGTTGGTCACCTGGAGGGAGATATCAATTCCGGGATAGCGCCGGCAAAATGGGCCTAGTAAACGCGGCACAAAATATTTAGCGGTCGTGACAACGGCTAGCCGCAGTTGGCCCTGTTTGAGACCCTTCATATCTGCGACCGTCATCTCAAATAGAGAGAGCCGCTCAAATACCTCTCGGCAGGTGGCCAGCAGTTCGCGACCGGCATCCGTGAGATAGAGCCGCTTCCCCACCTGCTCAAACAGTGGCAACCCGACTGCCTTTGTCAGCTGCTTCACTTGCATCGAGACTGTGGGTTGAGTGAGAAACAATTCTTCGGCTGCGCGGGTAAAGCTACCGTGCCGTGCAGCCGCTTCAAAAACCTTCAATTGATGAAGCGTTGCCTGCTTCAAGGGACTTACTCCTGAACCTAATCATAGAATATTATCTATGATCTTAATTACAAACAATTACTTCTGTTTATGAATTTAGCAAGTTATTATCAAATTAATCTCACGAGCGTAATTCCTCTTCCAATGGGTGTTGCACTGGTGTGTGAGGATTTAGGAGCAGAGCTTTCTTTAGACTCCTATCCTGAAGTGGGTTTTCTGTAGGAACCAACCACGGATAATCCTCGCGGCCTTACCAAGTCAGCCGGTGCTACACTTTTTCATCTCATCACTAAAATCGGCCAATCTTATGGGTCTGCCTGTTGTTCTTTCTGTTTGGGTAACTCCTTCAACTCAGGAAGTTCCACAAGTTCCTTCTCAGCGTCATTAGAAGCCGGCAACTTTGCTAAATCTGGTAACTCTACCAGTTCTTTTTCTGCCTGCTTCTCTTTCTCCTTAACATTAATTGGCATTAAGAGAGGTTTGTGCTGCTCGATCCAGCAACTCGCCACCGGCAGCGTTTTCTCCAAATCCTCCAAAGGCCGGGGAATGACCATTAGCGAGTTAAAGTCCCCTATCCGCTCAGCCTCATACATACCGGCCTCAACTGCCACGGCGACGTCCGCCACGGAACCCCGGATAATCACCGTACACAGGCCATCCCCAATCGTTTCATAAGCAGCCAGTTGTACGTCGGCTGACTTGAGCATGGCATCAGCCGCGCCCACCATTGCCGGAAACCCCCGCGTTTCCAAAAGACCGATTGCCAGATTGCTCAAGCGACTGTAACTATTGCCTTGAACCATCTCATTCCAACGAGTGCCGATAGGTAAAATCGCGTCAAGGTTAGGCAAGGGTCGGGCGAGTACCACCTTTGATATTAACTGGCCAAACTGTTCAGCCGTGTCTGCCCCTGCTTCCACAGCGATTCTGACATCGGCAATTTTGCCCCGCACGATGGCTGTGCAATAACCGCTGCCAATTTTTTCGTACCCTACTAAAGTCACGCCGGCAGACTTCACCATCATGTCGGCAGTGCCAACAATGGCTGGAAAACTCCGCGTCGAGACTAAGCCTAGGGCACTTTCCCGAAGCGGGTCTAATTCCCTCGTTTGTTCGAGGGGAGCCGGCAGTTGTTTTTGTAATTCCCTCATGTTGTAGATTTCGATAAAAATTATATGGGCCTATCAAAATCTTTTCTAAAAGCCAATCTATTTTGACTTTTCTGGGGCAACATCACACCCTCACTGGGGAATAGTTTTTGGCAACCGATTCCCTCGAAATGAATTCTGGCAAGTCTCAAGCAAAACTTCAAGTTGCCGTTTTGTGGAGAGATCGGCCACGAGTGGTGCGTCACACGCATTTATTTTAGGAGGATTTCCCGGTGTTGGCAAGCAACAATCTTTTGCCCGATAAGCCTTTTGCCGGCACCTTCCGAAGTACCGGGGTTCCATAAAATCAAAGTTTTGATAGGTTATTATTAAGTTTTGGCAGTTAGTTAAACCATAATCTATAAAACCGGACTGAGCAACTGCTCTATCAGGTGTTGAGAAGTAGGGGCGCTGCTATGCCAAGCAGAGGGGACGCGCGGACGCCCATACAGAAGAGAGAAGGGGTTTCAACTTCAAGTGAAATTTTTCCGTTCCTCGTTATCCTTCTCACCTGTCCCTGATGCTACAGTGAGCAGGAAATGCCGGCAATGGCTTGACTAGGTTCCATCGGTAGACGGCCCGTTTTGCACGTTGCGATTTAAGGATTGGCCGTGAGGAAATAAAGTCAGCATCAGCCGATTTAATTGACGTTGGCCGTGGGTTGGTGTCTGAGGCTGTGCGGGGACTTCTGCTGCTGCCTCGGTCGTGTCAGAAGCATCGGCGTCAGGAGTCGGATCGGTGCTTTCAGGTGTATTTGCGGGAGTCTCGCTGACATCAGGATTTGACTGTTCAACCGAGTCCTTTGGGCCGGCTACAGGAGTATCAGTTGGGGTTTCTGGAGTTACCACCTTGTGACGGCTGCTGTCTCCAAACACCGAACCAGCCGGCACCACTTGCTCTTGTTCAATGTCGCTCGACAAAATCGTGGAACACGCACCGATGCAGGCATTGGCTCCAATTTTGCTAGTGCCTACGACCAGCACCCCCGCCCCAATGATCGCGCCCGCCGCTACCTCCAAGTTTCCTTTGTGTGCGTGGAGAATCGCGCCCATACCGACGCACGCACCGGCAGCGATAGTCATCCGACAGCCGGCATCTGCTTGCAGAATCACCCCCGGCGCGATCGCCGCACACTCATCAATGACCACATCGCCACTAACAAAAAAGTCAGCGCTGCCTATCGGTCGCAGTAGCGGCAAATACATGGAAATAGGAACCTCTTTTTCATCCAAAGTCAGTTACCAGCACTCAGAAGTCAGGGGTTAGCGATTAATTCTTGGGAACAGTGCAGTTCTCTATTAACAACTCACCACACTCCCCTGAGCGCTGGCAATTCCTTTAAAAGCCTTTAGCGACGCGAAGCCGTAGCATTAGGCCGCTGGATAATGGTTTCCAGCACGCGGCGCTTGGCTTTGGGGTCAATGCCAATCAGGCGCACGTATTCTCCTTGATGTTCAGCGATGCAAGCTTCTAGGGCAGCCACCACATCGGCTTCACGAGTCCCTTCTATCGGGCTACAGCTCTTCCAAGAACTGGTTTGGAACCGGCGCTCATCGGCGTGTTCCGTGCCAATCTTGTATCCTTGACTCATCAGTTGGCGCACCTGCTCGATCGTCTCGCTGGCAATGCTGGAACTGCTGACGGATGCACTCGAATAGCTTGAACGAGAGACCTGTGCAGAGGCGGGGGCAGAAGACTTAGACACTCTGCCATTAGGCCGCTGGATAATCGTCTCCAGCACGCGGCGCTTGGCTTTGGGGTCAATGCCAATTAAGCGCACGTACTCGCCTTGATGTTCAGCGATGCAACCTTCTAGAGCAGCCACCACATCGGCTTCGCGATTCGATTCAATCGGCCCGCAGCTCTTCCAAGAACTGGTTTGGAACCGGCGCTCATCGGCATATTCTGCCCCAACCCGGTATCCTTGACCCAAAAGCTGCCGGATTTGAGCGTTCAAATCGCTATCGAGGTTTGCACCACTGCCCGATGCAGACCCGCCACTGCGGTTACGTCCTAGGGATGCCGGTGCAGCTGTTGTCGAGCGGTTGGATGCCTTATCATGGGGCCGCTGAACAATGATCTCCTGTACCCGACGCTTAGCTTTGGTGTCAATCCCGATCAGGCGCACGTACTCGCCTTGATGTTCGGCTAAGCAGCCTTCCAGTTCAGCAAACACGTCTGCTTCACGACCCGACTGAATTGGCGTACAACTTTTCCAAGAACTGGTTTGGAACCGGCGCTCATCGGCGTGTTCCATGCCAATCTTGTAACCTTGTGCCAATATTTGGCGTACCTGTTCAACGACCTCGGCACTCAAACTCTTACTCTGCATCGAACGACCTCTTGAGCCATTACCATTATTAGATTTTGTTGTATTAGATGTTCCTTTCTCATCACGGACGATGGTAATACAGCCAGCATCCTGAGCGCAGTGATACCCAATTCGCAGTGCATCATTAATTCCCACCACATGGCGAGAAAAATGCAGATCGTCTTCTTGAACGTCTGGCAGTCGGTCGGCTTGCTGCTGGTTGGTAATCACAGCCCCCGAAGGAACGTATTTTCCTGGGGGAATCTCCACATCTTGGATCAATGCGTGCATCATCACGATGCAACCTTTACCTACGCGAGCATTAAATACGGTGGAACGAAAGCCAATAAAGCACTCATCGCCGACATAAGCCGGCCCGTGAATCAGTGATAAGTGGGTAATTGAAGCATTGCTGCCGATCCAGACTGAATAGCTTTTTTGGTCATCCCCTATCACGCGGCCTTGCTCAAGTCCGTGAATCACCACCCCATCTTGAACATTCGTGCCTTCACCGATATGGAAAGGGCTGCCTTCATCGGCCCGGATATAAGTTCCTGGCGCAACCATGACATTCTCGCCGATGCTTACATCTCCAATGATGTTGGAGAAAGGATGCACGAAGGCGGTTTCATGAATGCTGGGTTTTGCCAAATTCTTTGACCAAGGGGTTGGGGGCGCCGCTTGATTGCGGGCTGGCATAAATAAGTTCCTCCTTAAAAAGCTTTTTGTCAGGGTTCAGTCGCCAGATGTCAGTTTTCCTTGGCTTTTGAGGAATCACCGCTAACCACGGAACTCTGACAATTGACAGTTATCGATATTGGTCTTTCTTGCTGTAAAGCAGGCGATTGTCCACACTTACGGTATCGATAATCGCCACAACCAAAGCATCGAGGGGCCGATTTTCATTCCCTGGAACTTGGCGGGCGGCACTGCCCCGGGTGACAAGAACCCACTCATCAACGCCGGCCCCGACCGTATCCGCTGCCACCTCATATCCGGGCAAAGGGCGTCCCTCCTCATCTAGGAGTTGCAACAGAAGCAGTTTAGAGCCTCTAAGACTTGGTTCCTTTTGGGTGCTGACGATCGTGCCCCGAACTTTGGCCATTTGCATTAGTTTTTACGGTCTGCCAATCGAGCGAATGCCACCCAGGCTTTCACGAAACTGTTCAACGGCTTCGGTGTAACGAATAGGCAGAACGTACTCTAGGTTCTCGTGAGGACGGGCGATGATGTGCGTAGACAAGACTTGTCCGCCATTCACGCGCTTGACATTTTCTACGCCGGCAGAAACAGAGGCTTGTACTTCAGAGACATCTCCGCGCACAATGACCGTTACACGACCGCTGCCGATTTTTTCATAGCCCACAAGGGTGACGCGGGCGGCTTTAACCATTGCATCGGCTGCTTCTACGACTGCCGGAAAGCCGAGTGTTTCTACCATTCCAACTGCAATTGACATTTGTTCTACTCCTAAATTAAGTTTTGCGGAAAGGACTTTTCCGAGAAATTCCCTGGTTTTTACGTGGCAAAACTGGGCAACAACTGCCAAGTTCTTTTTGAAAGCGTTTAAATCAACGATTAGTGGAGGTTGTGGCCAACTAAAACCTATCGGATGACGCGATTGCCACTGGACAGGTAAAACTCACTAAATTACATTTTCCCCCTGTCTCTGTCTTTTGCGAAGGGGTCAAAGTTTTCTCCCAAAAGGAGTGTTAGTAGCTTCGGAACTGTTCAACTGCTTCGGTGTAACGAATGGGCAGAACGTACTCTAGGTTCTCATGCGGACGGGCGATGATGTGGGTGGACAAGACTTCTCCCCCATTGACCCGCTTTACTGATTCAACCCCAGCGGCGACAGAGGCTTGCACCTCTGAGACATCCCCCCGGACAATAACGGTACAGCGAGCACTGCCGATTTTTTCATAACCCACGAGGGTGACGCGAGCGGCTTTGACCATCGCATCTGCAGCTTCCACGACAGCCGGAAAGCCTTTGGTTTCAATCATTCCAACTGCGATTGACATCCTTTATCTCCTGTAGTCCGAGCGTAATTAACTGGGTATACCCAATTAAGATCCCATAAAATTTTGACGGAAATGCTGATTTTTCCTAAATGAGAAAAAACTTTAGCCTTACCAAATTTAAGAATAGGGAACGTTGGCTACCTTGACAATATAAATCATTATGATTAATTTAAATTAAGTAAATTAAAAAAACTTAACCTTCCGTTCATTGTTGTGATCGGCTGCATCGAAGATGGCACGTTTATGGGCCGGCTGCAGCAGTTTTATAATTTTTTTATTACTTTTACACAAGAGAGACTTTTATCAGCGCCATCCCACACGCCAATAAATCAGGGGCATCATTGCCAGCCGGTTGCCGATTCCTGGGCTTTATTGGCTGGAAAAACATTATAAAATCCTTATTTTACAAGACTTTGAGGGCGTAGGTAGAGTTAAGAGGAAACGCTTTGGTGGATGCTCCTCAAAAGATTGAGGGTTGCGCTTATCCCCAATTTGTGCGTAGCTCAACCGGCAAACGTTGCTTGTAACCGTGAGCGCAACCTTTGCCGGTTTAAACACCTATTGCAGTTGAGTGCAAAATCAAGTTGTCTCAGCTAAATAGGTAAAAACGCTTAATCTCTCTAACGCGTATAAGTAAAAATTAGAGGCGTTATTTATGATTTTTTTGTCCGGAATACTTAACTTTCAGGGCAGCGATAGGTTACGCTAGACAGAACAAAAGTTAAAAATTATTCATTGAACTTAGGCAGAACTCTCAGGAAACACGGAAAGCGTTTCAACACAGTTCGGGCAAGGTTCAATAAAGTCGGTAATTTCATAAGGAAATTTAGATGAGAGACTTCTTCCTCCAAACAAGTTGGTGGATACCTTTCTATGGCTTAATTGGCGGGATATTAACCTTGCCGTGGTCAATCGGGGCGATCCGTCGCACGGGGCCACGACCGGCAGCCTACTTTAACCTGTTGATGACCGTCTTGGCTTTTGCTCACGGTTGGGTACTCTTCAACTCAACATGGAACCAAGAACCCCAAGAGATCATAATCCACTGGCTGCAAACAGCAGATTTAGATTTATCCTTGGCCCTAGACATTTCCAGCGTCAGTGTGGGGGCAATGGAACTGATAACCGGTTTAAGTCTGCTAGCGCAAGTCTTTGCCCTCGGCTATATGGAGAAAGACTGGGCGCTGGCTCGCTTTTTTGCCCTCATGGGATTTTTTGAGGCGGCAATGAGTGGGCTTGCCATTAGTAACTCTTTATTTCTCACCTACGCCCTGCTAGAAATTCTTACCCTTTCCACCTATTTACTGGTGGGATTTTGGTACGCCCAGCCGCTGGTGGTGACGGCAGCGCGAGATGCTTTTTTGACCAAGCGGGTGGGAGATATCCTGTTGCTGATGGGCGTTGTGGCGCTGGCAACGATGTCGGGAAGCTTGAACTTTCCCGATCTGTATGAGTGGGCAGAAACAGCCCATCTCTCTCCCGCAGCGGCTAACCTCTTAGGCTTAGCGTTAATTGCAGGACCCATCGGCAAGTGCGCTCAATTTCCCTTGCATCTTTGGCTAGATGAAGCGATGGAAGGGCCAAACCCGGCTTCTATCTTGCGAAACTCAGTCGTCGTCGCTTGCGGCGCTTATGTGTTGATTAAACTACAGCCCATATTGGTACTCTCGCCGGCAGCCCAAACAGCACTGGTTGTCTTAGGCACGATGACAGCCATTGGTGCCTGTTTGGTGGCAATCGCCCAAATTGATATCAAGCGAGCGTTATCTCATTCCACCAGCGCATACTTAGGGCTGGTGTTTATCGCAGTGGGGTTGCAATGGACGGGTTTTGCCCTGCTGTTGCTGTTTGCCCATGCGATCGCAAAAGCACTTTTATTCATGAGCATTGGCTCTGTGATTCTAACAACCAACAACCAAAACCTCACAGAAATGGGTGGGCTTTGGTCACGGATGCCGGCAACCACCACAGCTTTTATCGTGGGTTCTGCTGGGTTAGTGGGACTGCTACCTTTAGGCGGTTTTTGGGCGCTTAGACAAGGCGTTGATGTTTTTTGGGTCAGCCATCCTTGGGTCGTGGCCGTTGTATTGTCGGTTAACTTCCTCACCGCAATTAATTTAACCCGCGTGTTTCGTCTGGTGTTTTTAGGCAAGCCCCAGCCTAAGACTCGCCGCGCACCCGAAGTTCCCTGGCCGATGGCAGTACCAATGGTGTCTATGATAGTGATCACGCTGTTAGCGCCTCTGATGATGCTCCACTTGTCACTGTTGCCAGACTGGGCTTACCTGAACCCAGCCGCTGTTGCGCTGCTAATTTTATCCGGCTTAGGCGGCGTTATTGTGGGCAGTTCGCTTTATTTGGAAAGAGCGTGGTCTAGATCGATTCTCTCACCTGTAAGATTCGTACAAGACTTGTTATCTTACGATTTTTATGTAGACCGGCTTTACCGGCTCACGGTCGTTTTTGCCGTCGAGCGATTTTCAAAGATTACAGCTTGGGTTGACCGCTATGTGGTAGATGGAGCCGTTAACCTTGTGGGAATAAGCGCTATCTTTAGCGGGGAAAGCTTGAAGTACAATGTTTCCGGTCAGTCACAATTTTATGTACTGACCATCCTTATTGGAGTCAGTGTTTTGGTGGTTCTGATGATGGGTTATGTGCAATAACTAAGCGGCAAATTGAGAGAAGCGAGAATCGGAAATTTGTTCCACTGTTCTCGCTTCTTTCTGTCTCTGGACTATTTTTTATGCCGATTGTTTGATGAAGCGGTCAAATTTGCCAAACAAGAAGGGTTTGGCTCGCTCCTCCCTAAACTTTCAATCCTACAAGAACTAGAGTTGAGGCTCTACAATATTTGTGAGCTGGTGATATTTTCAAAAAGTCAAGGAAGTTGGAGACAAAGACATCTTCGCTTTTTGTCCTCACTTGCTTTTCCAATTTTGTGAAACAGATATTGAGACATTGACCCTCTTGACATACAATAGTTTTATATATCTAGTAAATCGTTGACGGCGACCTAATTTGTGTTAGGGGAAAAACTTTTGCCCGTTGCTGTTAAACATATCTGAGGCTGAAGGGATGTGAGTTTAAACTGGCTCGGCTTGGGTATCCAGTAGGAAATGTTGTCATCACTCCTATTAAAAGGCGAGCCGGCAATGAAAATCCTCTAAAGCTATCATTGAAAACTTGGTAAAATAAGAAAATCGAAAAATTCTTGCTCGCCTTGACAGGTGAAACAGCAGAACTGTCTGGCTATCTCAAAATGTTGCTAAAAACGTTTTACGACTGATTAAAATAAATGATTTTGTTTTGGCCGCGCTGCAATCCCTGGTAATTAAAAAGAATAGAGTTAAATGCAGGTTAAGATAAGTTATGAGCGCTCACAATTGATGAGCCGATCATTATAAAATTTTAATAAAGGAGGGAGATTTATTAATGCTTAGTGCCTTAATTTGGGTGCCAATACTCGCTGCTGCTGTCATTGGGTTCTGGCCAACAGCAATAACGCCGGCTCGATCTCGCCAGCTAGCTTTAGTCATTGCCGGCGGGCTGTTTATCTGGACGCTAATTCTGCTCAGCAAGTTTGATGCCGGCGCGGCGGGCTTTCAGTTTGGCGAGTCCATGCCCTGGATTGAAGCCTTAGGTTTGACCTATAACCTCGGTATGGATGGTTTGTCTTTACCACTGATCGTTTTAAATGGTTTGCTCACTTGTATTGCCATTTACAGCAGTGATGAAGATGTGCAGCGGCCTCGATTTTATTACGCTTTACTCTTCTTACTCAATGCCGGTGTTGTCGGCGCATTTTTAGCACAAGATTTGCTGCTGTTTTTCTTATTTTATGAGTTGGAACTGATTCCGCTGTACTTCTTAATTGCCATTTGGGGCGGACAGCGCCGCGGCTACGCAGCCATCAAATTTCTCATCTACACAGCAATTTCTGGAATTCTGGTTTTAGCATCATTTTTAGGATTAGTTTGGTTCACCGGCGCTTCAACCTTTGCTTACAATTCGCAACTTGCTCAAGCCTTACCTTTAGGTACACAAATGCTGCTGCTGGGCGGAATTTTGCTGGCATTTGGCATTAAAATTCCCCTCGTTCCCTTTCACACTTGGTTGCCAGACGCTCACGTTGAGGCATCTACGCCAATTTCAGTGCTACTGGCTGGAGTGCTCCTAAAATTAGGGACTTATGGACTGCTGCGGTTTGGCTTAGGCTTGTTTCCCGATGCGTGGGCGGCTTGGGCACCGTGGTTGGCTAGCTGGGCAGTGGTGAGTGTGCTCTACGGCGCATTCAGTGCAATCGCCCAAACAGATATGAAAAAAATGGTAGCCTACTCGTCGATTGGGCACATGGGCTACATTCTTTTGGCGTGTGCTGCCGCTACACCCCTGAGTGTGCTGGGGGCGGTTTTCCAGATGATCAGCCACGGGTTGATTTCAGCGCTGCTGTTTTTGCTGGTTGGAGTTGTTTACAAAAAAGCCGGCAGCCGCGATCTGACGATTATCGAAGGACTGCTCAACCCGGAACGTGGTTTGCCGATGATTGGCAGTTTGATGGTGTTGGGCGTGATGGCTAGCGCCGGCATTCCAGGTATGGTGGGATTTATTGCGGAATTTATAGTTTTTCGCGGCAGTTTCCCCGTCTTTCCTGTGCAAACGCTGCTAGCGATGGTGGGAACCGGCTTAACGGCTGTTTACTTCCTGCTTTTAACCAACCGCGCCTTTTTTGGCCGGCTGTCTCAGCGAGTGATCAACTTACCTCAAGTGCGGTGGTCGGATCGTACGCCAGCGATCATTTTAACCGTAGTCATCGTCGTCCTGGGAATGCAGCCAAGCTGGATGGTGCGCTGGAGTGAGGCTACGACAACCGCAATGCTGAACAAAGCCCCAGTAACCTTAACGCTATCAGCTACGCCAGAAAGCCAGAAGTAAAAATGCTAAAGGTAAAAGACAGCAGAAAAAAAGTCTTTTGCCTTTTTCTAACTAACTTTTAACTTTTCTATCCCTGCTTACCCTGCTTATCTTTTGAGGATAACCGCCATGACAAAAGCTGCTTTAAAATATTCTAATCATCCCCTGGCAACCTACATCGATAAATTGGAAGCCGGTGACGCACTGCTTCCAGATTCGCCAGAAAATGTTTTGGAGGTTGTGGGAATTCTTAAAAGCTACGGTGTCGTTTTAGATGCTTACTCTCGCAATTTAATATTCATTGCTGAACATCAATTTTTAGAATTGTTTCCCTTTTTTAAATACTTCGATGGGGAATTTTCGGTTAAGAAGTTGCTGCGCCATTGGTGGCACGACAGAATTAATTTTGAGTACGCTGAATATTGCATGAAAGCGATGCTTTGGCATGGCGGTGGCGGTATGGATGCTTATTTAGATTCCCCAGAATTTAGCCGACTGGCTGAGAAAGCAATTCAGGCTAAGCTTAAGGGCAATTTTCTGATGTTGGGACTACACCGGCTGTTTCCTGAATTTTTGCCAGAACAGATCCGCCAGTTCGCTTACTATAGCGGTTTGGGCCAGTTTTGGCGGGTGATGAGTGATATGTTTATCTCCCTGTCAGATCGTTATGACAGAGGGGAAATTAAAACAATTCCCCAGGTTGTAGAGCACGTTTTGAACGGGTTAGTGGCAGATGCCAATAAGCCGATTACCTATAGCGTGAAGATTGGGAAAGAAGTGTACGATATTCTTCCTAAATCTGCCGGTTTGACGTTTCTTATGGATACCGGGGTGCCTTATGTAGAGGCGATTTTCTTCCGGGGAACCCCATTCCCTGGCACGGTTTCTTATAACGCCCAAGCTTGTCAAATTCCTGCGGATCAGAGTGATTTTACCTATGGCGCTTTGTATGCAGATCCGCTGCCTATTGGGGGTGCCGGCATTCCTCCTACCCAACTGATGCAAGATATGCGCCATTATATTCCCGAATATTTGCATGAAGTTTACCGCACCAGTTGCCGGGGTGAAGATGATTTGCGGGTGCAAATTTGCCAGAGTTTTCAGAAATCAATGTTTTGCGTGACAACGGCTGCAATTCAAGGTTTAGCACCGCATCCATTAAAGACTTCTGATCCGAAGCAACGGCAAGCAAATCGGGCATATTTAGAAAATTGGATGAATCGATTTACTGCGTCTCGTTTGGCAGAAGTTAATAAGCCGGATGAACGGTATTGTCAGCTATTTCCTGAGAGATAAAAGCAGTTTTCTTCTTAACAGATTGTTTGCCGGCAAAACGGGAAGATAAGCGTTTTGACTGAGCATTTTCTCTGAGATTCAGGACTTACGCAAAATCGCAAAAACTTAGGCTTAGTAAGGGCGGGTACGTTAAGAGGCTCTGTAAAATACTGAATTTATCCTCTCAAACCGCCCTAGGCCCAAAATTAGTGAAAATATAGAAATATGCAGAGCATTATTCAAAATTATGCTCTGATTAAATTTCAGGCTTTAATTTTCAAGAATAAGCTTGCATCTTGCTGGCCAGAAAATTCCCTCCAAATGGGGTGAGTCTGCTGTCTAGTGGCCCACACTGCTGGGGCCAAGACGGGAAGGAATATTTCTATAGGCAGAAAATCGAGTGCAGCTTTTTTCTATCAATTTGCGAAATAATTGCCTACTTTCCTCATCCTGAATCTCTCTTATTGTCTAAAGTTCTTCCATTTTGAGTCTAAAATGTTTAATTCAAAATGATATTATGTGCCGGCAACCCTTTAAGTTTTCCAAAAAAATAAAAATTACTATCTCAGACAAAAAAATTGCGTTCAGCTACCAGATTTTCTATCTTTACGCATCTGTATTCTTTCAATTTCCGACTTAAGACAGAGGCTTGATAAAAAACTAAAGGGGAGGTTTCCGTTGATCCCCATTAGGGATTATCCTGTTTAAAGCAAAGCTTGTTATCGCTGAGCCTGCTTCTTATGACTGTTTTTCCCTCTTTCTCTATCGGTCGTCGGTCTTCCGGTGCACGCACGCTGGGAAACCCTTTCCAGTCCATACTGATCATGTTTGGGATCACCAGTGTGATGTTGGGTGCTATCGGCGGTCGGCTTGCCCATTTACAGCTAATTCAAGGAGATCGCAACCGCCAATTGGCAGAGAACAACCGAGTTCGTTTGCTGCCGAAACAACCAGTGCGGGGTAATATTTTTGACCGCAAAGGCAGAATTTTGGCCAGTAGCCGCCTCACCCATGCTGTATATTTGTGGCCTTTAGATTTAGACAAAACAGACTGGTTTAGAACGCGCCAACGCCTGTCTAAAATTCTGAATATCCCTGAATCAGAATTGCAAAAGCGGCTGCAAAAATCGGAAACCTATAACTCGAATGAGCCGATACGTGTTGCCCGTAGCGTCACCCCCGCGCAGATCACAGCACTGCAAGAATACAGCAGTGAACTAAAGGGAGTGAAGGTGGATATCGAAGCGGTGCGGAATTACCCGAACGGCATTTTAGCGGCTCATGCCTTGGGATACACCGGCGAAATTAATGACTCGGATCTTTATGATCTTCAACAGCAAGGTTACCGCCTGGGTGATGTTATCGGCCAGATGGGAATTGAGCAAGCTTTCGAGAAACAATTGCGGGGAGAGTGGGGCGGGCAGCAGGTAGAAGTTGATAGCATGGGCCAGATTTTGCGGGTTTTGGGTGACAAGCCGGCAAAGGCGGGTCAGGATTTGCATTTAACCTTGGATCTGGATGTGCAGAAGGCAGCAGAGGCAGCCCTCGGCGATCGTCAAGGGGCGATCGTGGCTTTGAACCCCAACACAGGCGAGGTTCTCGCGATGGTGAGCCGGCCTGCTTTTGATCCGAATATCTTTTCCACGCGCATTTCTGAGAAGACGTGGCAAGAGTTGCAAAGTGCGGATCACCCATTTGTTAACCGAGCACTGCGAGGATTTCCTCCGGCAAGTACCTTTAAAATTGTGACAACGACTGCCGGTTTGGAATCAGGCGAGTTCTCTCCCGACACATATTTGGGAACTTACGGTTCTTTAACCTTTGGCGGCATTGAGTTTGGGGAATGGAATCATGCCGGTTTTGGGGTTCTGGGATTTGTTGGGGCGCTTGCTTGGAGTAGTGACACGTTTTTCTATCAAATCGGCAGTGGAGTCGGCCATGAAAAGCTGATCCAATGGACGCGAAACTATGGCTTTGGCGAAAAAACCGGCATTGAGTTAGCCGAGGAGGAAGCCCCAGGATTAGTTCCGGATGAAGATTGGAAGGTGCAGGAAATCGAGGAAGGATGGTATCTGGGCGATACCATTAATATGTCAATTGGTCAAGGCTTTTTACTATCTACGCCGCTGCAAGTTGGAGTAATGTTTTCTGTGCCGGCCAATGGCGGATATAAAGTTAGGCCGCACCTGCTGAAGGACAATCAGCCGGCGCAAAAATGGCGAGAGTCGTTGAAGTTGAAACCCTCAACCATAGAAATTTTGCGGCAAGGACTACGAGGGGTGGTTGCCGGCGGCACCGGCGCGGCTTTGGATGTGCCAACCATTCCGCCGGCGGCGGGTAAGTCTGGGACGGCTGAAGATCCCCCCCGCGAATCTCACACTTGGTTTGGTGCCTATGGGCCAACTGATAAGCCAGAAATTGTGGTGGTGGCTTTTGGGGAAAATTCCGGCGGCGGCGGTGGTTCTTTTGCCGCGCCAATGGTCTTGCAAGTATTGGAGACGTATTTTAAGGCAAATAAGCCTGCGAAGGCTAAACCCGTTCAGCCGGCTGCTGAGTAGGCTAGCCATTAAACTGGTATTTTACCTTTACCCGCTGTGATCGACGGTCAGCTCATTTCCATCAGTTTGTTTTCCGGTGCCGGTGGTTTAGATTTGGGGATGGAACAGGCTGGGTTCCATACGGTTAGCGTCGTGGAAATAGATCCTGATGCGGTCAAAACTATCGCTTTGAACCGGACCCATCTTGCCGAGAGTGCCGTAGCGCGAGACATCCGCCAAGTTAGTGCTCAAACTCTTTTGCAGGAAGGCGGACGCGTTTTAAACTTGGGCAGACCTTTGGGTGCCGGTGAAGTGGATTTAGTGATGGGTGGGCCTCCCTGCCAGTCTTTCAGCACTGCCGGTAAGCGTGGATCAGTCATAGATCCGCGCGGTAGTCTGTTTATGGACTTCATCCGGGTTGTGCAAGAAGTTCAACCGCGCTTTTTTGTGATGGAGAATGTCAAAGGGTTACTTTCCGCACCCTTGAGGCACAGACCCCATGCACAAAGGGGTTTAGGCTTCTTACCACTGGAACCTGATGAGAGTGCCGGTGCCGCTTTAAATGTTGTGTTGGAAGAGATGAAAGGTATTGGGTATGAGGTAGTTTACGGTCTTTTGAACGCTGCTGATTACGGTGTGCCGCAAACCAGAGAGCGAGTAATATTTATTGGGTCGAGAGAAGTTCAACGGGTTAGTTTGCCGCTGCCGACTCATAGCGAAAGGGGTGCCGGCGGTTTACCCAAGTGGCGAACTTTTCGAGATGCGATCTCGGATTTAGATGACCTTCAGCCTGAGTGTATGGCTTATTCAGAGAGTCGGCTTAAGTATTTGCGCTTGTTGAAAGCCGGTCAAAACTGGAAGAATTTACCGGATACTTTAAAAGCTGAAGCGATGGGAGGCGCTTACAACTCTGGAGGCGGTAAAGTTGGTTTCTATCGCCGACTGTCTTGGGATAAACCTTCTCCTACGGTTACAACCAGTCCGCACCAAAAAGCAACAGATATGTGTCACCCAGACGAGTTGCGCCCTCTAAGCGTTAGAGAGTGTGCGAGAGTGCAAACGTTTCCGGATGATTGGATTTTTTATGGTTCGGTTGCGTCTAAGTACCGACAGATTGGAAATGCGGTGCCGGTTCTCTTAGCAAAGGCAATTGGTGATTATTTGTGCCGATTATGTAGGGGAGAGAAGGCGCAAGGGAGAGGAATGTACGAACAACTATCTTTGTTCAACTGGGGAGAGTCAAACGTGTCTGAACAACTGCATGAAATGTTAGCCTTTGCTTTAGAAAAAGAGATTAACCTTCCCAAAAGCAAAGCTCGTTCTCTTGCTTCCCACTTTGCCGATTTACAAGAATTTCTGAATGTAGAAGCTTCTGACCTAACAAACATTAGAAGTATTTCTGGACAGCGAACAATTCGACTGACATCTGATGAGGTTGAGCGTATCTTAGCTTTTAAATCTACAGATAGTCTTTCTGCACAACTTACAGTTGCAGAGAATTTTTTGGCCTGTATCAGCCGGAATTTTACAAGAAAACAGTTGGCTATGATCAGAATATTAACTTTAGAGAACCTGAATCCTAACCCATTTTTAATTAAAGCGCTTAATCTAAAAACCCCAGAGGAAGTTGTGCGGCTAAACGTTTATATGGCCGGTACAAGATCCATTGTCACATCAATGGGCTTTTTTCTTCAAGATATTCTGCTTTCTAGCTCTGACACAGTCGAAAATGCGCCCAAAAATTCAGGATGGGACTTAATTAAAAAGACTGATAGCGGTGAGTTGTGCTGGATTCAAGTTAAAAGTGGCCCAAATAACATGGATAAAGACCAGATAGTATATTGGGCTTTAAAGATTCAGGAAAAAATAAACGCAGGAGATAAAGCTTACATAGGAATAACTTATGGAAAAAGAAGCAATAAAACAGTAACAATGGGGCTTTTAAAACAATTCTTGCCTGAATGGGAAATGAAAACCCTTATAGGACGTGAACTGTGGGATTTCATAAGCGAAGATCCTGGTTATAGTTCTCAGCTATTTGAAATTCTGCGTACGTCAGCAGCCAAGGTATTACAAGAGCATTCGATTTCTGACGCCCTTGAGGTATGTGTTCAAAGAATAACGAATGAATTCATCAGTAAATATGGTGGAGGTAGCCTGGGTGTATCAAACTACATCGCAGAGATATTTTAAACGATACAACTATATCCTTTTTCAAAAGGTCGTCATTACCCAGGTTTAGCTGGTCAGCTTTTTTGCAACTTTGAATCTAGAAATCTAGATATTTATTTACCACGCTGGCACCCAACCTTTAATAATTCTATCTTACAAAAGCGCAACCTCATATCTTGCTTGACGAGGTGTAAATGCACTCAGATAATTTTCGCATTCTGGAATATACAATCCAGATGGGAAAACAGTGCCTAAACTCAACGCATCTCGCTGCTGCCAAATTTCAAAAATAGCCTGCCGGCCATCATTGAAAGTCACTGGATCGATTTGATAAATTTTCACCTGTTTTTCTACTTTCCTCTCTGTCATCTTCACCGGCTTCAACTTTAATCCCAACAAATTCAGAATTTTGCCCAGTATTTTTATCGAACTCACACATCCTTTTTCTGTTTCCACAGGAATGCTAATTCCAATTGATCTTTTGATATGCTTGCTACACCGGCACGCCTTTGCCTTCAATTCCAGCAACTCTAAACCACTCTCCTGAAATTCACGTTCTGGATGAAGAAAATCTAAAATCCCTAAAGCTTTTAAGGCTTCCACCTTCAACGTGTAAGTTTGCACGTCAGGCAGAAAAACTCTTCCTTCACCTTTTTCTAACTGCTGCTTCCATTCCTGCCGGTCTTTAAAATAAAAATACTCGCTTTCATGGGTTAAGTAATAATGCGTTAAAAGTTGCGAGTAGTACCCTCTGTCATCCCGCAGCTTTAATTGCGGCGTAACTTTCACACCATAACGCTGCTTCAAGATATATTTATTCACTTGGTAGCGTTCCTCATCCGTTAGCGCGTGCTTAACTAATAAATATTCATATTTTTCCTGATTAAGATCAATTGCCTTGGCAACAGCTTCAGCAACGTGTAATTCATTTTGCTGATGAATTTGTCTAAATTGATGTTTAATCACTAAATACTGATTCGTGTGCTTCTCAAAGTTTTGCTGAAGTTTTACAATTTCGAGAATCAGCTTTTTACGAGTTTCCCACTGCTCCGGACTAACTGTGAGAAATTCCTGACGCAGCTCTCTGAGGCGAGTTTCTGGGGGAGCATTATTAACCACATTTACCTGATGTCCTTCAGCAATTAAACCTTCTCGCAGGGACTGCCGGTAAAAAGTAATCGAGGCATTGACTCGCGCCGCCATTTTTGCCCAAATTTTTAGGTGAATTAAGTCATAAACCAAGGGTAAATCCACATCAACTTTGTGCAGGGGATTCATTAAAGCTAAGTTTTCTGTATGATTTTCTTGATACCAATAGGACAGCACCCGGTAATTTTTACTGCCACTGCCAATTGAGCCGATACCCCGCTTTGCACACCAGATAAACCGAGGGATGCCGACGCGAACTCTTGCTAATGCCTGTCGCGCTTCCCAATCTGGAATTACCCCTTGAAAAATGCCATAAACGCAGTCAAAATGTTCCACATCAATGCTGATGCCGGTTCCTAAACTGGGAGTTACAAAAACCGCGTCATAATCCTTTGCTCTCTGGTTAATGGCTTCTGCAAAATTAACCGCTTCGTGTCCCGGTGTGCTGGTTGTTTGGGAGTTAACTAGAAGCGTTTTAGGATACTGGTGAATCAATTTTTCTAAATGCTGTTTGAGATAGCGCTCTATTGTTTCTGAACTGTAAAGTCCTGACCGGCTATCGGTTGTAACATAACACTTTTTTCCCGCAATTAAATCTTGCTCAAGCTGCTGAATCAGCGGCGTTGGGTTGGGACAATCATAGAAAGTAACATTCCAATCGGTTTCAGGTTTCCACTCATTCACCACAACCCACGGCTCAATTGAAATGCCGGCCATTTCTTTGAGATAGTCTAAAGAAAGGTCTGACAAGTCGGCATCTTGAGCGATCACCGCACCGCCGGTTTGTATGATTGTAGAAATCAAATGCTGAAAAGTTTTTAAAATTTTAACTCGTTTATCTTTACAAGTTTCGCTGTTAAGAAGATGCCACAAACACTGTTCAACCTCATCCAAAATCACCAGCGATCCTTGCCAGTGTTGAGGGTTGAGTTTGCATAGAGAATCAATACACAGTCCGAGTAATTGGGGATGAGAATTGCTTTTGGCTTCCTGTATTCCTCGATTATTAATCCAATTGACTCCGATTTTTTCACACAAAAAACGCCCTAGCTGAATTCTGTGCGTGAGCAGCAAAACTGCTCGGTTTTGCTTTTTCGCTTCTAATACCAACTCTAAAAGAGCCGTCGTTTTTCCGGTTCCTTTGGCAGACTTAACGGCTATTAATCCAGATGTGGGAAAAGGTAGTTTTCCTAAATAGCGCCGGTTAAGAATCAATTGCGGCGGGTAGGTAAACTCAGTGTGGGGTTTAGTTTTAGCTAAATCAGTTTCTAAATCTGCGCTTGCTTCATAAACGGCTTGGAATGCTTCAGCACCTTGAGCGACAATAAAATCATCCACTCCTTTTTCTAAACCGGGAAGTCTGATGACTTTAGCCGCACAGTTTTTTTCCTCTAAAAGCTCACCCAATTGAGTGATCGCTTGATTGACTGCTTTGATAGTTTTCGGCTGAGTTTCATAATCAAAGCAAATGTAAAACGTGCGCGCCGGCAGTGTAAGCGCTGCCAATTCAGGAATCAGCCGGCGACTCATGACTCTGCCTTGTGCGTCTCGCGTCACCCGATAGCTGCTGGTAATTCCCGGTACGGCAAGCGCTGCATATCCCCAACTCAACAACGCCGCCGCTTTCTTCGCTCCCTCACAGATAATGAGCGGAATTTGCGCCTCCACCACCCACTGCCAAAATCCCAGTGCTTCCCCTCCCTCTGCGATCTCAGGGTTCGCCGGCACCGGCACTCCATAGCGATCAGAAATTTGCTGCCAGATGTGAAGCGGCACTTTCAAACAGAATACCCGTGTCGGCGTACAGGGAGGATGCTCGTACTTCACCGGCTTGCCGTTTTTATCATGCCTGGGATGGTTTGGCTTGTAACATCCCCATTCCATTAAACCCCAATCATTGAGCGGATCTCGACCTGCACACCACCATCCCCCATTGGCTACCTGAGCATAACGATGCAGCCATCCACCGCTCACTCGTCCGGCGTTATTGCGGTGTATATCATCGGATATTAGTAAATGCCTATAGATTGCATCTTCTTCCAAAGAGCTGAAGTTGAGCGAAGCCAGAGCGCCGTCAATGCCACTCTCTTTAATTAATTCTTGCAAGTGTTCCGGGTGCAGACTTTGCCGATGCATGAGCGAGTATCCTTCCCAAAGTAGGCGACGGATCTAAAACCCTATCACGACCGGCAACTTTATAACCGGCTAATTTGCCCCTAAAACACTAAATCTAGTGTGTGCTATTTTGTTGTATCCTATATATGGGGTCTGCTGCCCGCCCCACTCAGTCTCGCTCACTCAAAAACGACCGTCCGATTCCCGTAGACTAACACGCGATTTCGCAAATGCAAACGCACCGCACGGGCTAAAACCACCCGCTCTAAGTCCTTTCCTTTACGAATCAGATCGCCCGTTGTATCCCGGTGGCTTACCCTCACAACATCCTGCTCAATAATCGGGCCGGCATCTAATTCATCGGTCACATAATGTGCGGTTGCGCCAATAATTTTTACCCCCCGCTCATAGGCTCGCTCGTAAGGATTTGCTCCCGCAAAAGCCGGTAAAAATGAATGATGAATATTGATAATTTGCGGAAAATTGGAGATAAAATTACCGCTGAGAATTTGCATATATTTGGCTAAAACAACCAAATCAATTTTGTATTGCCGCAGCAATTCTAACTGTTTAGCTTCTTGCTCTAATTTATTTTCCTTAGTCACCGGCAAGTGATAAAAATCAATTCCAAACTGCTTCGCTACATCACCCAGAGCCGCATGATTACTGATCATTAAAGGAATCTGAGCCGCAAATTCCTTTGCGTGCTGACGCCAAATTAGATCCAGCAGACAGTGATCTTGCCGGCTTACCCAAATCGCAATGCGGGGCACCGTAGCGGAAAAGTGTAATTGCCAAGTTGCTTGTAGCGGTTCCGCAATTTCTGCAAATGCCGGCGCGATCTCCTCACGCGGTAAATCAAATCCATCTATCTGCCACTCCAGTCGGCTGAGAAACAACCCAGCCGTAAAATCAGTGTGGTGATCGGCATGAATAATATTGCCATGATGGGCATAGATAAAATTCGCCAACTTCGCAACCAGTCCCCGCTGATCGGGACAAGACACTAGCAGCGTTGCAGTAGGGCTAGTCATAAACAGAGTGCATCAAAATAAAATCGTTTGCATCAACATTGTGCCTTGAGAAAGCTTGCCGGCACGCACCCTTTAAACTTATTGCAAAAATCCTAACAGACACGACCCACAAATCACGACACCTCGTGCAAAAACCTAAAACGCCCAAACCGTGAGCATGATTAACGTCTGTCTAAGGATAGATTCTCGCCCACAGTTGCGGCTTCTCTGCCTATACCTAATGACAGATTATCATCCACATCTGCGTTTATCTAACAAAAAAAATCAATAGCCCCCAATAGCCGGCAGAGCCTTCCCCAGCCCATAGTGCCGGCAATCTGCTTTTCTATCAAATCAAGTTCAATCGCGCCCCATGCCGGCCCCGCTCATAAACGTTCCCTATTGCCGTAAACTAGCAAGCATCTGTGACGAGACATTGCGAACATTAAGCGGCTTGCTAGGAAAACAAAGAAATATGGAAAGCAATGCTGGGTTTATTATCAAAGTGCTGATCGCCTCAACTGTCATATCTGTTGCGATCAAGTATGCGGGTGCTATCGCCACCATCCGCCCAGCGCCTAACCAAGCCTTAATCGCGGTGTTACTGCCAACCGTAATGATGGCTATAGCCCTTTTTTGGCGCTCGTTGCAACAAAAAAGTGAAGGATGAAGAAATTTTGAGCGATAGATTTTCTCTGTTGACTTAATCGCTCAGTCCTAAAAACTGCTCCTTCTTAACTTTTTACTCTTCTTCAGCAATATTTCCCACTTCACCTCTAAGCTCAAATGACAAGGAGTCAGCACTGTGCAACTCGGTAAATGGATCGGTTTATTAGCGTTAATCCTTTCCCTATATATACTCTGGCAAATTCGGCAAGCCATGTTGCTACTATTTGCCGCAGTTGTGCTAGCAACAGCCCTGAATATGCTGGCTCGCCGACTGCAAAAGTTTAAACTGCCAAGAACAATAGCTGTCTTGCTGTCGGTCGCGATTTTAATGGCCGTATTAACCGGCTTTTTCTTACTAATTGTGCCCCCGTTTATCGCTCAGTATAAAGAACTAACAACAACCAAGCTACCGCAGGTTGTAGAACTGTTAAATACTTGGCGCAATCAGCTCAGGCCCCGTGTTCCTACTCAGTTAATGGAGTATTTACCAGATGTTAAAAGCTTTAGTCAACAACTACAGCCGATAGCCGAGCGAATCTTAGGGCGTTCGTTTGTATTTTTGTCTGGATCGCTGGTTATTATTGTCAATTTTTTACTGGTGGTGATTTTAACGCTGATGCTGCTAGCTCAGCCCATGTCCTACCGCAAAGCATTTGTGCGACTGTTTCCATCCTTCTACCGGCGACGAGTAGAGATGATTCTTGACCGATGTGAAGTCGCGCTGGGCGGATGGATTTTCGGCGCACTTATCAGCATGACTGTGGTGGGAATTTTGAGCTTTATTGGCTTATCAGTTTTGCACGTTCCACTGGCTTTAGCCCAAGGCATTTTAGCAGGATTGCTAAACTTTATTCCCAATATTGGCCCGACCTTAAGTGTTGTGTTACCAATGGGAATCTCGCTTTTAGACGCGCCTTGGAAAGCTGGAGCTGTGTTTATTCTATACCTCTTAATCCAGCAGTTTGAAACTAATTTGCTGACGCCCTACGTCATGGCTCAACAGGTATCACTGCTGCCGGCAGTCACCTTATTAGCCCAAGTATTCTTCGCCACTTTTTTTGGATTTTTAGGGTTTTTATTGGCGCTACCCCTAACAGTTGTCGGTCAAGTTTGGGTGCAAGAAGTATTAATTCACGATGTGCTAGATCCGTGGCGGACAGATAAAGATGCAGAGGGCACTGAGACAGCCGTTATAGTTGACGCTCCAGCAGACACTAATACGCTGCCGGCTGAACGTTATGGACTAGCTGATGAGCCGGTGCAGCCCAACAACCCTTCAACCGGGAGTACCCAACCTCACAAGCGTCCCAAAGCTGATGATGCTGATACGCCGTAGTTCAAAAAGTGCTGCCGGTGAAATTCCGCAATATTTGAATATCAGCGAATGAGCTTTTAAGAAAGCCAATTTCTGCACTCCCCATTTCGCTTTCCCCTCAATTCGGGTAGAGAAACTAAGTGGAATGCCAGATTAAAGCTGATAGCGTCCCTCAACACCCAGCCAAGGCATCTAGCACAGAATTATGAGAACCATCGCCGAAATTAACGACAAAATTAGCCGCAAGTGTGCCGTAGTTTGGACGGTGGAAGAATTGAAGGCACGAGTGAGCGAAGTCGGCGTCACCCAGGCTGCCAAGGAAGTAGACGTGATCGCCACCGGCACCTTTGAACCGATGGAATCCTCTGGAGCGATTATCAACCTTGGCCACACCGATCCACCGATTAAAATTCGCCGGTGCTGGTTAGATAACGTCTCGGCTTACTCTGGGTTTGGGGCAGTCGATTTATATTTGGGTGCCACCCAAGTTACTGAAACCGCAGATGGAGAAGAATCACGCGAGCGAGGCGGCGGCCATGTTATTGAAGATTTAATAGCCGGCAAACCCGTATCGCTGCGTGCACTTGGACAGGTGACAGACTGTTACCCCCGCGCCACATTTGAAACCACTATCACCCGCGACACGATTAATCAGTTTTACCTGTATAACCCTCGCAACCTTTACCAAAACTTTATTGTAGGCATCAATGGCGGCGAACGTCCCTTGTTTACCTACCTCGGACCCTTGCAACCCCGCCTAGGGAATGCCGTTTACTCGAATCCCGGTGCCGTCTCTCCCCTATGGAATGACCCAGACTTGCAACTAATTGGCATTGGCACCCGCGTTTTTTTGGGCGGTGGTATCGGTTATGTTGCCTGGGAAGGCACGCAGCACTTCCCATTGCAAAAACGCCTGCCCAATCGAACACCCATTGGCCCAGCAGCTACCTTAGCTTTAATCGGAGATGCCAAGCAGATGCAACGCCGTTGGGTGCGCGGGTGCTATTTCAAAAATTACGGCCCTTCCTTGATGCTGGGTGTTGGCATTCCCCTGCCGGTGTTGCGCGAAGACGTTGTGGCCAACTGCGCTGTGCGAGACCAGGAACTCGTAGCACCGATTGTGGATTTCTCCATTCCCCGCCGCGTTCGCCCCACCTTTGGTTTAGTGAGTTACGCCCAGCTTAAAACTGGTCGCATTACGATTGACGGCAAATCCGTGCGAGTCGCGCCCCTGGCCAGCATTTTTTTATCTCATCAAGTCGCCTTGGAATTGAAACAGTGGATTCTGCTGTCGCAATTTACCCTCAGCGAGCCGGTGGCCCCCCTACCAATGGATCGCTCATTTTTGCCCCAAGACTTGTGGGGCGCTCAGATTACTCTCGAATAGAGTGGGGGCACAATGGCAAAGACAACTCTGAATTTTTAATGATGAATTCATTCAAAATTCAAAATTAAAACTCCAAAATTGTCCCTTCAACTTTCTGGAGGCGGCTCATTCGGGGGTGGCCGCTTGATGATCGGTTTAGAAACCGGCGTCTTGCGTTTAGGTGGTGTGCTGGCAGCAGCAGATTGGGGTCTGCGCGGGCTAGGCGAGGCGCTGCGGGAATTACCCCCACCCGGACGGCCTTTTCTGAAGGGCTTTGTACCGGGCCTTTTCGGCTTACCAGGCAGCGGGCCAATATTGTTACTTTCCTGAATTACAAGCGCCTCTGCTTGTCGGTGTACTTGTAAATCCCAGAAGTGCCCCACTGCTTTACCGGCAAGTGTACCGTTGAGCTTCAACTTGAAGAACTTCGTTTCATCGGCCTCTTTGCGAGGAGCTTGTCGAATTTTGATAACAATGTATTCCTGTTCCTGGGATTGGTAAATGACCTCGCCGCGAACCGAAAAATAGCCATCTGCAACCGGCATTGGCTGAGGGGCCGGCTCCACTGGCGCATCCCCAGCCGGTGCAAGATCCCCCGACGCGAGGGTTTCTGGCTCCCACACCCCCACAATTTGGGCGTGCAAGTTGCCATCCTTCTGACGGGTGCGCGGGTAAACCACCCACAGATGCTCTTGTTCCAAATTCAGGTGATTCTTCACCAAACTCATAATCCGACCCAACAGCACAGCATCGATCACTGTACCGTCTGTGGTGAGGAGTATCCCCTGAGTGAATTGATCAGCCGAGGCAATATAGCGACCTTGAATTAAGCCAATTGCTCGGTATTGCATTGGCTCACTCGGCGGCGGAATCGGTTGCTGTCGGATGCCGGCAAGTGCTGAATTAGAGGAGGATTCATCGTCTCCCTCATTTTCTTCGCTAGGCGGGGATGTCTGAGAACTCAGAAGCGTTCCTTCACCGGCACTTTCACTTTCAGCACTGGCAGTCATTTCGGAATCACTGTCAGGGGGGGCACCGGCTGGCGATAGCGTTCCTTCACCGGCACTTTCACTTTCAGCACTGGCAGTCATTTCGGAATCACTGCCAGAGGAGGCATCGGCTGGCGATAAGGAAGAGGGCGGGTTCGTAGCCTGCAAATCATCAGGCTGGTTTGGGTCAGATGCAGCAGAGTCCGGTGATTGAGGGAACTGCTCAGGAGACATACTCATAAAACCTCCGGCAAAGACACATAGCCGATGTGAGTTGAGTCGGGATGTGCACGTTTTCTGTATTGAGATGCTTGCTGTTGACAGGTTGAATGATGAGTGGGCGACTTTATCATAAAGAAAAACCAGCCCACAAGAGACTCCTGCTTAAAGCAGGGAGTAGTTGGCATCAGTCAGCTTATTTTACTGAATGCAAGTATGCTGCGAGAGGATCAGCAAGATTTCTCTGAAATAAGCTTGATGCTAAACGCTTCTCGTTATCGCTTGCAGTTCTATCAGCCGGCTTAAAGATTGCCGGTTTGTCTAACCTTATGCTGATTGCCGGGGATGCCTGAGATTGCCAGCCAGCTAAATTTTTATAGCAGTGCCGGTGGGGTATCTCACCCCCAGCTATCTTCTTAGAATCAGCATTTTTGAACATTAAAATTGTCTCAGTTACGCCTCAGTGACATACCCAGGCTGTCGGCATCTTGCACAATAGCTTTATAGTGCAGTTCCTACTATCAATTGCTTAAAATCCCTCCTTAAACGGTTCCATAAACGTTAGTACCTGACCATCTGGTTTGAGAACAACCCGAATTCTAGGGGCTTGCTCTCCCCCCACCGGCGAAACAAAAGGTTCATTCTGCAACGGCATCCCGGTGCGATCTAAAAATCTTCCTGCCGTCAGTCCGCGAGGTGTAATCTGCTGAATTGACCCATCTGCATTCAAAGATAGGGTGTACTCCAAAGGCTGTGTTAATCCCTCTTGAGGAGTCCAGCGCTGTTGGAAATAGGTTCTGGCCTCTTCAACTTGGGGAATGATTTTAGAGGTGTCCGCTGTAGTCCCCCTCGCGACCTCAGCCGGCTGCGCGGCGGCAGAAGCTTCCGGTTCGCTAACCCCGCTTGCTGAGGCTTGGGGAGCGGGTGCCTCCTTAGCAAGGGGTTGATCTGGCAATGTGACGGAGGGGAGCGCAGGAGGAGGTTCTGCACCTCTAGGCGCGGGAGCAATAGCAGGGGTAGGGGCAACCGGCTGCGTGACGGGTGGCCCAGATGGAGCGGGTGCCGCCTGCTGATTGGCGGTTTCCGGTGCTGGTGCCGGCGTCCTAGCGCGAAGGTCGATGTTCGGTGCCCCAGGAGTTGCCGACCTGGAGGATGGCAGGGGTGGGGGTGCGGAATTGCTTGCGCCTGGGGGAATTGCCGGAATCGACTGGGAAGGTTTGGCGGGGATCGCTGGATTTAAGGGAATTGGATCAGCGGGAATTTCCAATTGGCTGGCAGCGTTGGGGGCAGTTTTGGGCACCGCCACCGTCGGTATGGGAGAAGAACCTGCCGGTAAGGAATTCGGAGTTGCCATCGCACCAGGCGGCAGTGAGGGTAATTTTTGGGCCGGCAATTGTTGCTGTGCGGGAGGCGATGCTCCGGGCGGCGGTGGTGGAGGGGGCGCAATGGCGAGCTGTTGCGGCTTGCCAGTGTTCGATTCTGGTGGGGGCGTACTACCTCGGTTCTCGACTTTCGAGGTAGCTGTTTGGACAGGAGTGGGACTTTGTGGCTCAAGGAATTTGCCCACAGCCGCTGTCAAACCCACGGTGAGCAGCACCACGGCTGCCGTATTCACCCAAGCCGGCGGATCTTTCAGCAGGGCTAAAATTCCTGAGGCTCCGGTGCGTTTGAGGCTGGGTAAAGCCACCATTTCCGTCGTGTATTCATCAAGGGCGCTTGCCAGGTCAAAAAGTTGCAAAACGCCCAGATGAACCACCGGCCCTGATTCTTCTGTGGCCAGAGAACCCAAAAATAGGTTATGGGATAGCAAGCCTTTCGGTTGCAAATAAATGCCGGTGCCTGCACCCAGCGGTCTGTTTGCCGTTTGTACCGCGTTTGCCGGTGGCACTAATGCCGGTTTCCACGACGGGTTTGGAGTATCTACTCGATTCAGCTCGGCTGGGGTTCTAGGTGCGGGGGCAGCAGCCGGTTGCAGGGTAAAATTCGTTTCTGCGAAGCTCCGGCGATTCTCTAGGTCTGGTCGGTCGCCTCGAACCGTGTCTGGAATCTCTTCGGCTCTACTCAATTCAGAATCACCCACAGACTTACTCCATTTTGCCAAGCCTGCGGACTCTATCTGAGCAGGGGACTGGTGGAGCAAGTCCTGCACGTAAGTGGTCACTGCATCACAGAGGGCTTCAAGTTGGGTGCGGTCTCCCCAAACAGTCATCCGCTGTTCTTCTGGCAATTGGGGCGCATCAAAGCTTAGCTCAAACCGCAAATCTTTTAGTACAGGCCGGCCAGCCCAGCGGGACAAGGGCGAGCCATTCGCCATAATGACCAGCGTGCAAGTGGGGGGCGTGTATCTTTGCAAAACCATTTTGTTCTTTGTCAGGTGTCAGTTGTCAGTTGTGTGCTTGTCCTTTGTCCGCTGTCCTTTGTCCTGAACCCCGAACCACTCGCCCTTAGCTTTTGTCAGTTGCCAGATTCAAGCTGGGTTGTGCTGGGTTGTGCTTTGCTGTGGACTGTGAACTGTGAACTGTGAAGCCTTAGCGACTTCGGTCGAGAAGGGCCAACCAAAGACGTCGGGAACCACCCGGCCCGCTGTAGAACAATAGGTCAATCAAAAGTTTTAAGGCTAGGTGAGTTAGAGTGTCCGGCGATACACTTTCTCCGTCTTCCATGCGCTCTTGATAGGTATTGCAGAACGTATCAAGATAGTCGCCAATCAAAGCAGCTTGGTGCGGTTGGCGATTTTGCTCGGCAAGCTGTTCGAGGAGTCCCACGGCACGGCGAATTAATTCTTGATTTTGTTTAGCGAGATAGCAACTAATTAAAACCAGCGCCCGCGCTTCTTCCACATCCAGCTTTTTGCGCCCTCCCTGTCCCTTCCGCAGGGGAGATGACTGACGTAGCCGCCACAAGGCAACTCGATCTGCTACCATCGATTCGATTTTCAAATCCACTGCTGCCTTGAGCATAGCTTCGGAACCAATGCCGGCTAGGGCTTCTAGGGCTAAGAGGATTAAATCTAGCTGGGCTTTGATGTTGTCGAGTTGCGCCGGTTGTGGCGCATCAGTGACTGTAAATTCCTCCCACTTGGGCACGGATGCGGGCGTCTTCACTGATGGATGCATAGCTTAAAAATAGGGCAGAGGAGCAGAATGCTGAGCGAAAACCCAGAGGAGAGCTTTAGGGAAGTGAGCAATTTTACTTATTCCCCTTTGCTAGGTAAGGTAAGCAACGGTTACACCGGCACCTCCCTCTTGTGCGGTAGCTAACTCATATCGGCTGACTTGAGGGTGCTGCTGCAAGAATTCATGGACGCCTTGACGCAGCTTGCCAGTTCCCTTGCCGTGGATAATCCACACGGCACCGCTCTTGGTTGCGGCGGTGGCGATGGCACGTTCTAATTCTATTTCTGCATCGCCAACTCGGCTACCTCTTATATCAACTGTATTTTGTGATGTCCGGACAGTCGGTGGCGGCGGGGGTGCCGGTGCGGGTGCCGGTGCTGGCTTTTGTTTCACTGGCACATCGGGTTTTTGGCCATCGAGCGATTCAATGTCTGTAAGGGACACTGTCATCTTCATCAAGCCAAACCGGACGCTCAATTCCCCATCTTCATCAGGCCCGCTCAGCACTTCAGCCGTTTGGCCCAAGCGAGGAATCCGGACACGATCGCCCACTTGAGGCCGAAATCCGGGTTTTGGTTTAGCCGGCGGTGCTTTACGTGACGGCAGGCGTACCTCGGCGATTTCCTTTAAATTTTCCGTGGCTTGCTGGGCGTGTTGAGCGGTGGCCGGCCCTTGCTGCAACCGGCGAATTACGCGGGCAATTTCCGATTTTGCCGTATTAATTTCATCTTGCACTGCTTTCTCTTGGGAAAGCTTTAATTGCTGCTCTCGCTCTTGCAATTGCGCTGCTTTTTGCGAAAGTTCCCGATGCAGCCGCTCAGCTTGTTTGACTAACTCTGCTGCCTCTTGAGCGCGGGTTTCTTGGCTGCGGCGCTGGGCTTCCAAGCCGGCAATTACTTGGTTGATTTCTTCAGCCGATCCGACCCCTACGCGATCAGACGCCCGATCCGCAATTTCTGGCTTTAATCCCAATCGGCGGGCGATTGTCAAGGCGTTGGATCGTCCGGGAATTCCCCATAGCAGCCGATAGGTGGGCGAGAGACTAACATCATCAAATTCCACCGAGGCATTTTCAAATCGCTCGTCTTGATATTTCAGCGCCTTCAGTTCGCCAAAGTGGGTGGTAGCAATGGTTAAACCGGCAGTTTCAGCTAGGTATTGCAACAAGGCAATCGCTAGGGCGCTGCCTTCTGTAGGATCGGTGCCGGCACCCACTTCATCGAGCAGTACCAAGGTTTCCTCGCTCAAGGCTTCCAGAATGCGGCTGATGCGGCGAATATGGCCGGAAAAGGTGGACAAACTTTGCTCTAAAGATTGTTCATCCCCAATATCGGCTAAAACTTGGTCAAACCAGGGCAGTTCCACCGGCTCACGGGCAGGGATAAATAAGCCGGCTTTGGCCATCAGCGCGGCCAATCCTAATGTTTTGAGCGTAACCGTTTTGCCGCCGGTATTCGGGCCGGTGATCGCCACCACCCGAATCTTGGGCTGAATATGCAAGTCGATTGGTACCACCGGCGCACCTTGTTCGTGTTGCTGTTGCCACACTAAGAGGGGATGGCGCAACTGCCGCAAGGTAATAATTTCTGCATTGCCGTCTGCTTCTTCTGTCCGGCTGATGAATCGTGGGGGATTGCCTTCTAACCACAAGCTATAACGGGCGCGGGCGGTGGCTAAGTCTAAGGTTGTGGCGATTGCCAACAAGCGTTCTAAGTCGGGTTTAACCGTTGCAACTTGCTCGCTGAGAACGCGACGGATGGCCTCTTCTTCGGCTTGTTCTTGCCGCACCAGCTGCCGCATCTGGTTGTTTAAATCAACGATGGCATGAGGTTCAATGTAGAGGGTTGCCCCGCTCACGGAAACATCATGGACGATGCCGCGAATTGCGTCTTTTTGAGGGGCTTTAACGGGGATGACAAAGCGATCTCCCCGTTGGGCGATGATTTGTTCTTGAACTGCGCCGGCTTGCCGCTGTAAAATGCTTTGTAAAACTTGATAAATCCGATCTCTGACCTGCCGCATTTTTGCCCGAATTTCACCGAGCTTCTGGCTGGCTCGGTCGGCTACCTTACCCCGTTCGTCGATGCAACGATGAATTTCTTGCTCGATTTCTGGATAAGTTCGCAAATCGGCAACCAGTGCGTTCAACACCGGCACGTCTGGTTGGTTGTCGATGATGCGTCGCAAACGTCTGACGCCGGCTAAGGTGGTGGCAATCTCTAGCAGTTCTTCTCCAAAGAGGACGCCTTGCCGCTCTGAACGCTCTAGCGCTTCTCCAATATCATAAATTCCTTCAAAAGTCAACCCTGAACTTAGGCGACTTTCCAATTGATAAACTTCGCGGGTTTGCGCGAGCAGTTTTTGCGTCTCATCCAGAGTATCCGGGATTAGGATTTTTTGTGCAGCTATCGCACCTAATTTTGTGGCCGCAAAGGTGGCCAAATGCTGGCACAAGCGCGGCCATTCTAAAAGTTCTAGAGTCTCAGATTGAATCAAAGCTGGAAAGCCGGATCTGCGGGATAAGGTATCTATTGAGTCATTTTAAGCGCTAGATATGATATTCGTAAGGCTCCAATGGGTGTAAAAGCCGGAATTTCTTCTACTGAACAGATGCCGGTGCAAGAAGTTAAACGCTCATGGATGTGGAAACACAATACATGACGTGAGAATATCTCGCTTTGGCAATGCCGGTGCATAGCATTCGGTGCAATCAATTATCGCTCAACACTATTGATCACCTCAATGCTATGCCTGTGCCAAAACGGGATAAGCCTCAGTCCGTTTCTGCATGGATATCTACCGCAACGGGTTCTGCTGTTTCATTTAACGCTGAACACTGTTACTGGCGACAGGTGCCGGTTCGTAGAGGTACTCAAACCAATTGCCATCAAGATCGCGTCCATAGAATGAGGCTGTGCCATCCCGGTGATCGTGGATGGGACGCACATCTACTCCTGCTGCCTTCATTTGTTCGTAGGCAACTTCTATCTCGCTGCGCTCATTGAAGATAAATCCGAAATGCTGTCCTGCGTGCTTATAGCTTGGCCCTAACAAGGCTAAACCATCTTCACCGGCTTTGAGGTAAGCCCAGTCTGCATCCTTCCAAACGACATCCATGCCTAAGTTCTGGTAAAACTCAGCAGCTTTGTTAATGTCCTGAACACAGATCGCAACGTGGCCTATTCGTTTCAATTTCATAACTGAAAAGTGAAAAATTTTATTGCTTTTCTACCGACTCTATTTTATTACGGCTATTTTAGATTCGGTATTCAATCTGGATTTTTCTGAAATCCAGTAAAGATAGCGTGGTACTCTAACCAACTTTAAACCCTATCGCACTCGAAGATGCCTATTTTCTAGGCACCCTCTCTAGTAAAGTTCATCTTATTTGGGCAGTAGCTTGTGGCGCACAACTTGGTCCGGCCTCTGTTTATGCGAAGTCAAGTTGCTTCGATCCCTTGCCCTTCCCAGCTCCTACACCGGCACAAAAACAAAAAATTCGGGAAATAGCAGAAAGATTAGACGCACATCGTAAAAAAGTACAAAGCCAATCTCCCGAAATTACGATTACTGGAATGTATAACCTGCTCGAAAAACTCAAGGCTGGGGAAACTTTTACTGATGCAGATAGAGCTTACAATGATAAAGCCTTAGTTTCCACCCTCAAACAGAGCCACGACGCACTTGATGCAGCCGTTTTAGATGCTTACGGATGGGACAAAATATTAGCGATAAAGAGATATTAAACCGGCTTGTTGCTCTCAACGCGGAACGCGCCGCCGAAGAACGAAACGGACTGATTCGCTGGCTGCGTCCAGAATACCAAGCACCGGCAGAAACGAGCGCACAAATGACTATCACCGGCATCACGGATACTGAAGAAATCATAACTGTGCCGGTGGAGCAAAAAACCTGGCCAAAAACTCCTAAAGATCAGCTTGCCGCGATTCGTGACTTACTCCGTACCACCGGCACTGAATGGACAGCCGAACAAGTCGCGGCACAATTTAAAGGCGCAAACCGGCAGAAAAAAGTTATCACCCAACACCTCGAAAGTTTGGAATGGTTCGGCATCTTGCTTAGTCGTAGCCAAAACGACATCAGCCGGTGGCACTACGCAGAATTACGGATAGCCGGTTAACCTTTCCCCCTTCACTTGATTGTTGAATTAAGCGAGTTAGGGTGAATCTCAAAAAACCTTCTTCCCGCGTAGTTCTGCCAAAGTGTTAAAAAAACCTTAACTCACTCAAAACCAATACCCCTACTAATTTGATAACCTTACTTAAATAGTCTTGGGAACGAGTAACGAGCGTGGATATTCAAATTGGAAGGGGCAAGGCAGCTCGCAGAGCTTATGGAATTGACGAAATTGCGCTAGTACCGGGACAGCGAACTCTCGATCCGAGTTTAGCCGATACTCGCTGGCGCATTGGCGGCATCGAACGAGAAATTCCCATTATTGCCAGCGCAATGGATGGGGTTGTCGATGTCCGCATGGCAGTGCGACTGTCTGAACTTGGGGCACTGGGTGTACTTAACTTAGAAGGCATTCAAACGCGCTATGCTGACCCAGAGCCGATTTTAGACCGCATCTCCTCTGTGGGCAAAGATGAGTTTGTGACCTTGATGCAGGAACTTTACGCCGAACCCATCAAGCCAGAACTCATCGAACAGCGAATTCAGGAAATTAAGCGCCAAGGCGGAATTGCAGCGGTTAGCGCCACACCGGCAGGGGCAACCAAATACGGTTCAGTTGTTGCTAAAGCCGGCGCGGATTTATTCTTTGTACAGGCAACCGTTGTCTCAACAGCTTACCTGGCTCCAGAGTCAATCACGCCCCTCGATTTAGCCCAATTCTGCCGAGAAATGCCCATTCCTGTGATTTTAGGCAATTGCGTCACTTACGAAGTGACCCTGAACTTAATGAAGGCAGGGGCAGCCGGCATCTTGGTAGGAATTGGCCCTGGTGCGGCTTGCACGTCTCGCGGTGTTCTCGGTGTGGGGATTCCTCAAGCAACGGCTGTGGCTGACTGTGCTGCCGCCCGTGACGATTACTATCAAGAAACCGGCAATTATGTGCCCGTGATTGCGGATGGCGGCTTAATCACCGGCGGAGACATCTGCAAATGTATCGCTTGCGGAGCCGACGGTGTTATGATCGGTTCACCTTTTGCAAGGGCGAAAGAAGCACCAGGCCGGGGCTATCACTGGGGCATGGCAACACCGAGTCCTGTTCTGCCACGAGGCACGCGCATTCGGGTTGGCACCACCGGCACCCTTGAGCAAATCTTACGCGGGCCGGCACAGCTTGATGATGGCACCCACAACCTACTGGGCGCACTGCAAACAAGCATGGGAACCTTGGGAGCCAAAGACATTAAAGAGATGCAGCAAGTTGAGGTCGTCATTGCTCCCTCACTGCTAACTGAAGGCAAAGTTTACCAGAAAGCGCAACAACTGGGCATGGGTAAGTAAAATTACCCCTCTAGCTAAAACTTTAAATTTTTCTACAGTTCTAAAGGCATCAATCGAATCAGTCGCTTACAATAGAAGAGAAGCGGAGACGTAAGTTTCCGTTCACTCCTCACACCACACTCCGCCCGGACTATGTTCGGGCGGTTCCTTATTAATTAGACATTCTCATGTCCCAATAGCGCAGTTGTAGCACCCTAAGAATGGTAGAATGACAATCTTAAAGACAATGTAGAGAGGGATTGTCAGGCATGTCAGCAGCCGCACAAGTTACAGACGCCACGTTTAAACAAGAAGTGCTTGAGAGCGAAGTTCCCGTATTAGTCGATTTTTGGGCACCCTGGTGCGGACCTTGTCGGATGGTCGCTCCTGTCGTCGATGAAATCGCTCAACAGTACGACGGGCAGATAAAGGTCGTCAAAGTCAACACAGACGAGAACCCCAATGTAGCCAGCCAATATGGAATCCGCAGCATTCCCACGCTGATGATTTTTAAGGGTGGTCAGCGGGTTGATATGGTAGTTGGTGCCGTTCCCAAGACCACACTGGCAAACACGCTAGAAAAGTATCTCTAAGCGTCGTCTGCCACAATTCAACAAGCCGCAACGCTGTTAGGGAATCTTCACTGGCCGGCTAGGTGGCTAACCCTTTTGGGCGTTACTGATTTCGGTCAGAAATAAAGGGTTTTTACGATCTAAAACATTACAAATCAACCCGTTCTGGTTTATAGCTGGGGCGGGTTTGTTTTTTTAAGTTGTCAACGCTCTCGCAAAATCGGGAGGCTGCCGGCAAATTACTCAGCTCAGGGGCTGCTTAAGCGCTAAAAGTGCTGAAAATAAGGCGATCCCAGCCCAAGTCTGGGTAGAATAAAGGTACTGCCAGGACACAAGCATTCATGTCTTCTTCTTTGAACTCAACAGAATCCCTCTATAACGACCTCTTAGAATTATTCGCCGAGCTGCCTAACGCGAAGCATCAGAAATTTATTGAGCGCACGCTGGCATCTCTGGTGCGGATTGCGGGCGAAGAAATAGAGCGGCTCGATTGGAAGATTCTGACGGCTTGTTTGGAAGATATGGAGCGTGCATTCCGGGTGTTTTATCCTTACCGGCACGTTCGCAAAATTACCATTTTTGGTTCGGCTCGCATCACAGAAGACAGCCCAGAATATAAAATGGCGGCCCAGTTCGCTCACAGTGTCACCCAGCAAGGATTTATGGTGATTACAGGTGCCGGCGGTGGGATCATGCAGGCCGGCAATGAAGGAGCCGGTGCGGATCAATCCTTTGGCTTGAATATTCAACTCCCCTTTGAGCAAGGGGCCAATCCTTTCATTGCCGGTGATCGCAAGCTCATTAACTTTAAATATTTCTTCACCCGCAAGTTATTCTTCCTCCGTGAAAGTGACGCCCTCGCCCTCTTCCCCGGCGGATTTGGTACACAAGATGAGGCATTTGAGTGCTTAACCTTAAGCCAGACAGGCCGGCTTGGCCCTGTGCCCTTGGTGTTAATTGATCGAGCCGGCGGCGACTATTGGCATGACTGGAACGCCTATATTCACAAGCATTTAGTCGGAAGAGGATTAGTTAGCCCTGCCGATCCCAACCTTTACACGATTACCGATAACTTGGATGTTGCGTGTGAAGCCATCCGCAGTTTCTATCGTGTTTATCACTCCAGCCGGTACGTCAACGATAAGTTTGTCATGCGTCTGAAATCTGAACTTTCAGAGGCGGATGTCGAACAGTTAAATACAGATTTCAGCGACATTTTAGTGAAAGGACGCATTGAGAAAAGTCAGGCGTTTCCCGAAGAAGCCGTTGATGATACATGGGAGCTACCCCGCCTAGTTTTCTACTTCAACCAGCGAGATTTAGGGCGCTTGTATCAACTGATCGGCACCATTAACCAAATTGGTGCCACCACGCCGGCAGCTGCTCATCCAGAGCAAAAATAGCGATTCGAGATTAATCGTTAACCACAACGCGATCACGTCCCCCTTCCTTGGCTTGATACAAGGCTTCATCGGTTGCGGCAATTAACTGTGCCGGTGTTGTGTTGTGAGCCAATGCGCTGGCAACCCCCAAACTTAAAGTCACGACAGATGCCGCCGCTGATTTAGCGTGGGGAATTTGCAAAGAGCGGACGCCGGTGCGAATCGCCTCCGCAATTTGCAACGCACCGGCAGCGTCCGTATCGGGCAAAATCACCGCAAATT
This sequence comes from Microcoleus sp. FACHB-672, assembly GCF_014695725.1. Classification (NCBI taxonomy): domain Bacteria; kingdom Bacillati; phylum Cyanobacteriota; class Cyanophyceae; order Oscillatoriales; family Microcoleaceae; genus Microcoleus; species Microcoleus sp. FACHB-672. The sequence continues at coordinate 88,572 of NZ_JACJOU010000021.1, read as the reverse complement.
CCTCACCGCCGTACCGAGCGGCCAAATCTGCCGATCGCTGGAGCACATTGCGAATTGCACCGGCAACCTGTTGTAAACAAGCATCACCGGCTTGATGGCCATAAGTATCGTTGTAGGGTTTGAAACAGTCGATATCGCACATAATTAGGGAGATCAGAGCGGTTCCTTGTGCCAGACGCCGCACCTCTTGCTCCAGATAGGTATCAAACCGGCGGCGGTTGGCAAGAAGCGTCAAGCCATCTGAAGACGCCAGACGCTCTAACTCGCGGTTAGCCGCCTGTAGCTGCTGGTAAAGTTGCGCTTGCTGAATCGCGATTGCCACCTGTTCTGTGAGTTGCATTAATAACTCACCCTCCCAAGTTTGCCATTGCCTTGGGCCACTACACTGGTGGGCAATCAGCAATCCCCACAACTGATTTCGGGTTTGGGATTTGGGATTTTGCAGGGCTTGTTCGCTTAGCAAAATCGGCACCACTAAATTTGCTTGAACCTGAAACTGAGCCAGTAAGTTGATGTGACACTGACTCATATTTGCCGTGTAGATATTTTCAGTCGCGCGGATGCGACCTTGTTTGTAGAGCTTTACATAAGTCGGGGCAAAACAGGGGTCGTGAATATTGGTAGCTAGAATTGCCGGCCAGCCCCCTGTCACAGACTCCACCGCAACCACGCCATCGTAATTCGATTCAAAGCGAAAAATGATCACGCGATCTGCCTGTAGCAGCTGCCGCACTTCCGCCACAGTCGTGTTCAGCGTTTCTTCTAAATCCAACGATTGACGAATCCGCTGAGCCATCGCCCCAAGCAGGCGTTCTCTCTCTGCTTGCTGCCGCAAGGCGATCTCTGAATGCTTGCGTTCGGTAATATCGTGGCCTTCAGAAATCAGCAAGACGACTTCCCCGGCTTCATTGAACACCGGCTTAATGGAAAAGTCTATGATTGCGACTTTATCCTCCGCCCCAAACATTTCCACTTCGTAGCGTACCACCTGGCCGGCAGCGGCTTGGGAAATCGCCTCTTTCAAGCGTTCCTGAGTTCGATTGAGGCTGCCATCGCCCGCTCTCCCCCTCTCCAGGGCTTTCCCCGTGGGCTGATGATCCCTCACCCACCACCGGCATTCCCAAAACGGGCGAGCGATCACATCGGCGCTGGTGAGTCCGCCAAAATTAAGTGCTGTTTGGTTCGCTTCCAGCAGCGTGCCATCTGGGTTCATCAGTCCGATTAATTGAAACGAGGAGTTGAAAATCGCCCGAAAACGTCTTTCACTTTCCAGCAAGCTGGTTTGTGTTCGCTGGCGTTCTGTGATGTCGCGAAAGCTCCACACTCTGCCAATAATTTTTTCACCGGCACGTTGCGGCAGTGAGTAGCGCTCAAAGAGCCGACCGTCTTTTAACTTTAAAATGTCGTAAAGTTCGGCATCTACCTGGTTGGGCAGTTCCCTGATTCTTCGCAAGAAAGCTTCAGGATCTTGCAACTGCTCAATTGCAAAGGTGAGCAGGCGAGTTGGATTTTGCGAGGCCATAAATTCATCAGTAATGCCCCACATCTGGACAAATTTACGATTAAAGCTGATGATTTCTCCGGCTATGTTGAGGGCAACGATGCCGTCGGCAGTTGATTCTAACGTGGCATGAAGCAGAGAAAGCGAGCGCTCAAGTTCCGCCTCTGCTTGTTTGCGTTCGCTTAAGTCTCGCATCGCGATCACCCGAACTAAGCGGCCTTGATAAGTGATCGATTTGCCCCTAACTTCTACAGGAAACGCGCTTCCATTTTTCTTTATGCGAATACTTTCATAAGTTTTTTCTGTACCCGACGCAATGATTTCTTTGAGGAGCGGATGTAAGGCCGGCGCAAAAAATTCCATCACATTCATTCCGATGGCTTCGGATGATTCGTAACCTAACAACTCAATAAAGTTTTTATTAATATCTACAATTTTATCTTGATCAACAATCCCAATGGCTTCAAAAGATGCTTCATAAAATCGCTGGAGCTGTTCCTCACTTTCCCGCAAAGCCGCCTCGGTTTTCTTGCGCTCTGTAATATCTAGGATATATCCTTCATAGTAAGTAATTTCTCCCGTTTCATTTCGCACCACTACAGTGAAGTCATACACCCACCGGCTTTCTCCATTGCCTTGAACAATGCGGTAATCCTGTTCAAAAGAATTAGCTCCAGCTTCGCTATAAGCTTTAACTTCTGCTGACACTCTTTCTAAGTCGTCTGGATGAATAATACTGGCATAAAACAATTGACTGTTGCTGCATTGAGTGGCTTGATAACCAAATTGAGAAATATTAGGTGAAACATATTCAATTGGCCAATTTTCTGTTGCTAGCCAGCGAAAAACAGTAACCGGCCCTCCAATAAATAGGTTTCGCTCTCGCTTAAGCACCTCCTCGGCTAGTGCACGGCAGGCAATCTCCTCTTGCAATTGTTCATTCGTCCGTCTTAGTTCTACGGTGTGTTCGTCTACTTTCTCTTGGAGGTGATCGCGGTATTGCCTCAATTCTTCCTTGGCTTGTACTAATTCAGTAATATCCACCGCGAAAACAATCACTCCGACAATATTGCCGACGCTGTCACGGTAGGGGATTTTATCAGTGCGAATCCAAAGCTTTTCTCCGGTGAGGGTTTGCAGCGGTTCGATAATCCCTCTTTTAGGACAGCCTGAATTGATCACTTCTAAGTCGTCTTGGTAATACCCATCTGCTTCGTTGGGCGATATTTTGTAAAGTGATGCGCTTGCTATCGCTTCTACCGGCACCCCTGTTGCAACCGAGGCGGTTTTGTTAATCCGTAAGAGCCGGTTGTGGGTGTCTTTATACCAAATCAGCGCCGGCACAGAATCAAAGATAATTTGCTGTTCTTGTTGCTGGCTTCGCAGCGTCGCCTCTGTTTGGCTTCTCTTAATAATTTCGACTTGCAATTGTTCGTTGATCTGGGTAAGTTCAGCGGTGCGCTTTTCTACCGCTTCCTCAAGTTGCTCGTAATATTGGCTTAACAGGCTTTGTTCGCGCTCTCTTCGTTGCGCTTCTGCTTGCAATTTGGTGTCAGCTTCTAACGCTAGGGCGATGAAGTCGGCGCTTGCGATGGCAAAATCCTTTTCATCTGGCATCCATTGGCGCTCGCATTCTTTGTCAGAAGTGTCAGAAGTGATATGTTCATAACAAATAATGCCCACTATCTGCCCATGCAGCCGAATGGGTACGTTTAATAGAGCTGTAATGCCTAACCTTGAAAGATAAGACTCTGACAGTTCTTTCTTTATCGGATCGCTACAGGCGTGGTGCGCTGCTATCGTTGTTTGTTTTTCTAGCGCTTGAAAATAAGTTGGATAGTTAGCAGTTTCTAACACCATGCCTTCAGAATGACGCTCATCTTGCGCTTCGTAAAGATCGAGGCAGACAATTTTTGAGTGATTTGCTTTATACAACCAAACGCTAACGCGTTCAACCTCAAGCGTGTCAGCAACAATTTTTGTAATTTCTCTCACAACAGCTTTCAGATCCCCCCGGTTGAGGATCTGGTTTTTTGCGAGTTCTGTGAGGGTGCGCGTTTGCCGGCATCGGCGTTTTTCGCATTCGCGCTGCTGTTGTTCTATCTGCTTAGTTTGGGTGATGTCTTCGCAAACCAAAAGAATGATGGAGGAAGGTTGAGGGTTGAAATCATCTGAAACCGGCACCATACGGGCACTGGCTTTTACCCAGAGAATTTGACCACTCGCACAGACAAGCCGGCTTTCCCAGCTGATAACCCGATCTAGATGTTGCCAATCAGCTGTATCCAGCGCTTGCAGTTGTTGCCGATCTTCAGGATGAAGAATCTCAGCTATTGATTTTAAAATCAACTGGCCGGCAGGATAACCGAGACGTGCGGCACCAAATTGATTAACATCAATAACAACACCCGTTGGGTCGAGCGTTAAGCAGATAGTCGGAATAAATTCGTATAAAGTTTGAGCCCATCCCAGGTCAGCTTTCCTTTCACGCACAGCGGCTTCAAGGTTGTAATGGTTTGCATTGAAATCAGAAGAGTGGAACTGTTTAAGAGCTGTTTTTGCTTCCTAGTATAAAAGCATTGCTTTCACGGGCAGAGCCGATTTTGCTTTGAGCTTAAACCCCAGTTAAAACCTCAATTAAAGTGTTAATACTGAATTAACACTTTAAAGAATATTCTGGGAATTTTATGCTTTTTGGGCATAAGTCTTCGGCTGCATCCTAGATTAGCAAAAATATTAGTGGGAGCATCTTGTTGCCAGAGATAACAGCCAGCAGGCAAAATGTCTGCACGACAAACAACCGCCTACAAATTTACAAAAATGCGATGATCCCCAAGTCTTTGTTGCCTTCGTTCAAAATGTTTTACCTTTTGTTACTAACCCCACTGTCAAAATGGCTTTATTCTCTGAGCCTATACTAAAAAGTTGCAGATTGGGTAACTGCCGGCACCCCACACTTATATGGTTCATCCTTATCACAATTAAATGATTATTGCAATAGGACTTTGCACTTAATCTACCTTACTAAAACTGAGCTTTTAATTCTGTTTTGAATTTAAAACCCTACAGACGTCTTTCTCTCGTAGGACGTGGGGGATCAATAGCGAAGCAAAAGAAACTGTTATACGTTGTCAACATCAGGTACTAACAGAGGTTCTTAAGTCCGATTTTGGCTTCACCGTTGCCCCACCAGGCAGAACGCGTTATCTTAATACATTTTAAATTTGAGATTTTTAATTTATCAACTAAATAAAGCTAGCTTTCTTAAAACTTTAAACTGTGCCTTTAAATTCCCAAAAAACTTTACGTGCTGCCTGTGTTGCAATATCTTGAAACGGGTGCTGAAATACAAGGATTGAAGGGGTGCCGACAAAGTTTTTGTTGAGATATACGGGCGGGTGAATCATGCTTTACGAAGAATGAATGAGCCATCATTATTGTTGCAGAATAGAAAATTGAATCAAAAAAGGGCAAAATTCTATATCTTTTTAACCAATATCTTGTTTAATAACACCGGAGCAATTTCAGTCAGCGGCAAAATATACTGAGCGGAACCGAGGGCAATCGCTTCTTTCGGCATCCCAAAAACGACACAACTCTTCTCATCTTGAGCGATGGTGAGACCACCGACTTTGCTGATACTGAGCATTCCATCTGCACCGTCTCGGCCCATTCCTGTTAAGAGGACACTCGCAGCGGACTTGCCGTAAAAGTTAGCTACCGAGTTAAACGTAACGGTTACAGAGGGACGATGTCCAGAGACAGGTGGCGCAGGAGAACAGTGAAACCGGCCTTTGTTATCCACTTCTAAATGATGCTGCTCTGGTGGAAAATAAATCGTGCCGGCAGCAGGATACTCACCCGCCGTGGCAATTCTTACGGAAAGAGAACACTCCCCATTTAACCAATCCACCAATCCTTTTAAAAACCCCTCGCTGATGTGTTGCACACAAATCACCGGCACCGGGAAATTTGCCGGCAGTTGAGTGAGAATAGTGTGCAGTGCTTGGGGACCGCCGGTGGATGCCCCAATTGCCAATATTTTTTTGACGGCTAAGTGCTGATTGCTAACTGCTAAGGGCTGAGGGGGAGAGGGGAGAACGAGTGGCGGTTGTTTGGCCGGCTGGGCTTGTTGCTTTGGAATTTTGCTCTCGCGATTCTTAGTGTCTTTGACGATAGTATCTTTGACGCTCAGCGGCTTTGGCTGAGGGTTAAAAGATGCTGGTTCCGTGGTTGTTTTTTTGCGCCGCAGGGTAAAAACAGCCACGCCAGATAGTATCCTAATTTTGCTGATCAATTCCTGGCGGATGGATTCGTAATTCGGGCCGAGCGCACCATGAGGTTTGGGAAACACATCCACCGCCCCTGCTTGCAGCAGACGAAAAACAGTGTGCGTATTTTCTGGCTGCACTGAAGAACTGATCACCAAAATTGGGCGCGGGAAGTTTGCCATCACTTCTTGGGTGAATTCCAGTCCATCCATTTGAGGCATATGCAAGTCCGTGCAGATCACTTGGGGCTGAAGTTGAGGAATGAGGGCCAAACCCTCCTTGCCGGTGCGAGCCGTTCCCACCACTGTAATATCAGGGGATGAGGCTAGCATCCGTTTAAGAATGGTGAGCGCCACAGGTGAATCTTCTACCAGCAAAACGCGAATTGTCATTTGTCATTTGTCCTTTGTCACCTGTCACCCGTCATTTCTGGGATGTTTTTTAACAACCACCAACAATCGATTTTTCTGGGATGTTTTTGAGCAACAACCAACAATCGATGACCCATGAGGAATGACCGCTAAACTAGCCGTCTCAATGTTTCTAACAGCACTTCTTGATTAAAAGTGCTTTTTGTAATGTAGGCGTTAGCACCGGCTTGTGCCCCAATTCTTCTATCCTCGTCTGTAGCGAGGGAGGTGACCAGGATAATCGGTAATTCTTTATATTCCTTGTGTTGGCGAATTTTTACCGTCAAACCCAAGCCATCTAAATTCGGCATCTGAATGTCAGAGACTACCGCATCAAAAGAGCGAGTTTTCAGTTTATTGTAGCCATCCAATCCATCGACGGCGGTAACAACTGCATAACCGGCAGATTCGAGAATGCGTTTTTCTTGGGTACGAGTGGCGATCGAGTCTTCCACTAGCAGAATCGTTTGTTTCCCTGCTGCCGGCACCGCCGCACTGACGGGTTTGATCGCTTTAGATGGCCGGCGAACCGATTTGATCAAATCTTGAGGATTTAGCACCATACAAACTTCGCCGGTGCCCAAAATCGTTGCGCCGGCAACATTTCGCACCCGTTTGAGCAATTTACTTTGAGGTTTTAACACCACATCTTGCTCATCAAGCAGCGCATCTACCAGCAGCCCCAGGCATTCTTCGCCTACCTTCAAAATAATACAAGGCTGTTGCTTGCCGTTTTTTATTTCTTGTCCCTCAGCCGCTGGGTTTGAGAAATGATTGTTGAGCGAGGGCATTTCCAGCAAATTCGCTAGTGGGGCAACTGATATGGGTTGACTGTCTAAAATCATTGTTTCGCGGCCTTCAATTGTAAAAATATCACTCTCAGCCACCAGCCTAGCCATTTGCACAAATTCCACCGGCAAAGCATAGGCAATGTCATTAACAGCAACCAACAGCACATGAGCAGTAGACAGGCTCGTTCCCAGATTCAGGCGCAAGGTGCATCCCTTTCCGGGTGCCGATTCTACATGAATACTGCCTTTGAGATGCTCGACATTGGTTCGCACCACATCGAGTCCCACACCTCTGCCGGAGACTTCTGTAACAAATGTTCGAGTTGAGAAACCGGGCGCAAAGATTAGAGACTGAATTTGATTGAGCGTCATGGTTGCCAGTTCTTCTTCCCGACAGATCCCGCGTTTGATTGCCGTGCGTTTAATACTGTCTATGTCCAAACCCCGCCCATCATCAGCGACCTCAATAATAATGTTGGTGGCGGTTTGGTAACCTCGCAGCCGAATCGTGGCTACTGGCGGTTTGCCCATCTGCAAGCGCTCTGCCGGTGTTTCGATGCCATGATCAATCGCATTGCGAAGGATATGCATTAAAGGATCTTTCATTTCCTCCAAAATCCGCTTGTCTGCCTTAGTTTCTCCCCCTTCAATGATGAGTTCTACTTCTTTGCTTTGCTGTCTGGCGAGATCGCGCACCATGCGGGGAAATAAATTAAAAATTGTGGATAGCGGCAGCAGGCGCAGAGTGCGAATTCCTTCTTCTAATTCATCGGCGACGGTGTCGAGTCGGGCCGTGTCTTCATAAACGGCATTTCTGAGGCGGTTGACGAGCGAGCCTAACTGCTCTAGACGTTCTTCGGCTCGATGGTGCAAGTTTTGTACTTGCTTAAGGGTGCCATTGCGAGCTGAGGGGCGCAGGTGGAAATTACCCGGAAGTTTTAGGTTTGAGTCTGAGTTCCGCCCGTTTGGAACTTCGACTTTCAAGCCTCGCTCTAATTCGTCGAGGGCAAAGCGATTGACAAAAACATCCCGGCTCCATTCTTCCCACAAGCTGACGATTTCCTCGATTTCTCCGAGCCGGTGGGCGATCCGAATTTTGGCAACGGTTAATTCACCGGCTTGAGTCATGAGGGCATCGAGATTTCGAGTTTCAACGCGAATGGTATCGATGCGGTAGGTATCACTGCTGATTTTCGCCGCATCAGTTGAGGGAAGAGGCAAGCCGATGGCAGCCGGTTGAACCGACGCGGCTGAGAAGTACCCGTTGCCGGTTAATGGCTGAGGCTGCTGGTTAGAGGTGATGTTTGGTGTTTGTAAAACTTGAGCCGGCTGCATTACAGTTGGCGCTGCTGATGAGCCGGCAGCGATAGCATTTCCATCCTCTGTAGAGCTTGCAGATGGGGGCGTCTGCTGGATATGTGACATCCGGGTGAGAACGTCTGCTGGGTTGGTGCCAGTGGGTTCGCCAGTGACGGCTTCGTGCACAAGTTGGCGGATGCCATCCAATCCGTAAGACAAGTTATCGCAAAGCGCTGAGCTAAAGCTAAGTTCGCCAAGTTTGACTGCCGTGAAAATATGCTCTAGCTGATGCGCGAGAGTGCCCACATCTTTGACGCCCAACATCCCGGCATCACCTTTGATGCTGTGGGCTTCTCGCAGCATTTCTTCTAATTTGGCATTGTCGTTGGGGAATTTTTCTAAGGAGAGCAAGCCCCGATCCAGTTTTTGTAAATGCTCTTCACAGACGATTTTGAAGGTGGTGCGAAGTTCGTCGTCTTCGATATAGCGATGGCTTTTTTGCCCGCTAATGAGTTTTGAGTTTTCAGCAGGGGTTGGGAGTTGAGAATTATTGGGGATGGGCGATGTATTATTTTGCCGGCGATCAGGTGTTTCTTGCCTAGGTTGTGTGATGTGCTGTTCTGCTGCAGCTTCCCTTTCTTGTTCACTTGTATGAGTTGGGGCTGCCGGTGTGAGCTTTATCTCTGGAGTTGGCTTGATGATTTCAACCGCTTCTTCCTTAACCTGCAGTGGTTTCGGAGGTTGAGTATCCGCTCCCATCAAGTGAGCAAGGGCATAAAATGTGTTGATGCCGCTGGGTTCGCCGGTGACAGCTTCATGGACGAGTTGACGAATCGCATTTAACCCGCCGGACAAGCGATCACAAAGCGCTGGGGTAAGGCTGGCTTCGCTACGCTTAATGGTGCCCAAAATATGCTCTAGCTGGTGGGCTAAGGTGCCAACATCTTTGATGCCTAACATATTGGCATCTCCTTTCAGGCTGTGGGCTTCCCGCATCAGTTCATTTAGCCCATCTAGATCGTCGGGGTATTTTTCTAAATGCAACAGCCCTTCATCAAGTTTCTGCAAATGTTCTTCGCTGGCATCTTTGAAGGTAATTCGGAGTTCTTCATCTTCGATCATCATAAATATTCGCTCCTTTACAAAGTTGGGAGAGTAATTGATGTTTAGAATGTTTATCAAACTGAGAAGCTGACAATTAGTTAATAGATAAAGGCTTTAAGCGAACTGAACATCTGCTGATGAGTGTAGCAGTTGGCTTTTATTTTGGGCGATTTGATGGCGGAGCTTTGGAAGCTTCTCTATAATTCGGCTGTTTATGCCTGCAGCATTCAGTTGCAGTTCCTGAGATGCTGCGCCTGGGTTTAATAAACTGAGGGGCTGTTCAATCAATACGTCTATTTGAGCTTCCCCCCTCCGTCTTTTGTAGAAGGCTTGTTCATCATTTCTTAAAAATTCTTTATATTTTGCAATCAAATAACACTCGAGTGTCTGGGTAATTTTCCCGATGCCCAGCAGTCTATCGCTTTCTTGTAAAAGAGCTTTCTCTGTAGGTTGTATATTTTTTAACCCGTCCAAAACTTGAATGGTGCTGGTGGAAATTCCCTCTGCCAACACAGTAGCTAAAATCTTGAAAAGATCACGAGCGATTAGAATCCTGTTTTTTAAGTTTAGGTTACCAACCATTACAGCCTCTCTGAGAATCTAAACGAATGCTTAATATATAGTAAGAATTTCTAGATTGCGAAACCTTGGTACTGCTAGACCGGACGAGGAAACGGGCACGCTCGCGCTCGTCATTGTGGCTCAAGATGTGAGGTTTGAATTTTTCCTTTCTCGGCTAGTTTTTGCACCCACTGAGCCGCATTATTGGTACATACCCTGTTTTTTATCCTAACTTAACTCCTTAATTAAATGAATGAGTTAATTAAAAGATAGCGTTTGCCGCCGGCATGGATGCGTTTTATTCTAAAAACTTCTTTTTTCTTAGAATTTATTATAAGGGTTCGTTGACTTTGACAAACCGTTGGTTCTGTAACTGCGCTCCTATTTATTTTGCTTTATCTACCTGTGCTTTTCCCTTAGTGAGTACGAATGCACTATTGATAATATATTCACTTAAATTCAATAGGTCATATCTAAATAATTCTATTAATCATCAAGAAAATTATTTAGATTTTTAGATACTTCTGAAAACCATTTAATTATTAAATTAAATAATTACAAACTTTTGTAAAATTTTTAAGTGAAAAAGCTAGGTGCTTTAGAATAGCTAAATTGAGGTTTAGACTTATAAAAATGTTTATAACGTTTAATCAGAAGTTATTCAAATGTTTGGCAAGAAAAACTATTTTTGATTGAAAAAGCAAAATTTAAGCAATGACTGTCAGGCGAATGCTTGTTTCCAGCCCTCGGTAAATTGCTGGTTCTTTCAAAACTATATTTGTGATAGCCGATGCGGTACTAAGCAAAAGTTGTTCCTCCTTAAGCCACAACCTTCATGGCTTTGTGATTAATTGCTTTATCCATATACCTTCTGCCGGCGAATGAACTCAATGTGATATTATTAGTGTTCCCAGCAGCATTAATAACTAACCGAATATTTGCTACTTGATCGGGAATTTTTGAACGGACAAACACAGCCCTAGTGCTTCTTCAGCAGGGTTTTGCCCGGGAGTTGTGGGCAATACGGCAAAAGTGGAGACGCTAAAGTTGGCAGAGCCTTCACCCAGACTACCATTCGGCAAAAACTTGCCCCCTGAATTATTCGGTAATAGGTGCAAGAATTTCAAATTCCCTAACTACCTAATTCCGGTGTCATTCCCACTTGTATTGGCAAGTAGAAAACATTGCTATTTAATCAAATATCTTAAATGGTATGAGGTGGCTCAGGTTGTTTTCGCTGGCCAGTTGGCTAGGATGCAGAAGTCAAACAGCGCCATCTGAAAAGTGTAGTAATTTTAAATATTCTTATGAAAATTTTTGCCCCGACACTAATATCGGGGTGTTTCTCGTGAGCGATGATTAACATTAGTTGGCCACAGCATTCACCTGAGCGAGCTGCTATGCCGGCACCTCAATGGGAATTACCTCAAACCGACATCAAACTGAACTCGGCGCGGAAGTGGAAGCGGCGAGTTCTTCCAAGCGTTCCTGCTGATCTTGGCCTATACAGGACTGAACAAGCTGTTCGATTTCACCTTCCAGAACAGGGGTGAGGGTGAAATTTTGTCCAAGCCGATGATCCGTGACGCGATTATCTTTGTAATTGTAAGTGCGGATCTTTTCCGAACGTGCGCCGGTGCCGACTTGAGAACGCCGCATGGATGTGACGGCTTCTTGTTGCTCCCGCAGCTTCAACTCATAAAGCTTGGCCCGCAAAATTTGCATGGCTCGCTCTCTGTTTTGTAGCTGGGAACGCTCTTCTGTGCAGAAGATCCGGATGCCAGTTGGTTTGTGGAACAAGTCAACGGCTGTTTCCACTTTGTTGACGTTTTGGCCACCGGCACCGCCAGAACGAGCAGTGGTCAGTTCAATTTCCTTCGGATCAATATGGACTTCCACATCATCCACTTCTGGCATAACTGCCACGGTTGCGGTTGAAGTGTGGACGCGTCCCCCGGCTTCTGTTACCGGCACCCGCTGTACCCGATGGACGCCGGCTTCAAATTTGAGCTTGCTGTAAACTTGATCGCCTTGAATTTCCAGAACAGCCTCTTTAAAGCCGCCCATTTCTGCTAAAGATTCGCTCACCAGCTTGACGCGCCAATTTTGGTTTTCAGCATAGCGGGAATACATCCGCAGTAAATCGCCGGCCCAAATACTGGCTTCATCTCCGCCTGTGCCGGCGCGGATTTCCAGCATGATGTTTTTATCATCATTCGGATCACGGGGCAGTAACAATATTTTCAGCCGTGTCTCTAAGCTTTCCAGCTTAGCTTCCAGTTCTTCAACTTCCAGCGCTGCCATTTCTTGCAGATCAGGATCGCTGTTTGATTCCTTAAGCACTTGCCGAGTGCCGATCAATTCCTGCTGAGTTGTTTTCCAAATCTCATAGGTATCGACCACTTCTTCTAGAGAGGAACGAGCCTTAGCCACCCGCTGGTATTCATTCGGCTCTCTGGCCACATCTGGGTCAGCCAGACGGCGGGTTAACTCGTTGAAGGTTTGCTCAACGGATTTTAGCTTGTCGAGCAGATAAGTCTCAGCCATGTCGCGATCACCAGTCAAAATAGTAGGGTTTATCAGCTTTCTTTAGCTCTCAGCTGCCACTGTGTTGAGTGGCGCAGGGCTGAGCGCTGAGTTTTGAGTTAATTCAAAACTCAATTCCTCAAAACTTCTTGCTGACAGCCCTGCTACCTTTTCTTTTTGGTCTGCTCGCCTGCTTCCGGAGTTTCGCTTCCCATGCCGTATTTACGCAGGAAGCGCTCAACGCGGCCTTCTGTATCAATAATTTTCTGGGTGCCGGTGTAGTAAGGGTGGTTGCCAGACCAAACATCAACGTGAAGTTCGGGTTTTGTGGAACCGATTGTCATGACTAATTCCCCGTTGCAGTAAACCTTAGCGTCGGGATACCACTGGGGATGAATATCAGGTTTTGCCATTGTTTTGGACTCTTAATCGGTTGACTCTGAAATTATTTTAACGCTCATCAGCCCGTATCGTTTGCCCTGAGTCCTTTGCATTTCAATAAGGGGCAAAGGACAGAAGACAAAGGACGTTTGACTTAGCGCTTAGAGTATTGAGGTGCCTTACGGGCTTTACGCAGACCGTATTTCTTCCGTTCTTTGGCGCGGGGATCGCGGGTTAAATACCCTTCGATTTTCAACGGTTGGCGGTTGTCTGGGTCTAGCTGGCAAAGGGCGCGGGCGACGCCTAGGCGAATGGATTCTGCTTGGCCGGTTAATCCGCCACCTTGAACCTTAACCAGGATGTCATATTCATTTTCCAGACCCAAGGTTTCTAAGGGAGCCTTGGCAGCAGCTTGATAACCGGCATTAAATTGCAGGTAATCTTCTCCAGTTCGACCGTTGATGAGCAGCTGGCCGGTGCCGGGAACGAGGCGCACTCGTGCGACGGATGATTTACGGCGTCCGGTGCCCCAGTACATGGCGCGACCGCTTTGTTCGGTTGCTTGCATTAGTCTTGTCCTCCGGGAATCGTTTGAATATTGAGGGTTTGGGGTTTTTGAGCTTCGTGGGGATGGTCGGGACCTGCGTAGACTTTGAGATTAGTAAACAGTTGTCTGCCGAGGCTGTTTTTGGGCAGCATCCCCTTCACGGCTTGCTCAACGATCCGTTCGGGGATGCGAGCTTGCAATTTGGCGAAGGTTTCTGTTTTCATGCCGCCCGGTCTGCCGGAAGTGCGCCGGTAGAGTTTCTGGGTGCGTTTTTTGCCGGTGACGTTGATTTTTTCGGCATTCACCACGATCACAAAGTCCCCGGTATCGATGTGAGGGGTATAGATGGGTTTGTTTTTACCCCGTAAAATCATGGCGATTGCAGTGGCCAGCCGGCCTAGGCGCTGGTCAGCGGCATCCACAACGTACCAGTTTTTCTCGATAGAAGTTGGATTGGGTAGGAAAGTTTTGTTTTCGCTCATTTGTCATTATGTCCTTTGTCATCTTTAAAAAATCTTTTGTTTTTCATCTTTTGTCATTTGCTCTGGGACAAGAGACGAAGAACCAAAGACGAATTTGGGCATGGTGTCAAACCAGATATCTGGGGGAAACGGGGAGTCGGGATAGCCAACTCTTAGCAAGCAGAGTCCATGAGCCGGTGCTGCATACTTGACTTCTTCACGGCGCTCGTTTGTCCACAGTTCTTGGAAATTGGCCACCGACCGCTGTCCCCTGCCCACTTGAACCAGCAGCCCGACGAGCAGACGCATCATGCCATAGAGGAAGCCATTGGCTTGCACTTCAATATGAAGGAATGGCCCTTGCCGGTAGCACTCAGCGACGTGTACTTCCACCCAAGAATGCTTGCGCTGCGATCCAGCTCGGTGAAAAGCAGCCAGATGATGGTAGCCAACCAGCGGTTTTAAGGCTGCTTGGATTAACGATTCATCTAAGGGAGCATGATAATAATGCCAAGCAAAGGGTTGCACAAACAAGTTGGGTTGCGCTTCTGTATAGAGGCTGTAGCGATAACGACGCCACTGGGCACAGAAGCGAGCGTGCCAGTCAGAAGGCACTGAGGCCGAGGCCCGAACCAGAACATCTTTGGGCAACCTGGTATTGAGAACTGCTGCCCACCGATGGCCCGGAATTGTGCCGGTGGCATCAAAGTGAGCGACCTGGGCTGCTGCGTGGACGCCGGCATCGGTGCGACCGGCTCCATAAAGAGTCACTGGCCGATTGAGTGCAGATTGCAAGACTTTTTCAATTTCTTCCTGCACACTTCGATGATGGGGTTGCCGTTGCCAACCGTAAAAATGAGTGCCCAGGTATTGAATCACCAGGGCAATTCGCTGTGTGTTGGTTGGGCAATGTGCGCTATCCATCTTTTGCAAATTACTAACAGCTAATTGCTAATTCCCATTAGCCATCAACCATTAGCATTCGCCAATGACCAATGACCCATGACATCAGACGAGTTCGATAATCGCCATTTCAGCATTGTCACCTCGTCTGGGCATGGTTCGCAGAACCCGAGTATAGCCTCCGTTTCGATTGCCATACCGAGTAGCCACTTGTTCAAACAGCGCATGGACGAGCTGTTTGTCGTAGATATAGCCGAGGGCTTGCCGGCGGGCAGATAGAGAGCCATCTTTGGCCAAAGTAATGATCCGGTCAGCTTCCGAGCGAACCGCTTTGGCCCGCGTTTTTGTGGTAGTAATCCGACCGTGGCGGAGCAGCTCGGTGGTCAGCGCTCTGAGCAAAGCCCGACGCTGATCTGCCGGCTTACCGAGTTGAGGAACACGACAACCGTGACGCATAGGGAATTCTAAAGTATAATTACAAAGTGAGAAATCAGAATGAAAAAGGGAGAAGGGAGCAGTGGAAAATTAGTTTTTCCCATGTGCTTATCCCTTGTCCCTTTTTTACGTGGTTTTCGCCGATTTTTCTTGCGGCAGCGTAATGCCTAAACGCTTCTGCAAAGCTTCAATCACTTCTTCAGCGGACTTTTGACCGAAGTTTTTGATCTCTAAAAGATCTTCTTGGCTGTAATCCAGTAAGTCGGCTACTGAGTTAATTTGCGCCCGCTTGAGACAGTTATAGGCTCGCACTGAGAGCTGCAACTCTTCAATTGGAATCTGGCTGGTTGGATCTTCTGGGAAGTCGTCTGCTTTATCCAGTGTCTCAAGGTTGATATCCTTGAGCGGATTGAACAGATCAACCAAAATATTCGCAGCTTGGCTGAGAGCCTCTTGGGGGGTGAGGCTCCCATTCGTCCAGATTTCCATAATTAGCCGATCTTTCTCCAGAGAACCCCCAACGCGGGCATCCTCAACGCTGTAGTTGACTTTGCGAACCGGCATAAAGATCGCGTCAATCTGGAGAAAGTCTACAGGGGTGTCGTCGCGGCTGCGATCAACCGCTCGATAGCCTCTGCCTTTTTCAATCCGAAATTCCATTTCCAACGTAGCTCCCTCTGAGAGGGTGGCCACATACTGGTTCTGATCGACCACTTCGACCTCAGAAGGCAGATCGAACTGTGATGCTGTAACAGTTGCTGACCCATTTACGAGCAATCGACCAATCTGGGGTTGAGAGGAATAGGTTTTGAGGACAACTTCCTTCATGTTAAGGAGGATTTCCAGCACATCCTCCCGCACCCCTGGAATTGTGGCAAACTCGTGATTAACCCCCGCAATGCGGACAGCTGTCACCGCCGCACCTTCCAGGTTAGACAGTAGCACCCGCCTCAGCGCATTGCCGACCGTGGTTCCTTGCCCCCGTTCCAGCGGCTCCAAAATAAATTTGCCGTACTGACCCTGATCTTTCTCAGTGTTGGACTCTACACATTCAATCTGAAACTGCGCCACGGAGTGACCTCCCTTCTCCTTGATCCCTGGAAGGCTCACATAGCCTCCCTCTATGAATGCTGACTTGATACCCAGCTGTGTTTCCGCAGGCAAAATCCAAAGAAATTCTTTGTTGTGTTTTGCCTGTTGGCTTTCGAGTGCCTAAACTCGCCGACGTTTCGGTGGGCGGCAGCCATTGTGGGGAATTGGGGTAATGTCCCGAATCAGTGTGATTTCTAGCCCAGCACCTTGTAAGGCACGTATCGCAGTTTCTCGACCCGATCCTGGCCCACTCACCATCACTTCTATCTGGCGCATACCCTGGTCGCCGGCTCGTCTAGCGGCGCTCTCAGCTGCTGTTTGAGCGGCAAAGGGGGTGCCTTTTTTAGCTCCCTTAAAGCCGCTAGAGCCGGCTGAGGCCCAGGAAATCACCTCACCGTTTTGATCGGTGATCGTGACAATGGTGTTATTAAAGGTAGACTGAATGTAGGCTACCCCATTGGGGACGTTCCGTTTTTGCTTCCGCGCCCCTGCTTTTTTTGGTGTTTGTCGCGCCATATCGGTCTGTTTGAGAGGGTTTTAAGTTGATTGTTGTTGAGTTCTAGAAGGCGCTTACTTCTTAGCTGCTGCCTTCTTCTTACCTGCAACGGTCCGACGGGCACCGCGACGGGTTCGAGCGTTTGTGCGGGTTCTCTGTCCCCGTACCGGCAGTCCCAAGCGATGGCGGCGACCTCGATAGGTGCCGATATCCATGAGGCGCTTGATGTTCATCCCCTCTAAGCGCCTGAGATCCCCTTCAACTTGATAGTCGCTCTCTACCGCTTCTCGTAACGCCGCTACATCCGCGTCACTTAAATCTTTGACGCGGGTGTCAGGATTGACACCCGTGGCGGCTAGAATATCTTTGGACCTCGATAGCCCAATCCCATAAATGTAGGTCAGACCGATTTCGACGCGCTTATCGCGAGGAAGGTCTACCCCGGCAATCCGTGCCACGATTTTTTCTCCCTATTCTTTACTTTGTTGCTAAAAATCTCGAATGGACAGATGCCAGATGGACATCTCTGTGAGATTTGGGTAAGCTAACCTTGACGTTGCTTGTGTTTCGGGTTAGAACAAATTACCATGACTCGACCGCGACGACGAATGACGCGGCATTTCTCGCAAATCTTTTTGACTGATGCTCTAACTTTCATGCCTTTTTTGGCAGCACTACAAACGTAATATTATATCAATTTCTGTTGGGATTACAAAAAACTCAGCAAAATTTTCCTTGTCTGAGTTTTTAAACCGTTTTATCTAAAGCTACTTCTTGCGAAGCCGGTAAGTAATTCTCCCTTTCGTCAAGTCATAGGGCGTTAACTCGACTTTGACGCGATCTCCTGGCAAAATTTTGATGTAATTGCGCCGGATTTTGCCGGAAATATGAGCGAGAACGTTAAACCCATTATCTAGGTCAACGCGAAACATCGCATTAGGCAGGGATTCCGTCACCGTGCCTTCCATCTCAATTAAATCTTGCTTAGCCAATGTGTTTTTTCCTTGACGCGACTGTATCTAGAACTCAACCCAACAGTTTTTTTCTTTCCACTGAGTCTGGAACTGCTTAGGGCACTCTAGCTTTACATATCTTAGCAAAGCTTTCACCCAAAGCAGTCTGACACTTATCAGGCAAGCAGTCTTGACTCAGATGAAGAATTTGAGTGAACGGTCAGGCAATGCCCTCAGTCCCGTGCACTGGCGTGCCGATCAGGACTCTATAAGTTGTTTGAGTGCTGCGGTGACCTCCTCCATTGATTGATTGCCATTAACAGAAACGAGCTGCTGCTGTCCGCTGTAATAGTCAATCAGCGGTGCTGTTTGTTCTCTATAAACTTCCAGACGCCGGCGAATGGTTTCTTCGTTGTCATCTTTGCGCCCTCGGCTTAGCATTCGTTCCACCAAGACGGCATCAGGCACGTCTAAGTTGACAACGCGATCTGAGTGCTGTTCTAATTCTTGGAGCAGCTTATCCAAAAAGGTAGCTTGAGTAACGTTACGCGGGAAGCCATCTAAAATCCAGCCGGCTATAGCATCCGGTTGGCCCAGACGTTCCCGCACCATCTCCAGGATCAGCTCATCAGGCACTAACTCGCCGCGATCCATGTATCCTTGGGCTTTTTCACCCAAGGGAGTTTTTTCTGCGACGCAGGCTCGCAAAATATCGCCGGTTGAAATATGGGGAATGTGGCAAAGCTCAGCAAGTAGATGGGCTTGTGTGCCTTTACCGGCTCCTGGAGGACCTAAGAAAATCAATCGCGTCACTACTGCTTCACCATTCCTTCGTATCGCTGGGAAATCACGTAAGTTTGAATTTGTTTCGCCGTATCAATGGCAACCCCCACTAAAATTAGCAGTGAGGTTGCGCCAAGTCCCTGAAACGTCTTAACACGAGTAGCCGTTTCCACAACCGTTGGCACAATCGCTACCAGGCCGAGGAAAATAGCCCCTAAGAAGGTTAGCCGGTTTAAAACGCGCTCAACATACTCGCTCGTCGTCCGACCTGGACGAATACCCGGAATACTAGCTCCCATCTTTTTCAAGTTTTGAGCCATATCCACTGGGTTAACGATTAAGGAAGCATAGAAATAGCTAAAGAACAAAATCAAACTCAGGTAGAACGCTTCATAGAGAAATGGGACAGGACCCCCAGGACTCAGATATTGAGCGATTTTGATTAACAGATCGTTGCGAGTGAATTGAGCTAAGGAATACGGCAAAATCAAGACAGCTGACGCAAAGATGATGGGCATGACGCCCCCTTGATTCAAACGCAGCGGCAGATAGCTTTTTTGCTCTTTATAAAGGCGTTTGCCGACTTGTCGGCGTGCTGAGATGATGGGAATGCGGCGAGTTCCTTCTTGAACAAATACAATCCCCACAATCATGATCAAGAAAACGATCAGTAGCATTATTACGCGACCAACGTTTTCCCTGCCTCCTGTTTGGGCGTATTCAATTGTTTGCCCTAAGGAGCGGGGCAGTACCGCCACAATGTTGAGGAAAATTAACAGGGAAGCCCCATTACCAATGCCCCGTTCTGTAATCAGTTCTGACACCCACATGACAAACATAGAGCCGGCAGTGAGAGCCAGCGCCGTGAAGGCGATAAATAAAGGGCCAGGATTGATCGCAGCTTGGGAATTAGAAATCCACAGGGCAATACCAATACTTTGAATAATCGCCCATCCCAAGGCCACATAACGAGTAAGCTGGGAAATTTTCCGCCGACCCGCTTCCCCTTCATTTTTCTGCAACTCCTCTAAAGCCGGAATTGCTGCTGTCATCAGCTGCAAAATGATAGAAGCGTTAATGTATGGCAAAATTCCTAGGGCGAAAATTCCCAGGGTGCGAATGCCGCCTCCAGAGAAAAAGTCCAAAAAACCAATTAATGGACTATTGCTAATGTTGGCTTCAAACGCATTTCGATCAACGCCCGGTACGGGTAAAAATATGCCCAATCGTACCAATATCAGCAGACCGACAGTGACAAGCAGCCGACCTCGGAGGCCGGCAGCTTGAGCCATCTGCATAAAGGTTTCTTGAGCAGTTGGAGCTTTGTCTCGACTAACGACCATTCAGGCATCCCTCTCCTACATAGATTGGCAAGGACGCTGGGCACTCCTAGCCATCGCCAAGGCTGCTAATTTCCCCTTGCAGATACAACTTCACAACTGCCACCCGCTGCTTCAATTTTGGAACGGGCGCTAGCTGTAAAGGCAGAGGCTTTTACATTAAGTGGGACGTTCAAATCCCCATCGCCTAAAATTTTCAGCGAGCCGTCATTTGATGTGACAATACCGGCCTCCATGAGTGAGGCTAAAGTCACTTCTGTATTGGCGGGGAGTGAGGCCAGCGATCTTACATTAATCGTAGTGTACTGTTTACGATTAATGACGGTAAAGTGTTTAAGCTTGGGCAAGCGCCTGTAAAGAGGCATTTGACCACCTTCA
This sequence comes from Microcoleus sp. FACHB-672, assembly GCF_014695725.1. Taxonomy (NCBI): domain Bacteria; kingdom Bacillati; phylum Cyanobacteriota; class Cyanophyceae; order Oscillatoriales; family Microcoleaceae; genus Microcoleus; species Microcoleus sp. FACHB-672. The sequence goes on along the minus strand of NZ_JACJOU010000021.1, from coordinate 68,340 downwards.
AACCCGGGCCGAGTACTGCTACCCGATCTGGCTTTTTGACCGCGCATTCCTTTGCCTGCGCTAGCACCTTGGCCGGCAGCAATCCCCCGACCTAAGCGGCGTTTGCGCTTTGTAGAGCCCTTTTTGGGCACCGCATCTTGTATTCTCATACTCTTCAGTTGTTTTTTGTCTTTTGCCCTTCATCGTTTGCCCTTCGTCCCTGGTTTTTACACCCTTGACTGGTGACAAGTGACAAGTGACTAAATGTAGAGATTTTCAATTGGAATTCCGCGCTCTTCGGCCACATCAGAAAAGGTGCGGAGACCGGATAAGGCATTGACTGCCGCGCGGGCATTATTTAAAGGATTGTTCGAGCCGAGTTGCTTGGCTAAAATATTGCGGACACCGGCAAGTTCCAGTACCGTCCGCACAGCTCCCCCGGCAATTACCCCAGTTCCAGGTGAAGCAGGACGCATCATCACTTTGGCTCCAGTTGCCGCCCCATTTGCGGGATGAGGGATGGAATTGGACTTGGTGAGGGGAACCTCAATCAAGTGCTTTTTGCCATCAACCACGCCTTTTTTAACAGCACTGATTACGTCACTCGCTTTGCCAACGCCAACACCCACTTGGCCCCGTTCGTTGCCAACAACGACGATCGCGCGGAAGCTGAGTTTTTTACCACCTTTCACCACTTTGGTAACGCGGCGGATCTGAACAACCCGCTCTTGCCACTCGGTTTCTTTTTCGCGATTGCGACTGCTTTTTTTACGTCGCTGTTGCTGTTGTTGTTCCGCCATAGTTTTGTCCTTTTAAGTTAGTTTTGAATTTTGATTTTTGAGTTTTGAGTCGTGATTTCATTCAAAACTTAAAACTCAAAACTCAAAACTCTTAAAAATCTAAGCCGGCTTCACGAGCGGCTTCTGCTAGCGCTTTGACGCGACCGTGGTACAGGTTGCCACCGCGATCAAAAACGACTTTCTCAATGCCTTTGGCCAGCAATCGCTGTGCGATCAGCTTTCCAACTTGAGCGGACGCTTCACAGTTAGAGCCAGAGTTCACTTCTGATTTTAGCTCTGTGTCTATCGTCGAGGCCGCCACTAAGGTCTGGTGTTGGGTGTCGTCGATCACCTGTGCATAAATATGCTGGTGAGAGCGAAACACGGCCAGTCTGGGACGTTCTGGCGTACCAAACACCTGGCGTCGAACGCGCCGGTGCCGGCGCTGGATTGATTCTGTACGAGTCAGCTTCATTTCTTACCCTTACCTCCTGCCTTACCAACCTTACGTCTGACGACTTCACCGGCATAGCGAATGCCTTTGCCTTTATAGACTTCCGGCGGTCGGACAGCGCGAATTCTGGCGGCAGTGTTTCCCACGATTTCTTTATCAATGCCGCTGACAACCACATTTGTGTTGTTTTCCACGGCGATTTGGATACCTTCAGGCGGTTGAATTTCAACGGGTTTGCTGTAGCCCACGTTGAGAATCAGCGTTCGCCCTTGGGTTTGCGCCCGGTAACCGACGCCTTGGATTTCCAGGCGTTTTTGAAAGCCTTGGGAAACGCCATCAACCATGTTAGACACTAAGGTTCGGCATAATCCGTGGCGCTGACGTGCTGGCCGGGACTCATCCCTGCGCTTGACGTGTAATGTGCCATCTTCCTCTTCGACGGTGACTTCTGCCGGCAAAACTCTAGAAAGTTCACCTTTTGGCCCCTTAACTGCTACCTGCTGCCCCTCAATTGCGACCGTCACTTTATTGGGGATAGGAATGGGGCGCTTGCCAATGCGAGACATAACTGGTTTCTCCTTAAGAATTCAGAGTTGGGAATTCAGAATTCACACTTGGGATTGAAAAAGATTTTTTCACGCCCCAGTTGTGATTTCTGAGTTTTACCAGACATAACAAAGCACTTCCCCACCTACGCCGGTTCGCCGAGCTTCGCGATCGGTCATAATGCCAGACGACGTAGAAATGATGGCAATACCAATGCCCCCCAAAACTCGTGGCAATTCTTGTCGGTTTGAGTAAACCCGCAACCCAGGCTTACTGACTCGCTTTAGTGCTGTAATAATCGGTTGCCGGTTCTTTCCTTTGTACTTTAAGGAAATTACCAGATGCCGTGTCACTCCTTCGCCTGCTTCTTCATACTCAGCAATAAAACCTTCATCTTTTAAAACTTTGGCTATATTGCGAGTCATTTTAGTGGCCGGCACCTCAGTTGTTTGATGCCGCGCTAGGCTGGAGTTGCGAATGCGCGTTAGCATATCTGCAATCGTATCGTTAACCGCCATCGTTCCCTCCTTATAAAACTGCTTTAGTTAGTCCGGAAGGGCATACCCATTTCTTTGAGCAAGGCGCGGCCCTCTTCGTCGGTGTTTGCAGTTGTGATGATTGAAATGTCCATACCCCGAATTTGATCGACGGTATCGTATTCGATTTCTGGAAAAATTAGCTGTTCTCTGACGCCTAGAGTGTAATTTCCCCGGCCATCAAAACTCTTGGGACTAATGCCTCGAAAATCCCGAATTCGGGGCAGGGACAGGTTAATGAGTCGCTCTACGAAGTCGTACATCCGCTCAGACCGGAGAGTGACCATAATGCCAACCGGCATTCCTTTGCGGATTTTGAAGCCGGCGATGGCTTTCTTCGCGCGAGTTACCACCGGCTTTTGACCTGTAATAATCCCCATTTCTTTGATAGACGCTTCCATTGCCTTAGCATTTTGAGCGGCATCCCCTAACCCACGGTTAACGGTGACTTTCACAAGCTTGGGCACCTGATGGATGTTCGTATAATTAAACTGCTCCATCAGTTTTGGAACAATCGTCTCGGTGTACTGAGTTTTGAGTTTTCCTGGCATAATTATTCCGATCCTTACTTTCCCTGGGCTTGGTCAGAGAATTCGTCATTTCTCGTTAGTCATTTGTCCAAAGCGCTGTACACAAGGGACAGATAACAGTTAATCAATGATCTCTCCGGTCTTTTTAAGCATCCGCACTTTACGACCTTCTTCGGTAAAGGTGTAAGAGACGCGGCTGGCAACTTTTTGTTTGTTGGAGTAAAGCATGACATTGGAGCTGTGGATCGGGGCTTCATAGTTGATGATTTTTCCCGATTCCCCTTCTTGCTGGGGTTTAACGTGCTTGGTTTTGACGTTAACCCCTTTAATCACTACTTTGCTTTCTCTAGGAAGAGTTTGGAGAATTTCTCCCACCTTACCCTTATCCTTGCCGGCAATCACCTGAACAGTGTCACCTTTTTTGACGTGCATTTTGTAGCGAACTACAGGATTTTCACTTTTTTTGGCCATCAGAGTACCTCCGGCGCGAGGGAAACAATTTTAGTGAAGTTCTTGTCACGCAGTTCGCGAGCCACCGGCCCAAAGACGCGGGTTCCTCGCGGGTTGCCATCTTGGTTAATAATGACGGCGGCGTTATCATCAAAGCGAATGCTCATGCCACTGTCCCGGCGCAGTCCCTTACGGGTACGGACGATGACGGCACGCACGACATCCGACTTTTTGACGGCTTGATTCGGAGTGGCATCTTTAACGACGGCAATAATCACGTCGCCCACACCGGCATAGCGCCGGTTGCCCCCCAGAACGCGGATGCACATCAATTTACGTGCACCGCTGTTATCTGCCACATTTAAGTAGGTCTCTTGCTGAATCACGGTTCGGTTTCCTTTGTCCTTGTTTTAGGAGGCGCTGTTGAGAACTTCGATCACCGTCCAGCGTTTGGTACGACTCAGGGGCCTAGTTTCCTGAATCCGGACGCGATCGCCTTCCTTACATCGGTTTTCTTCGTCGTGAACTTTGTAACGCTGGGTGCGAACCATAATTTTGCCGTATTTAGGGTGGGGCGAGCGGTTTTCGATAGCCACCACGACGGTTTTTTGCATTTTGGCGCTGACAACCAAGCCAACTCGTTCTTTAACTGCCATGTTTACCTACTCCTGGGTTGCCGCCTGTGAGGGGACTTCTTGCGCGGATGACCGCTTGCGCTCGGCTTCTACTGTTATCAGCTGGGCCAACCGATGTCGGGTGTGCTTGAACTGATGGGTTTTTTCTAGCCGGCGAGTCGCTTGTTGCAACCGCAATTCAAACAATTGGCGTTTGACTGCCAAAATTTCCTGACCCAGTTCTTCGTCACTTAAGCTTCTTGCTTCTTCAATCTTGGGAAAAGGCATATTCTATGACTGCTCCTCTTCACGCGAGATGAACTTTGTTTTGATGGGTAGCTTATAGGCAGCCAAGCGCATTGCTTCACGGGCTGTCTCTTCAGTGACGCCCCCAATTTCAAAGAGAATTCGACCGGGTTTGACCACGGCTACCCAGAACTCTGGCGAACCTTTACCTGAACCCATCCGGGTTTCGGCAGCCCGCATGGTTACGGGTTTGTCTGGGAAAATGCGAATCCAGATTTTGCCACCCCGGCGAATGTAACGGGTCATGGCACGACGGCTGGCTTCAATTTGGCGGGAGGTAATCCAGGCCGGTTCTAGCGCTTGTAGGGCAAACTCGCCAAAGTTGAGTGTGTTGCCTTTAGTTGCCTGACCTGTCATCCGTCCGCGCTGCTGCTTGCGGAATTTTGTTCTTTTAGGACTTAACATGATTTGTCAGTTGTCAGTTGTCAGTTGTAAGAATGCCGGCTGCCGGCGCTCAGCTGTCAGTCGTTGGCTGTGATCGTTTTGGCGGCTGACCGCTGACCGCTGACCGCTGACAGTCCCAACAGATCACTGATGAAGTTTTTACAGTTATCCTTCATTTGAGCGGTCTTCAAACTGCTGGCGGCGTCGCTGTTGCCGGCGCTTGGGCTGAGCCACGTTTGTCGGAGCCACTTCTTGCTGTCCGGGAATGATTTCGCCTTTGAAAACCCAAACTTTGACGCCAAGAATCCCATAAATGGTTTTGGCGGTGCAGTAGGAGTAGTCAATGTCTGCGCGTAAGGTGTGCAGAGGCACTCTTCCTTCGCGAGTCCACTCGGTACGGGCAATTTCCGCACCGTTCAGACGACCGCTGACTTGTATTTTGATGCCTTCCACACCGGCTTTTTGGGCGCGTTGGATGGCTTGGCGTACAACTCGTCGGAAGGAAACCCGCCGCTCTAATTGTCCTGCGATGTATTCGGCAATCAACGCTGCATCGGCATCCACTCTAGCCACTTCCACAACGTTAATGCGGATTTGGCGGTTGCCGCCACCGAGCATTTCTAGAAGGCCGGTGCGTAAACTTTCGATACCTTGGCCACCCCGCCCCACAACGACGCCGGGTCTGGCTGTGCGGACTTCTAGATCGATCTGGTCAGCTTTGCGTTCAATACGCACTTCAGAAATCCCTGCATTACTGAGGGTTTTCTGCACGTACTTGCGGATTTTGTGATCCTCTTGCAAAACTTCTGGATAACGATTGGAATCTGCGAACCAACGCGAGCGGTGTTCTTGGGTGACACCTAAACGAAAACCGACTGGATGTATTTTTTGTCCCACGGATGCGTCCTCTAACGACTTTAGATTTCAGATTTTGGATTTTGGATTGAATCTAAAATCTAAAATCCAAAATCCAAAACCGCTCCTGCTTTCTAAATTAGTCTTCTAATGCAGGAGCCACAGCCACGGTAATGTGACAGGTTGGCTTCCGAATTTGGTAAGCGCGACCTTGGGCACGAGGCCGGAAGCGCTTGAGTGATGGCCCTTGATCCGCAAATGCCTGACTAACCGTTAGTTTGGCCGGGTCAAGCCCCAGGTTGTGTTCGGCATTGGCGACGGCTGAGCGGAGCACGTTCAGCACCGGCTCACAGGCTCGGTAAGGCATAAACTCCAGAATAATCAGCGCTTCCCGATAGGAACGCCCCCGAATCTGGTCAAGCACCCGACGCACCTTATGAGGAGACATCCGAATGTATCGCGCGATCGCTTTGACTTCTTCAGTGGTTTCAATAGCCATAATAAAATTGAGAATTGAGAATTGAGAATTGAGAATTAAGAATTAAGAATTAAAAACGATTATCTCTTTCTTCATTCTTAATTCTTTGTTCTAAATTCATCTAACGACGTGCCTTTTTATCGCCCTTAGCGTGTCCCCGGAAAGTTCGGGTCGGGGCAAATTCACCTAATTTGTGACCGACCATTTGCTCGGTCACGTAGACTGGTACGTGCTGCCGTCCGTTATGAACGGCGATGGTGTGACCAACCATCAGGGGCAAGATTGTTGAGGCGCGTGACCAGGTTTTGATCACCTGTTTTTCGCCTTTGGCATTCAAGTTTTCTACTTTGGTAAGCAGATGGTCAGCAACGAAAGGACCTTTTTTGAGAGAACGACCCATAGTTCAATTTTGAATCTTGGATTTTTGATTGATGCGCGGAGTCTAGATTTCGGAGTTTTTTTTTGAAGCTCGAAAATCTAAAATTGAAAATTCTAGGACTCTCTACCGCCACGCCCTCGTTTGGAGGATTTACGGCGACGGCGCACAATTAGAGCGCTACTTTGTTTCTTGCGCTTACGAGTCTTGGCACCCAAAGCTGGTTTACCCCAAGGTGTCACTGGGCCGGATCTACCGATTGGCGCTTTACCCTCACCACCACCGTGTGGGTGATCAACAGGGTTCATCACGCTGCCTCGAACAGTGGGCCGGATGCCTTTCCAGCGAGTCCGCCCGGCTTTGCCAACTTTGATGTTTCTGGCATCAAGGTTGCCAACTTGGCCAATGGTGGCATAGCATTCGCGCCGCACCATCCGGACTTCACCAGAAGGCAGTCTGAGGGTGACATAGTTGCCTTCTTTGGCCATTACCTGAGCGGTTGCGCCGGCAGCCCGAACAATTTGGCCACCCCGACCGGGTGTCAGTTCTACGTTGTGGACGGCTGTCCCTAACGGGATATTGCCCAAAGGCAAGGCGTTGCCAATTTCGATAGGGGATTCAGGTCCGGAAATGATGTGGGTGCCGACGGCTAACCCAACGGGATGAAGAATGTAACGCTTTTCTCCATCTTGGTAGTACAGCAGTGCAAGCCGAGCGTTGCGGTTCGGATCGTACTCAATCGCTGCAACTTTCGCTGGGATATTGTGTTTATTACGGCGAAAGTCAACAATCCGGTAGAGGCGCTTGTGGCCCCCGCCCCGGTGCCGGGTTGTAATAACACCACGATTATTCCGGCCTTTCGGGCGGTGTCGTGAAGTCGTTAGCGATTTTTCTGGCTCATCACGCGTCACCTCGGAAAAGTCGGAGACGGTGCGTTGGCGGGTGCTTGGTGTGTATGGCCGGTAAGAACGGATGCCCATAACTTTTTTCTCAGTTGTCAGTTGTCTGTTGTCTACTGTCCGCTGTTAGTGGCCCTTCGCTCGCTTCGGTGATGCCACTGCCATCTGGCGAACTTAGACTTCTGGGAACAAGGTGATGGTATCACCCGGTGCCAAAGTTACAATTGCGCGTTTGTAGAGCGCTTTGAACCCAACAAATCGCCCAACCCGTTTCTTTTTACGCGGCGGTCTTTGAGTGTTGACACTCAGGACTTTGACATTAAACAGGTATTCAATTGCAGCTTTAATTTCTGGTTTGGTCGCTTTAGGAACAACTTCAAATGTGTATTTGTTGAGTTCCATTAACATCGTTGCTTTTTCGCTAACGATTGGGCGATGGATTAAATCGGCTAGCCCGCGCTGATTGTATTCACTCACTGTACACCTCCTGAATTTTAGCCAGTGCCTCTGCACTCACAACAATTTTGTCTGCATGAAGCAGATCAAAAATATTCAAGTTTGCTGCTGAGAGGAGCTTTAATTTTGCGACGTTGCGAGCTGATAAATAAACGTTTTCTTCTCGCTCGTCCAAGATCAACAGAACCTTGGCGTCTGGCTCAATTCCCCAACGCGTGAAGGCGGCCAATAATTCTTTGGTTTTTGGGCGCGATAGCTGTTCTTTAAAGTCGCTCACCACGATCATGTCTTCGCTGGCCCGACTTTGGAGAACGGTCCGAAGCGCCAGACGCCGCTCTTTGCGGTTCATTTTGATGTCATAATCTCTGGGTTTGGGTCCAAAGATTACGCCGCCGCCCCGCCATAGGGGTGAACGGATAGAACCGGCACGGGCGCGACCTGTTCCTTTCTGACGCCAGGGTTTGCGTCCGCCACCTCTGACTTCTGCTCTGGTTTTGGCGCTGGCTGTTCCTTGCCGCCCATTGACCTGTTGCAGTCTTAATGCTCTGTGGACAATGTGCGCGGCGTTTTCTTCTTTCGCCACTCTTAAATCTAGCGTTGCTTCGGAGACTTCTTGTCCTTGCCAGTCTCGCACTACACAAGTAACCATGTTTTTTGTCCTTTGTCTTTTGTCTTTTGTCTTTTGTCTTTATTTCGCCTGCAAATGACGCTTGACAAATGACTACCGACCTACTATTGTTGCCGGCTTGATACTGAGTAAGGCTCCGGGTTTACCAGGAACGGCTCCTTTAATTAGCAGCAGGTTGCGCTCGGCATCTACGCGAACGATTTCCAGCTTGCGAATGGTGATTTGTTTGCCACCCAGGCGACCGGCCATCCGCTTGCCAGGGTAAACCCGACCGGGGGTTGTGCCTGCGCCGGTGGAACCGGGTAGTCTGTGATTTTTGGAACCGTGAGCCATTGGCCCGCGCTTAAAGTTGTGTCGTTTTTGATAGCCGGCGAAGCCTTTACCGATGCTGGTGCCAACGACATCTACAATTTGGCCGGCGGTGAAAATATCGGCTTTAAGTTGCTGCCCCAGTTCATACTCGCCGGTGTTATCCAAGCGATACTCAAGCAGGTGACGCACCGGCGTGGTACTGGACTTGGCCAGATGTCCCAGCAGGGGTCTATTAAGAGCTTTCGGTTTCACATCGCCGTATCCGACTTGGATGGCTGTGTAGCCATCTGTTTGTTTGGTTTTAATCTGTGTAACGGGGCATGGACCGGCTTGTATGACGGTGACAGGAATCGATCTTCCTTCAGCGTCAAATACTTGGGTCATGCCGAGTTTTGTGCCAATAATACCTACAGCCACGGGTTTAAGGGTCTCCCTTTTACGCACTACTATATATTCGGATTACGGGTGCGACTTATGACCTTTGCTCCCATAAACCTTTGTCAGAACAACCAGCCAACAGCAATCTCCTAACCTTTTAGGAGATTAACTGTGAGGGCGATTTACCAACAATTTAATCAGCCTTTTAAAAGCTGCCATTTGCCGAGCATTTACTTCGGCTTGCGGAGGTTTCCCTTTTGGACTTAAGCAGTTTGCTGCTTAGTATCCGACTTAGAAGCGACAGCTCTTTGCTGACCCAGTGGGACAACAGTGCCCTCGATCTTTTTTCCTGCTTTGCCGATCCTTTAGAAGCGCAGTGTCACATACTTTGGATCTGCTCAGGATAGACTAGGGGCTTCTGTTCCACCTCTGTCAACACTTCCGAGCGTTTACCTCTCTTGCGAGGAGGTGTTTGCCTGAATTTTTGCCGACAATCTAAGATACTAAACCATCTTGCGGCACTTGTCTACATAAATCTCAAAATTTATTTAGACGAGGGAATGAAACTCTGGCCCAATGCGAACATCAACGGTTTCGGCAATGGGCCGGCTGGTTGTGCTACAGAGCATTAACGCTTACGGAGCCAGGAGTCAGCCGTTTCGATTTCAGAAAGCTCAACTAGAATCTTTCTAATGTAACATTGATTGACACCTGAGTTGATTAATTTTGATGGGAAAATCAAGGATTAATGTTTTTGTCCTTAAAAAAAGCTTGCTCTTTGATTTGAAAACAGCAAACCCAGCCTAATGATGCGATTACTTGAAATTTTTTAAAATATTCCGAATAAGTATTTTGAATCTATAACGTTAGTCAAGTTTATTGCATTTCGATGCATTTCAAAATCTGTTAGTTTATAGTGTCATGCCGTTTATGATTTCCCCGCAATACTCGCACTCAGGGATTGGAAGTCCCGTGCAGTCGGGGCGAAGTTTTCCCCGACACGTATGAACAACTCGGTATCACCGGCTTGCCCTGTGCAACCTCAGCCACCCCAATTCACGGTAAAATTCCAGCAGGCATTAACAAAACTATAAAAAGGTAGACGGCACAGTTATGGCACTGATTACTACGGGGGGCGGGTTAATCCGTGATCTGGAAAAGCACGGGGCGCTGGGACTGTATGTACCTTTAGAAGGGGGATATGAGGGGCGCTATCAGCGCCGGGTTAGGGCTGCCGGTTACAACACTTACAACCTTTCTGCGCGGGGTTTAGGGGATTTGGCAGCCTATTTAACCGGCACTCATGGAGTACGTCCCCCTCACCTCGGTAAAAAAGGCACTGGCAATGAGGGTGCAGTTGGCTATACCTATTATGTGCCGGCACTGATAAGCACCCAATTAGCCCAGTTACCGCGCAAGTCAAAAGGACTGGTACTTTGGATGCTGGAAGGACAGATCCTGTCACGCCAGGAAATTGAATATTTAACGACTTTGCCTAAGATAGAACCCCGGGTGAAGATCGCAATTGAGATGGGTGGCGATCGTTTCTTCCGCTGGATGCCGCTTAAGGATATGTTGGTTCCCGCTTAAGGGGAAAGAAGGAGAGGGGAAACCCATTTGCTTACCCCTACTCCTTAAATCATCTGGCTGGTTTTAATACCTTTTAAGAAAACTGAGTCTATTGGGGAGATCCTTATGCTGGAAAACCGTGACTATACCTTAATTATTGATAAAAGCGGGAGTATGTCCACGAAAGATCAACAGGGAGGTAAAAGTCGCTGGGTTGCGATGCAGGAGTCTGCCCTTGCTTTAGCGAGTAAATGTGAGGAATTTGACCCCGATGGATTGACAGTTTACCTGTTCTCAGGCCGATTTAAACGCTACGACAACGTTACATCCAACAGAGTCTCCCAGATATTTCAAGAAAATGAGCCTTCTGGAAGAACTGATTTAGCCGGCGTCTTGGTTGATGCGCTTAACAGTTATTTTCAACGCAAAGCAGCCCGCCAGACTAAATCGAATGGGGAGACAATTTTGGTGGTGACAGACGGGGAACCGGATGATCGCAAAGCCGTGATGAAAGTCATCATTGAAGCGTCTCGCCGGCTGGATCGCGATGAAGAATTGGCAATTTCGTTCGTGCAAGTCGGTACAGATGCCACTGCGACTCAGTTTCTCAAAGCGCTGGATGACGATCTGCAAGGTGCCGGCGCGAAGTTTGACATTGTCGATACTATCACAATGGATGATATGGAAGATCTGACCCTGACAGAAGTATTGCTCAATGCCATTATTGATTAAGGGAACCGACTAAAGGAAGCATTCAGCCGGCAACCACTGAAAACCGTGCCGGCAGAAGACGTGAAACTGGGGAATGATTCTGAAGCGCCAGAAACCCTCCAGTTTTCACCCCTAACAGTTGATCCCTAATAGCTGAATGCTCGCTTATCAATATCATTGTTGCAACGGTTGTTAAAAACCTTTAGGGGTTAAATGTATGGAATCGATAGAGCGCTTATTAGCTGACGTTAAAACAGAATATCAGAGTTCTGTGGAGCCAGCAGAACCAAAACCACTCACTGACTTAACTGCAAAACCCGCGACAGCATCGGCTGCAAGCGAAAACGTATTGCTCAGTAATTTCGCTACTTTACCGGAAAATAACTTATTAGCAGAACTTAAGCGCGAGTATGAAGAGACAAATGCTCTAAGTTCTGTGAAGGCGGCAAAAGTAAACGGACTGCCTAACTTAACTGAGGAAATTTCTGTATTTCCGCAACTCACATCATCTACTATACACGAAAACGGGTTGCTGAACAATTTTGTTTCCTTACCAGAAAATAACTTATTAGCGGAACTTAAAGGTGAGTACGAGGAGGAAGCCAAAGCTGAGGAACAGAAAAGACAGCAACAGCTTAAAGAAGAACAGATCCGCCAGGAAAAGCTAAAACAGCAACAGCGGGAAGCAATCAGCAAACAAGCGCAAGCTTGGTTAAAAACTTTAGATCCTCTGTCAGATGAAGGACTCTGGTTTGAAGAGTTTGCTTATAAATATCCTTCAAAACAAGAGGCGGCGATTGATTATTTGCAAGCTTTGCAAGAAACCCCGTAAAAGCGATTTTAGAAAATTGAAATTGAAAAATTTAAAATTGCTTCGGGATTGCTGGGAAAGTGGGATAGGCTAGATCCACAAGCCATAATAGCACAGGAGGTTTTCTCTTGGTCAAAGGAGGTAATACTTTGGAAGCTCGTGATTACACCTTAATCATCGATAAAAGCGGTAGTATGTCTACGCCAGAACCGGCAACTGGCAGAAGTCGTTGGGATACGGCACAAGAATCTACTCTGGCACTCGCACGGAAATGCGAGCAATTTGACCCGGATGGGATTACAGTTTACCTGTTTTCAGGCAAGTTTAAACGCTATGAAAATGTAACTTCTAGTAAAGTTGCACAGATTTTTCAAGAAAACGATCCATCAGGTACAACAAACCTGGCTGCTGTTTTACAAGATGCCACCAGTAATTACTTAAAGCGTAAAGCAGGAGGTCAAACAAAAGCCAATGGCGAAACAATTTTAGTCATAACAGATGGAGAACCCGATGATCGCAGGGCGGTGATGAAGGTAATTATTGATACCTCCCGTCAAATGGAGCGAGATGAAGAATTGGCGATCTCATTTATTCAGGTTGGCAATGATCAAACAGCAACCCGGTTTCTGAAAGCTTTGGATGATGAATTGCAAGGTGCCGGCGCAAAATTTGATATTGTCGATACAGTTACCCTGGATGACATGGAAGGGTTGACTTTAACAGAAGTGCTGCTGAATGCGATTGCAGACTAACGAGCCATGAATTCTTTGATTAATTCTCCAAATCAATAATTTAGACAAGGACGGGTTTTAAACAAAATAGACTTTCAACGAGAAAGCTAATTTCCTAAACCCGTCCTTACCGGCAGCTAGATTATGATTTTGGAGAATCCCCTTCACTCCTTGCTAACAACTAACATCTGAAAGGTCAATTATGGCAGTAGAAAATCGGGATTTTACATTAATTATTGATAAAAGCGGCAGTATGTCTACCCCAGATCAGGCAGGTGGCAGAAGTCGTTGGGAAGCAGCGCAAGAGTCTACTTTGGCACTCGCGCGCAAATGTGAGCAATTTGACCCGGATGGGATTACAGTTTACCTATTTTCCAGCCGATTTAAACGCTACGAAAATGTAACTTCTAGTAAAGTTGGACAGATTTTTCAAGAAAACGATCCTGCCGGCACAACCAACCTCGCCGCTGTGTTGCAAGATGCAACCAATCAGTATTTTCAGCGTAAAGCAGCGGGACAGATAAAAGCCGGCGGCGAAACCATTTTAGTGGTGACAGATGGGGAACCCGATGATCGCAAAGCCGTGATGAAAGCAATTATTGAAGCATCTCGCCGCATGGATCGCGATGAAGAACTCGGCATTTCTATCATACAAGTCGGATCGGACGCCACCGCCAGCCGATTTTTAAAGGCATTGGATGATGAATTGCAAGGTGCCGGCGCGAAATTCGATATTTGTGACACGATTACCATCGATGATATGGCAGATGTCACCCTAGCAGAAGTGCTGCTCAGTGCCATTAATGATTAATAAATATGCAATCAACTTGCATACTTTGTGGGAGAGAACCAGAAAAACTTTACCCAAAAGTTAAAAGCTATTTCCCCTTAAATTGTAAAAAGTGACGAACCCGAATGCAAGCTCGTCACTTTTTGCTGTCTTTTACCTTTTACCTTCATCTCCACCGCACCCGCAGCACTCCCATAGATCATCCAATTGAATATGCAAGATAAATGATTGAAAGCTTAAAAACGGCTCATCTTGCCGCTAAGCTTTTAACTTTTACACTGCACTTAACTTTTATCATCCTCCTTCCGGCAGAGATGTCTAGGTACATTTTTGCCAGATAATGAGCAGAGAAGTCACCGGCATTATCTTCCTTAAAGCCTAAGATTTCGCCAGCAATCACCGGCAGCCGGTATCCAAAGACGTAAATACAGGGTTGCAAAAAAACAGCCGTTTCCTTTCTCTAGGGTCAAGGCTATATACCACTAGACACAAGCAGAGAAGGGAAGATGGGAAAAGCCTCTATAACCCATTAACAGGCAACTCGAATCAAGACTAACTAGCAGGTTAACTGCGGTTAGTTATTCGCTTACTTAGGAGAATCATATCAAGTTTTCCTGTTAAATCGCTACGCGTAATAAGTAAATCTAATAATTATTCGCCCACCACTGCTCACTCATCAACCGGCAAAAGGAATCAGCTATGTCAAGCAATCAAGCAGTCCAAGATCGTACAGACGATTTAGATGAAAAACAGCTATTAAGAATACTCGCCGCTGTCAAGAAAGGTGATTTTTCTGTGCGGATGCCCCTCGATCAGACCGGCACGGCGGGTAAAATTGCGGATACGCTCAACGATATCATCGAACTCAATGAAAGGATGGCCGCTGAATTAGAGCGGATTGGCACCGTTGTTGGGAAAGAAGGTAAAATTACCCAGCGGGCATCACTAGGAAACGCCGGCGGTTCTTGGACAGCAAGCGTTAATTCTGTCAATACCCTCATCACAGATTTAGTCCAGCCCACAGCCGAAACTGCCAGAGTCATTCGGGCGGTTGCAAATGGTGATTTATCGCAAAAGATCGCACCCGAAATAGAAGGCCGACCCCTAAAAGGAGAATTCCTTCAAACCGCCAAAATTGTCAACACAATGGTTGATCAACTGAGTTCCTTCGCCTCAGAAGTAACACGGGTGGCGCGAGAAGTCGGTTCGGAAGGGAAATTAGGCGTGCAAGCCGAAGTTCAAGGCGTCGCCGGCACCTGGAAAGATTTAACGGATAGCGTTAATTCAATGGCCGGTAACTTAACCGCCCAAGTTCGGAATATTGCGGAAGTCACGACAGCAGTTGCAAACGGCGACCTTTCTAAGAAAATTACCGTAGATGTAAAAGGCGAAATTTTAGAGCTGAAAAACACGATCAACATCATGGTGGATCAGCTCAACTCTTTTGCCTCAGAAGTAACACGGGTAGCGAGAGAAGTCGGAACCGAAGGCAAATTAGGTGTGCAGGCAGATGTGCGCGGAGTCGCCGGCACCTGGAAAGATTTAACAGATAGCGTTAACTCAATGGCCGGTAACTTAACCGCCCAAGTTCGGAACATCGCGGAAGTGACGACGGCTGTAGCTAATGGGGATTTGTCTAAGAAAATTACGGTTGACGTAAAAGGTGAAATTTTAGAGCTGAAAAATACCGTCAACATCATGGTGGATCAGCTCAACTCCTTTGCCTCAGAAGTGACACGGGTGGCGCGAGAAGTCGGTTCGGAAGGGAAATTAGGTGTA
Source organism: Microcoleus sp. FACHB-672 (assembly GCF_014695725.1). Lineage (NCBI taxonomy): Bacteria > Bacillati > Cyanobacteriota > Cyanophyceae > Oscillatoriales > Microcoleaceae > Microcoleus > Microcoleus sp. FACHB-672. The sequence goes on along the minus strand of NZ_JACJOU010000021.1, from coordinate 52,989 downwards.
CAAGCGGAAGTTCGAGGCGTTGCCGGCACCTGGAAAGATTTAACAGATAGCGTAAATTTCATGGCCGGCTCATTAACCGCCCAAGTGCGGAATATTGCCGAAGTCACGACAGCTGTAGCTAATGGCGACCTTTCCAAGAAAATCACCGTTGACGTTAGAGGTGAAATTTTAGAGCTGAAAAACACCATCAACATCATGGTGGATCAGCTCAACTCCTTTGCCTCAGAAGTCACGCGGGTGGCGCGAGAGGTGGGAACCGAAGGCAAATTAGGCGTACAAGCGGAAGTGCGAGGGGTTGCCGGCACCTGGAAAGACTTAACGGATAGCGTTAACTCAATGGCCGGCAATCTAACCGCCCAAGTGCGGAATATTGCAGAGGTGACGACGGCTGTAGCGAACGGAGACCTTTCCAAGAAAATTACGGTTGACGTAAAAGGTGAAATTTTAGAGCTGAAAAACACCATCAACATCATGGTCGATCAGCTCAACTCCTTCGCCTCAGAAGTCACGCGGGTGGCGCGAGAGGTGGGTTCGGAAGGGAAATTAGGCGGTCAAGCAGATGTTAAGGGGGTTGCCGGCACCTGGAAAGATTTAACGGATAGCGTTAATTTCATGGCCGGCTCATTAACCGCCCAAGTGCGGAATATTGCGGAAGTGACGACGGCTGTAGCGAACGGGGATCTCTCGAAGAAAATTACGGTTGACGTTAAAGGGGAAATTTTAGAGCTGAAAAACACCATAAACATCATGGTGGATCAGCTCAACTCCTTCGCCTCAGAAGTAACACGGGTGGCGCGAGAGGTGGGAACTGAGGGGAAATTGGGTGTGCAAGCGGAAGTGCGAGGGGTTGCCGGCACCTGGAAAGACTTAACCGACAACGTGAACTCAATGGCCGGCAATCTAACCGCCCAAGTGCGGAACATTGCCGAAGTGGCAACCGCGATTGCAAATGGCGACCTCTCCAAGAAAATTACGGTTGACGTTAAAGGTGAAATTTTAGAGCTGAAAAACACGATCAACGTCATGGTGGATCAGCTTAGCTCGTTTGCCTCGGAAGTAACACGGGTGGCGCGAGAGGTGGGAACCGAAGGGAAATTAGGCGTGCAAGCGGAAGTCCGAGGCGTCGCCGGCACCTGGAAAGACTTAACCGACAACGTGAACTCAATGGCCGGTAACCTGACAGCCCAGGTGCGGAACATTGCGGAGGTGGCAACCGCAATCGCAAATGGCGACCTCTCCAAGAAAATTACCGTACAGGTGAAAGGTGAAATTTTAGAGCTGAAAAACACGATCAACGTCATGGTGGATCAGCTCAGCTCGTTTGCCTCGGAAGTAACACGGGTGGCGCGAGAGGTGGGTTCGGAAGGGAAATTAGGCGGTCAGGCAGATGTGCGCGGAGTCGCCGGCACCTGGAAAGATTTAACCGATAGCGTGAATTTCATGGCCGGCTCATTAACCGCGCAAGTGCGAAACATTGCGGCTGTAACGACGGCTGTAGCTAACGGCGACCTTTCTAAGAAGATTACGGTTGATGTTAAAGGGGAAATTTTAGAGCTGAAAAACACCGTCAACGTTATGGTGGATCAGCTCAACTCCTTCGCTTCAGAAGTCACGCGGGTGGCGCGAGAGGTGGGAACCGAAGGGAAATTAGGCGTACAAGCGGAAGTTCGAGGGGTAGCCGGCACCTGGAAAGACTTAACCGACAGCGTTAACTCAATGGCCGGTAATCTCACAGCCCAGGTGCGGAATATTGCGGAAGTGACGACGGCTGTAGCAAACGGGGATCTGTCTAAGAAAATTACGGTTGACGTTAAAGGTGAAATTTTAGAGCTGAAAAACACCATAAACATCATGGTGGATCAGCTCAGCTCGTTTGCCTCGGAAGTCACGCGGGTGGCGCGAGAGGTGGGAACCGAGGGCAAATTGGGTGTGCAGGCGTATGTTAAGGGCGTTGCCGGCACCTGGAAAGACTTAACCGACAACGTGAACTCGATGGCCGGTAACCTCACAGCCCAGGTGCGGAATATTGCCGAAGTAACCAAAGCGGTGGCAAACGGCGACCTTTCTAAGAAGATTACCGTTGATGTCAAAGGCGAGATTTTGGATCTGAAGAACACCATTAACGTTATGGTGGATCAGCTCAGCTCGTTTGCTTCAGAAGTTACACGGGTGGCGCGAGAAGTTGGTTCGGAAGGGAAATTAGGCGGTCAGGCAGATGTCAAGGGCGTCGCCGGCACCTGGAAAGACCTTACCGACAACGTGAACTCAATGGCCGGCAATCTGACAGCCCAAGTGCGAGGCATTGCCCGCGTGGTCACGGCAGTTGCTAATGGTGACTTGAAGCGGAAACTGATGCTAGAGGCAAAGGGGGAAATTGAAACCTTAGCCGACACGATCAACGAGATGATCGACACGCTGGCGACGTTTGCCGATCAAGTTACTACAGTAGCGCGAGAAGTGGGCATTGAAGGCAAACTGGGTGGTCAGGCCAAAGTGCCGGGTGCTGCGGGAACCTGGAGGGCGCTGACAGACAACGTGAACGAACTGGCAGCGAATTTAACCACCCAGATCCGAACGATTGCTGAAATTGCAACCGCCGTGACGAAGGGCGATTTGACCCGAACCATTAACGTCCAAGCCGAAGGCGAGGTGGCCGTCCTTAAAGACAACATCAACCAGATGATTGCCAACCTGCGAGAAACAACGCAGAAAAACACTGAGCAAGACTGGTTGAAGACCAATTTGGCTAAGTTTACCCGGATGCTACAGGGTCAGCGAGACTTGGAGACGGTTTCCAAACTCATCCTCTCAGAATTGGCTCCTTTGGTTTCCGCTCAACATGGGGTGTTCTACCTCATGGAAGCCGGGATCACGCATCAACCCTTTTTGAAACTCCTCAGCACTTATGCTTATCGTGAGCGCAAGCATCTGGCAAATCAGTTCCACTTGGGTGAAGGGTTAGTCGGACAGTGTGCTTTGGAGCGGGAACGAATTCTGCTAACTGAGGTGCCGAACGACTATATCAAGATCAGCTCTGGTTTAGGGGAATCGACGCCGCTTAATGCCGTTGTGCTGCCGGTGTTGTTTGAGGGGCAAGTGACGGCGGTGATTGAATTAGCCTCGTTCCGCCGCTTTAGTGAGATTCACCTGACGTTCTTCGATCAGCTCACGGAAAGTATTGCCATCGTGCTCAATACAATCGCCGCCAGTATGCGGACTGAGGAATTACTCAAACAGTCCACAGCACTGGCAGAAGAACTGCAAACCCAGCAGAAAGAACTGACAGAGACGAACAAGCGATTAGAACAGCAAGCTCAATCATTGAAAGCTTCTGAGGAACTGCTGAAAAACCAGCAGGAACAGTTGCAGCAAACCAACGAAGAACTCGAAGAAAAGGCGCGGTTGCTGTCCGATCAAAACCGGGAAGTTGAACGCAAGAATGGTGAGATTGAACAGGCGAGGCAGTCTGTGGAGGAGAAAGCCGAACAGTTGGCGCTTACTTCTAAATACAAGTCAGAGTTTTTGGCGAATATGTCGCACGAGTTGCGGACGCCGCTCAATAGCTTGTTAATTTTAGCCCGACTGCTTTCAGATAACGCCGATGGCAATCTTAGCCCCAAGCAGGTGGAATACACCCGCACCATTCATTCTGCCGGCACCGATCTGCTGGGCTTGATTAATGACATCCTCGATTTGGCCAAAATTGAATCCGGAACCATGTCAGTGGAAATTGATCCGCTGCTGTTTACAGATTTGTCCAACCAGATGGAGCGCACGTTCCGTCAAGTCGCCCAGGATAAGGGCTTGAGCTTCAGCCTTGTTTTTGATGAGAAGCTGCCGAGGGCGATCTATACCGACTCGAAACGCTTGCAGCAAGTGCTGAAAAATTTGCTCTCCAACGCCTTTAAATTTACAGACTCTGGAGAGGTGCGGTTGCGAGTAGAGCAAGCTATCCAGGGATGGAGTCCTGAGCAGGAAACATTAAATCGCGCCCAGACTGTCGTCGCTTTCGCCGTGATGGACACCGGCATCGGCATCGCCCCCGAAAAACAAAAAGTCATTTTTGAAGCGTTCCAGCAGGCAGATGGCACCACCAGCCGCAAATATGGCGGCACCGGCTTGGGCTTGTCCATCAGCCGCGAAATCGCCCGACTCCTCGGCGGAGAAATTGTCTTAGTTAGCAGCCTCGGCCACGGCAGTACCTTCACCCTCTACTTGCCCCAAACCTATATGCCGCCGGTGAACCCTCCCAAGCCTGAAGACTTGCACTACCTATCGCTGGAGCGGCGCGATTCCGACGGAGGGCGTAGCAGCAATCTCGCACAATTCCGGCAATGGAATCCAGATAAGCGTAAGGAGGAAGCCCCGTTGCTTCGCGCCCCGAGTAAAGAGAATTCTACCTCTAACGGCGCTCCTGACTCAGAATCCCTGCAAGGCTTCAACAACGATCCTTCCTCCTTCGCGATCTCGCAGCAACTAAGTGACGATCGCGATAATATTCAACCCGGCGATCAGATGCTGTTGATTGTGGAGGACGACATGAACTTCGCCCGTATCCTCTTAGATCTGGCACGACAGGTCGGCTTTAAAGGGCTTGTGGCATTGCGTAGCGAAAGCGGCTTGACGATGGCCCAGGAACTTCAACCCCACGCCATCATGCTCGATATCCGGCTGCCAGGAATGGACGGCTGGACGGTTCTTGATCGTTTAAAGCATAACCCGGCAACTCGTCATATCCCGGTTCATATCCTCACGGTTGAGGCGGCGCGGCAGCGGGGGTTGAAAATGGGAGCGCTGGCTTATCTGCAAAAGCCTGTTAGCAGCGAGGCGCTGGTTGAGGGGTTGGTGAATATCAAACGTTTTGTTGAGCGTCCGGTGAAGAACTTGCTGGTGGTGGTTGTTAACGAAAATCAGCGTCAAAATATTGTCGAATTGATCGGCAACAGCGACGTCGTCACCACTGTAGCGGGAACGGGTGAGGAGGCGCTCTCAGCTCTAAAAGTCGGGACGGATGATGCTGTAGGCCGGCCCTACGATTGTGTGGTCATCGATTTGGATCTACCTGATATGAACGGGTTGGAACTGATTGAGCAGATCACTCAGGAGTTGACCGCCGGCTCAGGCGCTGGTGTCCCTCTGCCCATTATCGTTTACACCGAGAAAACCTTAACTGAACAGCAAGCATTGGAACTCAAGCGGATTTCTGAAAGCATCATCATTAAAGTCTTGAGTTCGCCAGAAAGTCTGTTTAATGAAACGGCTTTGTTCCTACACCGGGTTCAAGAGAATTTGCCCGAACCCAAACGGCAAATGATTGAAAAGCTGTATCAAATAGACCCGCTTCTGGTCGGCAAAAAAGTCTTGATCGTAGATGACGATGTCCGCAATATCTTCGCGCTAACCAGTATGTTAGAGCGCCATCAAATGCACGTCTTAAATGCCGAAAGCGGGGCTGATGGCATTTCTAAGTTGCAAACAATACCGGACATTGATGTTGTCTTGATGGATGTGATGATGCCAACAATGGATGGGTATGAAGCCATGCGCCATATCCGCCAAATTTCTAAATTCCGCTCTCTCCCGATGATCGCCCTCACGGCTAAAGCCATGAAAGGTGATCGGGAAAAAAGCTTGGAAGCCGGTGCGTCTGACTATATTACCAAGCCGGTTGATACTGAGCAGTTGCTCTCGCTACTGCGAGTCTGGCTCTATCAGTAAACAGGGAGAAGGAAGAATTGAGAGGCTTAAAACTTTTCAATTCTTCATTTTCCAAATTTCAAAGCTCAATGTTGGAATATTAATTTTAAATCCGCCATGTATCACGTTTTATTAGTTGATGATGAAGAACCACTTCGGGCGAGTCTCACGTTTTCTTTAGTGCAAGAAGGCTATAAAGTGATGACAGCAGGAGATGGACTAACTGCACTAGAAATGGTGAAACAAAAAGTGCCAGATATTATTATTTTGGACTTAATGTTACCGGGAATGGATGGAATGGAACTTTGCTGGCGCATTCGCGCTTTCTCGGATGTTCCGATCCTGATTTTGACTGCCAAAGATCACGATGCAGACAAAGTTTGGGGGTTAAAAGCCGGGGCAGATGATTATCTCACCAAACCTTTTAACACTCGTGAGCTGCTGGCCCGAATCGAAGCTATCTTGCGCCGGTGTACCCGTAGCTCAAATTCTTCACAAATAAAATAACAATGTGATTACGATAAATGGATAAAATCGTTCATAATATTTGACGTTGAGATGTCCGCCGGCAGTAAAAACAGAAAGCTAGCTTTCGCTTTAATAAATAGTTGGTTATTAGGTTTTTACTTTGTTTGTCTGCCACAACAAAAAGCCGCAATTAATAAATTTTTAGCTGGTTGAAATCGGAAGCTGAAGGCCACAATTCAGCTTCACGATTTCATAATAAATCATCACTGACGAATCGCCTTAAGGAGGTGAGTTACCATTCGGATTAAATGGAATTCCATTCACGCCAAACTTTTAGCCACTTACCTAGGGCTAACTGCACTCGGTACATCGCTCCTAGCCGGCTACCTTTTGTGGGCTTTCCACGCCTCTTTCATGAAAACAAAACAGGCAGAATTAGAGACCTGGTCTACCCCTTTGAGCGAAAGCGTAGCCGATGCGCTTGAAGACAACGATTTGAGGCAAGTAGAATTGCTTGTAAAACGCTACGGTGCACCCGAAACCATCAATCTGCGAATCTTTGGGCCAGAAGGCCGCCTCTTGTCTACCTCCTCTCCACAAATAGATTGGCAAATAAAAGACTGGTTAAAGATTCCAGGCGTTAGAAAAGGACTTCAAAACAAGCGGGTGCTAGGCTTTGGCAAAGGTGTTCTTTCAAATGATGACAGAGTGTTCGTCGCGCAGCCACTAAACCGCAATGGTCGGCTGATCGGTCTTTTGCGGATGTCCCTAACCCTCACTCAGTTCCAGCGCCAGTTTAGAACGATCATTTCTACGGTTCTGGGAACCCTGATCTTAACGTTCTTGCTCTGTGCTGCGATTAGTTTATGGCTCGCCCGCAGCATGGCAACGCCGATCCAAGCCATGTCCCGGTTTGCCGTGCGCCTTGGCAGTGGTCATTTAGGAGAGAAGCTCAACATCTTGGGCAACGATGAACTAGGGCAATTAGCCATTGAATTGAACCGGATGAGCGAACGGCTGGCTTCACTCGATAATGAACGGCGAGCCTTCCTGGCAAATGTATCTCACGAACTCCGCACTCCCGTTAGCAATGTTACAGTGACCCTGGAAGCTCTAGAAAGAGGAGCTGCTGAAGAACCGGAGTTACGCGCCCGGTTTATCCGAACTGCACAGGATGAGACAGTGCGCCTGTCACGGCTGATCCAAGATTTGCTGGATTTAGGCCGGCTCGAAGCCGGTGTTGTTCATTTGGAGAAGCAACCTTTGAGTCTTCAATATCTCATCAACCGAGCTGAGAGTGCAATGGAACTGCGGATGCAAACCAAAGGAATGAGTATCCAGCAAGATATGCCCGACGTGCAGATCCAAGGCGATCCAGAACGGTTACTGCAAGCTTTTTTAAACATCCTAGATAATGCGATTAAGTATTCCGTGTCAAACTCTAGAATATTTGTTTCTGGGCGAGTAGAAGGCTCTAAAGTTGCTGTCCAAATCCAAGATCAGGGAGCAGGGATCAGCGAAACTGATCTCCCCCATATTTTTGAAGAGTTTTATACAGCCGATTCCTCTCGCAAGAAAGGTGGAACGGGCTTGGGACTAGCCATTGCTCGGCGTATTGTTGTAGCCCACGGAGGAAACATTAGCGTTCACAGTAAAGCGCCTGAAGGAGCGGTATTTACGATTTTTCTGCCCCTCACTTCTAAAAAGCTTGAGTGAAGCGCTTTGAATTTTTTTTTTTTATAAATTATGATTTAGCTTAAATTAAAAAAGTAGGCTTACTTTCACCCAATTTGTTTATTAACAGCAATCTTTTTCACATCCCTTTAATTAATTTAAGGTACAATTTGAAATTGAAAGTTTAACCTTATTGTTCATTTTACCTGTTTAACTATTTATCCGCTAGACAATATGCAAGCCGAACCAAAAGCTAACATTCTCCTCGTTGACGACCATCCCAAAAACTTGCTGGCCTTAGAGGCCATCCTAGAAGGACTCGGTCAGAATTTAGTCAAAGCCCAATCTGGCGAAGAAGCCTTAAGATGTCTGCTGCATCAAGATTTTGCTGTTATCCTGCTTGATGTCCAAATGCCAGGGATAGATGGATTTGAGACAGCAACGCTGATTAGAGAAAGACAGCGGACGCGGCTCACCCCGATTATTTTTCTAACAGCATTTAGCAAAAGCGATTCATTTGTATTTCAAGGTTACTCTCTGGGGGCGGTGGATTACCTGTTTAAACCCATTGAACCAGAAATCTTAATCTCTAAAGTTTCAGTATTTGTTGATCTGTTCAAGAAGACAGCAGAAGTTAAAAGACAAGCCGAAGAAATTTCCAGCCTAAATAGAGACCTAGAACAACGAGTCTTGGAGCGAACCGCCCAATTAGAAGCGGCAAACCGGCTCAAAGATCAATTGTTAAAAAGCGAGCAAACAGCACGGGGGCAAGCTGAATCTGCAGAACAGCGGTTTCGCGATTTAGTCAATGGTTTAGGTCACGCAATCTTTTGGGAAGCCGATCCCTTCACTGAGAAATTTACATTTGTCAGCCAAAGTGCTGAACAAATTCTGGGCTATCCTCTAGACAAATGGACAGAGGAACCAGATTTCTGGCTTAGCCTTTTCCATCCCGATGATCGCGACTGGGCGCAAGCTTTTGCACGAACGGAAACCCTCGCCGGCAGAGATCATCAGTTTGAGTATAGATGTGTGGCCGCAGATGGTCAGCTACTGTGGTTGCGAAACAGAGCTTATATTGTCCACGATCACGAAGGCGCTGTCGTGAAGGTGCGAGGACTGATGATTGACATCACTGAAGCCAAACAAGCACAGGAAACACTTTCATCACGCGCAGAGGAACTAGCCCGCTTGACGATTGTGCTGACGCAGACGAACACAGCTTTGGAGAAACGCAACCAAGAACTCGATCAGTTTGCTTATGTGATCTCCCACGATTTGAAAGCGCCACTGCGGGCAATTGCTAACCTCTCAATGTGGCTGGAAGAAGACTTGGAGGACAAGCTGAGTGAGGATACGCAACACCAAATGAATCTACTGCGAGGGCGCGTGCATCGCATGGAAAATTTAATTAATGGTATCCTCGAATACTCCCGTGTGGGGCGGTTGAAGACGGAATTAGAAACGGTCTCTGTTGAGGCAATCCTCAAAGATGTGATCGATTCTCTCGCCCCGCCACCCGCGTTTACGGTTGAAGTTTGCCCTGGAATGCCAACGTTAAAAACCTCGCGGTTGCTTTTAGAACAAGTCTTTTCTAATTTGCTCAGTAATGCCATAAAGCACCATGATCGCCCTGATGGTTGTGTGAAGGTTACGGTTGAAGAGAAAAAAGATTTCTATGAGTTTTCTGTAGCTGATGATGGGCCGGGGATTGCGCCGCAATATCACGAACGAGTGTTTGTCATTTTTCAAACGTTACAATCACGCGATACGACAGAGAACACCGGCATTGGGTTGTCTTTGGTCAAAAAAATTGTTGAAAGTGAAGGCGGCATGATCTCTATAGACTCTGAAGAAGGTGAAGGGACAGCCTTTCGCTTTACTTGGCCAAAGATCGGCAAGAAAACCGAATAAGCCGTAAAGGGTGCTAGCTCCATTGGGATCGGCTCATAATCAGCTGATCAGCCTAACCAGGGATTTTTGAGGGTTCCAGATGGGCCAATTCAGGATAAATTGCTCAGAATTTGCCCAGAAAGTTGTTGCCTAGACCTACGCCTCTGAAGGGTTTTCATAGATATCTTAAACATTTAAATATTCTTAACAAAAATCTCAAATAAATTGCTTAGCCCCTAAATCCGGTAGTTTCACTTGACTCGTTGCAAGGAATGTCCCCAGAGAATCGGGCTGGGATCGATAGGGATTACTGAGCCAAAATGCTTCCCCACAGGCTCTTTGAGGTGAAAATATCGCACCGGCTCGCTTGATCAGAGCAAGCCGGCTAGAGGTTGTTTGTCCTTACTTAGTAAAATTTTTGCTTTTTGTTCGTATTTTTATAAAAATTAATACATCAACTATATTTAAAATCTTTAATAAAGCTTAAAAAAGAATAGAAAGAAGATTAAGCGGTATTATGACCTGTAAGAACGGTACAAAGAGCTTTTAAGCCCTGATCTATCGATTTAACCCCTTTCTTTTCAGGGGAATATGGACAATAATGCTTTCAACAACCAGAACAGACGAAAGCAAGGCTGAACTGGAAGAGCAGCGCCAAAGTGCCGGCTAAACGTGGCATTCATAGACATTAAAGATTTGAGACGCAACTATTTAAGGAGATTACGAGAGTGAAACTAGCAGTTTACGGAAAAGGCGGAATCGGTAAATCTACAACCAGCTGTAATATCTCCGTGGCTCTAGCAAGACGCGGTAAAAAAGTGTTGCAAATCGGCTGCGATCCGAAGCACGACAGCACATTTACCCTCACCGGCTTCCTGATTCCCACGATTATTGACACGCTGCAAGAAAAGGATTATCACTACGAAGACGTTTGGCCAGAAGACGTTATTTACAAAGGCTATGGCGGCGTTGATTGCGTAGAAGCCGGCGGGCCTCCTGCGGGTGCCGGTTGTGGCGGTTACGTCGTGGGCGAAACCGTGAAACTGCTCAAAGAACTTAACGCCTTCGACGAATACGACGTAATTTTGTTTGACGTTCTCGGAGACGTGGTTTGCGGTGGATTTGCAGCCCCCCTCAACTATGCTGACTACTGCATAATTGTCACCGACAACGGATTTGACGCCTTGTTTGCCGCCAACCGAATTGCCGCATCCGTACGGGAAAAAGCCCGTACCCACCCCTTGCGCCTCGCCGGCTTAATTGGTAACCGCACCTCCAAGCGCGATTTAATCGAAAAATATATCGAAGCCGTGCCGATGCCGGTGTTAGAAGTCCTGCCGCTGATTGAAGATATTCGCGTCTCTCGCGTCAAAGGCAAAACTTTGTTTGAAATGGCAGAGACAGACCCTTCCCTCAACTACGTCTGCGACTACTACCTCAACATCGCCGACCAAATCCTAGCTCGTCCAGAAGGTGTCGTGCCCAACGATGCCCCAGATCGGGAGTTGTTCTCCTTGCTGTCTGACTTCTACCTCAACCCGACTCAGCCCAAAGCCACCAGCGAAGAAGAAAAATTAGACCTGATGATGGTATAGCTCACAGCAGTACACACCCAAACAACCAGGATAAGAGGGAGCGAGGGTAGCTGATTGGCTAGTATGATTCAGTACAAGACTGCGGTTCTTGAAACACAAAAAATCATACTTTGTTGCAGCAAGACGGGGGATAGCAACTATGGCTTTTTTCGATGACTTCTCAAGTGCTTTAAAACAAAAGTGGTTGCAATATTACCAAGCCAATCATGACTGGCTGAGCCTGCATATCAAAGTGGCAGCCGTTAAAACCCCCGATGGTGGTAGACGCCCCACTTCTTACTTCATCCTGGGCGCGATGAATGCGCTAGAACCCAAGCTAGCACAGTTAATGCTGCCCTTTTCTAAGCTAAATCCAGATGCAGAAACCCTGATAGAAGTGTTGGGGTTGAATTTCGATCCAGACATCGCACTCGGTAATAGCCCAACCGGCGAACCGGCGGTTTATGAAGAGCAACTGACAACGACATCCATCTCGGCATCGGCACCTATTAGCTCAGCTACCGAAAACTTAGATGAGTTAACGGGTGTAAACATGGGCATACCTTTGGCAGCGGTTGCCGGTGTTGGCGTGCTCGGTGTAGCTGCCGCAGTAGCAATGATGGAAGACACCACCGATGACTTTGATGAAGACTTACCCGATGATGAATTGGGAGGGATAGGTCTCAGTGGCTTGTCAGAGTCTACCCCTGACTTTGATGAAGAGTCTTCCGACGATGACGATCTGGTGGATATGGGGCTTGATCCGCTCGATGAAGAATCTTCTGCTAACTTCGGGGCGGTGGCTGTTGCTGACTTCGATGAAGATATATCCGATGATGAGCTAGGTGGCATCGGCCTTGATGAGCTTGATGAAGACTCTTCGGATGATTTTGATGCAGTGGCTCCCGCCGGCTTTGATGATGATACATCCGACGATCTCGATGATATGGGCTTGGGCACTCTAGATGACGATTCTACCGATGCCTTTGGAGTAGCCGTTGCCGATGATCTCGATGACGATATGGGCTTGGGCGCTCTCGATGACGATTCTACCGATGCGTTTGGAGTAGCCGTTGCCGACGATCTCGATGATGATATGGGCTTGGGCGCTCTCGATGACGATGCCACCGATGCCTTTGGAACCGGCGTTGCCGACGATCTCGATGATGATATGGGCTTGGGCGCTCTCGATGACGATTCTACCGATGCCTTTGGAACCGGCGTTGCCGACGATCTCGATGACGATATGGGCTTGGGCGCTCTCGATGACGATGCCACCGATGCGTTTGGAGTAGCCGTTGCCGACGATCTCGATGACGATATGGGCTTGGGCGCTCTCGATGACGATGCCACTGATGCATTTGGAGTAGCCGTTGCCGATGATCTCGATGACGATATGGGCTTGGGCGCTCTCGATGACGATGCCACTGATGCATTTGGAGCCGGCGTTTCCGACGATCTCGATGATGATATGGGCTTGGGCGCTCTCGATGACGATGCCACTGATGCCTTTGGGGACATGGATCTAGGCGATCTTGGTGATGATATGTCTTCTCTGGGCGATGAAAGTTCAGAGGATGACTTGGGTGATATGAATTTTGGCGATTTAGGTGAAGATTCCTCAGACTTGGATGAAGCGGATCTGGATGCGCTGGCGCGGGACGAATGGGATTCGGACGATGATCCAGAAATGAAAGATTTGCTGTCGGGTTTGTAAGGTCTTGTTCAACCTTCATTTTCAGCAATCCTATACGGAGAAAAGCGTTATTTTATGACTGTTGCTCAACCAGAAGCACTCAATTTTGAGTGTGAAACCGGCAATTACCATACCTTTTGTCCCATTAGCTGCGTGGCGTGGCTGTACCAAAAGATTGAAGATAGTTTCTTTTTAGTCATTGGCACGAAAACTTGCGGCTATTTTCTCCAAAACGCGATGGGGGTGATGATTTTTGCAGAACCCCGTTATGCAATGGCGGAATTGGAAGAAGGGGATATTTCAGCTCAGCTGAATGATTATGATGAGCTGAAGCGACTGTGCTTGCAAATTAAGCGAGATCGCAACCCCAGTGTGATCGTTTGGATCGGCACCTGCACGACTGAAATTATCAAGATGGATTTGGAAGGCTTGGCTCCTAAGTTGGAAGCTGAGATTGGAATTCCGATTGTGACGGCTCGTGCGAATGGGCTAGACTACGCTTTCACCCAAGGGGAAGATACGGTGCTGGCAGCAATGGCGGCTCGTTGCCCAGAAAAAGCGCCGGCGGGAGAAACCCAAAAAAATGAGGGGAATGCAATTCAAAAACTGCTCAACTTTGGCAAAAAGAAGGAAGAAGTAGCAGCAGATGAAGCAGAATATGTCAACCATACGCCGCTGGTTCTTTTTGGTTCTCTGCCTGATCCAGTAGTAACGCAGCTGACGTTGGAGCTGAAGAAGCAAGGCATTAAAGTCTCTGGGTGGCTGCCTTCCAAGCGTTATACCGAACTGCCGGTGATTGAAGAGGGCTATTTTGTCAGTGGGGTTAATCCTTTCCTCAGCCGCACCGCAACGACTTTGATGCGCCGGCGCAAGTGCAAACTAATCGGCTCTCCTTTCCCCATTGGGCCAGATGGCACCCGTGCTTGGATTGAGAAAATCTGCTCGGTACTAGGCATTGAACCGAAGGGTTTGGATGAGCGGGAAGCTAACATTTGGGCAAATCTGGAAGACTACCTCCAGATCATTCGCGGCAAGTCTGTCTTCTTTATGGGTGACAACCTGCTGGAAATTTCTCTGGCACGCTTCCTGATTCGCTGTGGCATGACTTGCCCTGAAATTGGGATTCCTTACATGGATAAGCGCTATCAGGCTGCTGAGCTGGCTTTGTTAGAGAAGACTTGCCATGAAATGGGTGTGCCACTACCTAGGATTGTCGAGAAACCGGATAATTACAACCAAATTCAGCGGATTAAAGAAATTGGTGTGGATCTGGTAATCACCGGCATGGCGCACGCCAACCCCCTAGAAGCACGCGGAATCAACACTAAGTGGTCGGTTGAGTTCACATTCGCTCAAATTCACGGCTTTACGAATGCGCGTGACATTTTGGAATTGGTAACTCGTCCGCTTCGCCGCAACAACAGTCTCAAGGATTTGGGTTGGGATAAGTTGGTTAGGGAAGAAGCTAAAATTTAAGCCTTAGCTTCGATCAAATTGCTGCTGGGGTGCGGGATGCCGCGCCCCTCTTTTTTTTGGAAATAGGGCCAGGATGGGAAGATTGGGGCGCGATCACCGTGTCAAGAAAAAATTGAAGGTTAGGGATTTCTTGAGAGGGCGTGTTTGCTACTTTTGTTTGATTCGCCTATTCGCATTCTGGGTGATTTTAATCTGCAAATTAATGCCCCGATGGCATCATTTAGAGATGTTTAGGGTCTTGTCGGGGCAATTACAAACGGGCATATCTAAAGGGAGCTTTAAAGCTGGGGATTCAGTTTCAGTAGCCTCATTCTGTTTATCTTCTTCCACGAGAGAATTGGCTTTAATTAAGCGACTACGAATGGAATTTAGATGATTTTGAGAGTTAACAGCTTCTCGTGGAACTGGAACCTCGTTGTTTGGCCAATTAGATAGATCATTACAAGGACAGGCTTCGGGTGGCATTCCCATCGTTGCCATAGGAATTGGCATAGTGCAGCGTGCACACTGCATCAGCTCCCATGTCGGTCTTAGCAACTGCGCGATGGTTTCATGTGTGCCTTGCAAATAGCAGTCTCCTGAACTGGGGGCAATAATTTTCTGCCAGCACTCTTCAAATTCATTACTGTATTGGTTGCCATTGAAAACTTGTTTGGGTTGCAAAGCTTCTTGGCCGTTGCGAATCAAAACCTTCTTACCCAACTGAAACCAATATGCAAGATATTGTCTGACGTGATTTTCGGATGCCATAAGTAATTTTTGTTAAGTTGCTCGACAAAAAAACGAAAGCCCCTGCCTATTCTGTACAAATACGAAGTCTCTCAATTATAAGCGTAAAGCCCTTTCCCTATTCTTACTTCAAATTTTTAATTTTGCAATCCTCCATAAGGTGTATTTAAATAATCGTACTTAAAAAATTATTGTTTGATGAGGTTTAGTAAAAATCTTTTCACCGGCTCACTTAAGGCTTTCTGCTGTCTGAAGCTATATTTTCTTACTTTAATATTCAATTTATGGCTTATATTGACCTTTAACGGGGAGAAAAAAGATTATTGATTAACAATCAATTTAATTTAACTAGCTCCAACAATAAGGTACGAGCTACATTCAATTTCTTTTTAAAGGTTGTCGTTATTAACGATTGTAAAAGACAATCCCCTTAGCTTCATACCTTGAGATAAAACAGAAAATTTCTTAATACTGCGGCGGGAGGTTTTTCGACACCGGCAGTGGGGAACCAAGGACGCATAAATTTAAAACATGACCGCCTGTAACCAGATAAACAGGATTAGCAATTGCACCCAATCGGCGAACTAACTGGCCAAGCCGATCACGAAAGGTGCGACCGAGGGGGTATGCCGGCACCACACCCCAACCCGTTTCCTCTGCAACAAAAATCACTTCACCGGCAACATCATCTAAACTGGTCAGCAAATCTTGTAACGTTTTCTCCCAACCGGCAACATCTTGATCCAAAAGGTTTGCCACCCAAGTTCCCAGGGAATCAACCAGCAGACAAGTGTCGGTTTGGGAGAATGAGCGAATCGTTGCCGGCAACTCCATCGGCACTTCTAAAGTCCTCCAGCCGGCAGGACGGCGGCATTGGTGCTGTTCAATGCGAGTCTGCCACTCCACATCACTGGGGTCACGCTGCGCTGTGGCCAAATAAATTACGGATGTGCCGGTTTGTGCCGCTAGAGTTTCGGCCCACTCACTTTTGCCAGATCGGGCTGGGCCAGTAACTAGGGTGACTCGCCTTGGCAATGTAGCTTCTGTGTTCATCAAAGATAAACTAGGGATTGATTTTATCAGGGTAATTTGTCAGTCGTCATTATATGGGGTTAATCGCTAAGGGTTCATCTAGGCAGACGATTATCTTTTGCCTGAGGGCCATTCGTAACAACCAACTCCTGACATCCGGCAACAACTTACAATTGGCTGCTAACTAACAATTACTTGTTTGACTTTATGCCTGTCCCCCTGGTTTCTGCGATTATCTGCACCCACAATCGAGACACCTATTTAGGCGCTGCTATTGATAGTTTACTGCAGCAGGATTTCCCAAGTTTTGAAGTGGTGGTTGTGGATAATGCGTCGATTGATCGAACCTCGGAAGTTGTGGCACAACGACTTTCTCACTCAATTTTGAAATATGTTTATGAACCTGTCGTGGGCCTTTCGGTGGCACGGAACACGGGCGCAAGCGTGGCTGTCGGCGAGATTTTAGCTTACCTCGATGATGATGCCATTGCCGGCCCTAACTGGTTAAGCGTGCTTTATTCAGCCTATCAAAGCAATGAAAAATTAGCCGTTGCCGGTGGGAAAGTTACCTTGCTTTGGCCGGCTGCTGTGACTGCCCCTAATTGGCTTTCCCCAGGACTTGCCGGCAACTTAGGCGCTTATGATCTGGGAGATGATGTTATTTATATCAACAATCCAGGCATGACCCCAAGGGGGTTAAACTACTCAATTCGCCGGTCATTTCTGGCACAAATTGGCGGCTTCGATCTTAATCTAGGTCGCGTTGGTAAAAAGTTATTATCAAATGAAGAACTGCACATGACAGAACTCGCCCTCCAGCAGGGTTGGCAAGTCGCCTATCTCCCGGATGCTTTAGTTGCTCACAACGTCGCACCCGATCGTATTAACCCTTCTTGGTTTTTGCAGCGAGGCTGGTGGCAGGGAATTAGCGAGTGCTATCGGGAACGCCTAGCCGGTGATGCCGGTGTGCGCCAACTAGGGCGTGGGGGAGAGCGATTTGTGCGAGGGTTGTACAAATCGTTGAAATACTTTAACGATCCAGCCCAACGCTTTGACAATATAGTGTATAGCTACGGACAAATTGGTTATTTAAGTGCCACCATTCAGGGCTTGCTGTTCGCTCCCAAAGAGACTAAACGGCAATAACTTGATTTTTGAGTTTGTAGAGCCAGGTTTATAGAACCCACGCGACCTTTATCTCAACATCCTAGTTAATTTACCCCTAAAGAGTTTTCAATTAAAGAAAGAACTTCTAATTTATATCTCATAACTCGTTACAATTCTCTATCATGACCCACCCACCCACTAAAATTCCAGTATCGGTTCTCATTCCCGCCAAAAACGAAGAGATCAATTTGCCGGCTTGTCTGTCCAGCGTTGCTAGGGCCGATGAAGTGTTTTTGGTGGATTCCCAAAGCACGGATCGCACCTGCGAAATTGCAGAAAATTATGGGGCAAAAGTTGTACAGTTCTATTTTAATCATCGGTGGCCCAAAAAGAAAAACTGGTCATTGGAGAATTTGCAATTTCAAAATGACTGGGTGCTGATTGTTGATTGTGATGAGCGGATTCCTGAGGAACTTTGGGATGAAATCTCTCAGGCAATTCTTAACCCAAACTACAACGGTTATTATTTAAACCGACGCGTGTTTTTTTTGGGGACTTGGATTCGTCACGGCGGTAAATATCCAGACTGGAATCTGCGTTTATTTAAGCATGGAAAAGGACGATACGAAAATTTAGGCACGGAAGAAGTTCCCAACACCGGCGACAATGAAGTTCACGAACACGTTGTTTTAAAAGGCCAAGTTGGGTATTTAACAACTGATATGATCCATGAAGACTTTCGGGACATTTATCAGTGGATAGAGCGACACAATCGTTACTCAAACTGGGAAGCTAGAGTTTATTATAATTTGATAGCCGGTCAAGATGACTCTGGCACAATTGGGGCGAATTTTTTTGGGGATGCTGTGCAGCGCAAGCGGTTTCTCAAAAGAATGTGGGTACGACTTCCTTTTAAACCCATCCTGCGGTTTATTGTATTTTATATTATTCAATTGGGGTTCTTGGATGGTCGAGCCGGCTACATTTATGCACGGCTGATCAGTCAGTATGAATATCAAATTGGGATAAAACTTTATGAGTTACGCCAATTTGGAGGTCAGTTAAATGTTGCAGTACCATCGGCTGCCAAACAGAAATCTATTCACAGTTCGGATTCTTAAAAAATATGAAATAAAAATCAAGAACTATAAGTTATAATGTGTCATTACTAATTTTTGCAATTGCTTTTCAGGGGCATCTATTAGTTTTTTTATTAGGTTTCTATGAATTCTGCCACTCCCGATCCAGAAACTGAAATTAATCCACCGGCAGCGTTAGAAAACTTGGATATAATACCTGATGCCGGCTTACCCAATCAGAGGGAAGAATTGATGCCGGTGTTGGATGCACAACCTTGGATGGATTTGCGCAAATATGATCAATCTTGGTTTGATCGAGGACGTCCCGGTTGGTTTATTTTGCTGTGGTGGTTTGTGCAAGCCGTCGTTTTTCCCCTGACGCCTCACTTTTTACACGGGGTTCGCCGGCAGTTGTTACGCTTGTTTGGTGCTCGCATCGGTGCCGGTGTTTTAATTCGCCCAACTGCTCGATTTACCTATCCTTGGAAACTCGAAATAGGTGATTTTAGTTGGATAGGAGATGATGTGGTTTTCTACAGTCTTGATGGCATCAAAATCGGTTCCCATTGTGTAATTTCTCAAGAATGCTATTTATGCACGGGCAGCCACAATATTCAAGATCCAGCTTTTGGTTTAATGACAGCGCCGATCACAATTGGAAATGGCGTTTGGGTGGCGGCAGATTGTTTTATTGGTGCCGGCGTTAAAATAGGAGCAAATTCGGTGATTGGGGTTCGCAGTAGCGTGTTTAATGATCTGCCGGCGGGACAGGTTTGCTGGGGAAGTCCTTGCAGGTCTCGGTATCCGAGAAAGATGAACAATCTGTCTCCACTTTGACCTTACACTTAAAACTTTAGCAATTTCCGCATTCCTCTAGACGTGAGGCTGATAGAGTGCCGGCACGAAAAGTTCTAGCCTATGATTTGCAATAAATAAAATTGCTAAGAAATCCACATTCCACCTAGCAGATTATTCATTCATATTCCTATAAGTTGCCACAGCAGAAGGCGAGATTCGATTGAGATAGCGGAAGATCCAATACTTAAATACAGTATCCAAAATTACGGGGAACGTAGCAATAAACAAAAAGATAAATTGTCGGTTTTCTGGTAACCCCAAATGCCGAGATATACCTTCTAAAATCACTTCCCAGCCATGCGGCGAGTGAAACCCGACGAAAATATCTGTAAACAAAATAATAATAAATGCTTTAGCACTGTCACTCAACCCATATACAATATCGTCCATGAAAGATTTTAAAACTGCAATTTCTCGCTTGCTGGAAAGAATGACAAAGCCAAAAGCAAAAACCGACAGGAGATCGGAGAAAACATTTTTGATAGCACTAGCGCTTTCTTTACGGAATTCTTCAGCTATTTCATGAGCTTTAAGTTTCACTTCCTCTTCCATCTCTTCATCAGAAATTTTTGGAAGCGCCCCAATTAACATTTTAAACTTGAGGTGTTCTTCAAATCGCTGTAACTGAGAGAAAGCTTCTTCTTCCATATCAGCATTTAAGAAAACTTCAGCCGGCTTTTCATCTCGAAATCGATCAATTAACGGCCCGACAATAAAGTTCCTAGAAATTTGATGCGTCAGTAATGGAATTAATAGCAGCAATAAAATAAACTTCATCGAAATGATAGTTTTAGTCTTAGAACTGCGAAAATCCCTAACCACTTCTTCTTCAGCTTTCGGATCTAGCTGTCGTTTCAGCCGGTCTAACGTCCTTAAAATTGATCTGGGTAAGAAACTGGTTTTATCATTAATTGATTCCGCCATTTTGTCAGAGTTGACATCATCAGCTAAAGGCTTTGCCAGATTTATGCTATTGTTGCGGACTGTAGGAGAGAGGCTTTCAGGGGTAGGGGTTTCGTAAATAGTGACTAAAGATGCGGGAGAACCCGTAGAGGAAGTTGCAGACGAAGGCTTCACCGGCTTATAAGTATACTTAGCTAAAACCTCATCAATAAAATTCAGCTTTTCTAAAACAATCGCCGCTTGATCTTTTACCTCTTGCTCATGTAAGTTATGATATTCAACAGAATAATCATTTCTAGCTTTTGTCGTTTTTAAAGGAGAAAGACTTAAAACAGAGCGACTGGTATTAAACGCTGCTAACTTTAATTTTGCTAAATTTAAATATTTGGTTAACTCTCCCTGGAAATAAGTCATGATGCTGTCGCTATAGCGAGCAGATTCCGCAGAAATTTTGCGGCCATTAAAATGTTCATCTTCAATGGCTCTAATCATTAAAGCGGCATCATAAGCTTCGTCTAAATTTCTATCCGGAGTCTCTGAAATCCACTGATTTGCAGAGCGTAAGTATCCTTTGACATTGTTAAAAATCGGAATTTTCATGTCGGCAAAGTTTTGAGAATTTGTGAATTTTGATAAATTAAAATTACATTAGGCTGCTATCGGTTGGGCAGTCAATGGGAACACCGGCACTGAAACTAGGACAGTTTGCCGCTTTAACCGGATCAGGAGTTGGCCAAACAGCACTTGTCATGGTTTAAGGGCCGGTAGCAGGAAAAATGAAATCGATCAAGTTGTGTCTTAGTTTGTAGTATAACGGTGCTGCCATTTCAAGCCCCATTAGATGCATGGGAAGTGGCGGGCAGCCGAGGTTAACCGATGAAGCGGGAGCAAAAGAAAGCTGTGCAAGCTCATTCCATTTGGATTACCGGCCCGACTCGCACGGGCAAAACGACGCGCCTAGTTGAGCATTTGTGCCGATGGGTGGAGGGGAAAGCAGGAGAGAGGGGAAGAAAATCGCCCAATGCCCACAAAATCCAAAATCCAAAAATCCAGAATCCCCCGTTGCCCACCTCGCCGGCAGTGCTTGTCTTTGCCGCCAATGGCTGGGTGGAATTGGCTGATCGCATCGCCACCGCTACCCAAAGCGTTTATCCCGCGCAAACCACAACACCCCTGCGTTTCTTTCGAGATGAAGTCATTTTATTTTGGCCCCTATTAATCCAGCAATTAAACCTGAGAGCACAATTTCCCCTAAGACTGCGGCCAGAAACCGAACAGGAATTGGCCACCCAACTCTGGCGTCCTGAGTTAGACGCAGGAATTCTCAGGCAGGAGGGGGTAAGTGAATCTCGCATCGTTCGCCGGACTTTGGACTTACTGCAGCTAGCAGCTGCTAGCGGGACGCCGGTTGAAGACGTTCCCCGCATCTTGGAAGCAGGAATGCTTGAAGAATGGGAAATGGAAAATGGCAACGCGTTGCAAAATCCAACATCCAAAATCTACCCCTGCATGGGAGAGTTGCTGCTGCGTTGGCGGAGTTGGTGTCTAGAAAGAGGGTTGCTCACCTACGGGATTATTTGCGAACTCTACTGGCGTCATCTGCTGCCAGATGCCACTTACCAGCAGCACTTAACGCGGCGCTATGGGGCAGTTATGGCGGATGATGTGGATGAGTACCCAGCGATTGCGCGTTACTTGTTTGACTTTTTGCTGGATCAGGGAACGTGGGGCGCTTTTACTTGTAATCCCAATGGTTCGGTGAGACTGGGACTGGATGCTGACCCAGATTTTTTAACCGGCCTCGCGTCACGCTGTCAAGTGGAAACCTTAACCCAGCAGCCGGAAGCTTCTCTAGGAAGTAGTTTAGGTCAGCCGGCAGCCGAGTTGGTTCTCAGTACCTTCACCCTTCCACCTTCCGCGTTTATTCTTCCAGAATCGGTGCGCTCGATTCAAACGATTTCCCGTGCTCAACTGTTGCGAGAAACTGCCGAAGTCATTATTGAAGGGGTGAAAACCCAGCAAGTACAACCTCAAGACATTGCGCTGATCACGCCAGGTTTGGATGCGATTGCTCGTTATAGCTTAATTGAAATTCTCAACAGCCAGGGAATTACGGTAGAATCGCTCAACGAGCAGCGACCGTTGGCTAGTTCTCCAACCGTTCGGGCATTGCTGACGCTTTTGGGGCTAGTTTATCCGGGTTTAGGGCGCTTGGTTGATCGAGATTGTGTTGCCGAAATGCTGGTGATTTTGAGCCGGCAGCCGGTGGGCGTTGTTGATCAAGAAGGTATCCCGGAGAATATTCCCACTTCCCTCTTCAGTGTTCAATCTTCATTTTCTACAAACATTGACCCAGTGCGCGCCGGCTTGTTGGTGGATCACTGTTTTTACCCAGATTTAGAGCAACCTCGTCTGCTGCCGGTGACAGCGTTTCCCCGGTGGGATCGCCTGGGATACCGCGCCACCAATGCCTACCAAGAGATTTTGCAGTGGCTGGAAATGCAAAAATCCCAGTTAACACAACGCCTCATTCCTGGGCCGGTTTCCGTTCTTGATCGGGCGATTCAGCAATTTTTGTGGAGAGGCAGCAATCTCCCCTACGATCAGCTAACAGCATTGCGAGAACTGATTGATATCGCTCAGCATTACTGGCAAGTTGATGGCCGGTTGCGGCAAATTCAACCCAACAAACGGTTAGCGCTTCATGAAACTGTTGGCGAGTTTATTCAACTATTGCGGCGCGGTACAATCTCCGCAAATCCTTACCGGCCTTCGCTGTGGCCACCAGGCGGTGCGATTACGCTGGGTACAATCTTTCAGTATCGTTTTAATCGCCGTTCTCATCGGTGGCATTTTTGGCTCGATGCCGGTTCACCTCTATGGTTGAGTAGTGGGGAGGCGCTGCGATTTGGTGCGCCGTTGTTTCTCAAAGATTGGCCAGAACGCCCTTGGACAGCAGAAGATGGAATTCAGGCTGATGAAAGCCGGTTACAGCGGATTTTGTTAGATTTGCTTTCTCGTGCAGGTGAGCGTCTGTTTCTGTGTCACAGTGAACTCGCGGTTAATGGTCAAGAACAAACCGGGCCGGTGTTATCTTTAGTCAATGCTTGCGTGCCTTTAAATGCAGAGGTTGCACTTACTTAAAATTCAGCCAAGTTTGAATTTCTTGAGCTAACCAAGCGCACTCAACTTCACTCAATTGCCGGCCAAATGAGTATTGTTTGCCGGTTTTTTCTCTCAAGAAAACTTGAGAAATGTTGCCCTTAACCTTGCAGTAAGTATAAATTATCTCAGAAAGGTTCCCTTTTCTTGAAAACACTTTGTGTCCCAACCACCGCCATTCTACGACAAAGTACCTAGAGTTGGTTTCAAAAGCAACCCGTGTAGACTCAAAAAATTCCCGAATAATTGCTAAAACAACTAAACTCGGAGAAATTACCTGTATAATTACTTTTAACCAAAAAGGAATATAGAGATAAATCATTAATAACAGATAATTCATCCAAGCTAAACAGGATAAGAAAATTGTTAAAATAACGAAAAACTTGAGTAATTTTAAGCCGCTAATTCCCTGTGTCGGCATCATAATTTCTAGACTCCCTGAAGATTTTTTTACTACAACACGAGTATTGCTAGGTTTGCAAATATCGGCAGGAAGAAAAGAGGTAGCAGAACTTATTCTCTCACTTTTCCCTTCGTTCGTTGCCTTACGCACTTTTAGCGCCATCAGCACTTCACGAGCCGTACTAAATCGTTTTTCTAAAGCCGGTTCTGTAAGTTGCTCTAACCAATCAACAAAATTAGAATTAATCGTTATCTTATCCTTAAATTGAATGCGTAAATCCTTCTGTGGTAAATCTGCGGGGGCGATGCCGGTTAATAAATGAATTAAAGTTGCGCCTAAAGCATAAAGATCCGATGCCGGTACCGCACGTCCTCCAAATTGTTCCAGCGGTGCATAACCATAAGTGCCCACAACAGTAAACGTTGCCCCTTCTGCCGCCGCCCGATCTTGTACTGCCCCAAAATCCACTAAATAAATTTGATTATCTTCGCCCCAAATTAAATTACTTGGTTTAATATCTCGATGCAGTAAGGCGGGATTTAACTCGTGTAAATAAATCAGAATGTTTAACACTTCAATCGCCAGTTTTCTAACTTCCTGAGCGCTAAATTTTCTCCCTTGCGTGAGTTGGTCTTTCAGAGAGTCTCCAGGGATATATTCTTGTACCAACCCAAACCACAGCGTTCGATCATCTATCGAAAAATAGTCTCGGTATTTTGGAATTCTAGGATGATTGAGCTGTTTGAGAACCTGGGCTTCTCGCTCAAATAATTTAAGGTCATCCCAGTGAACATCCCCGCCAAATGTTAGCAGTTTAACGACAACCAGCTCTTTGGTTGGTGTTGCTAAATCTTCGGCTAGCCAAGTTTGACGACCGGCATTGTGTCCTAACTTTTTCTTGAGCTGATAATGATCGTGTAATATTTGCTCAGCTTGCACCATGATCTCGCCCGTCCTCTGAAATTTTTATTGAGTTTTCTGTGGCCTTAAAATTTTTAGCTTTGTCTAGTATTCCCAAAAATATGAAAAAACCTAACTCACGTCGTTATCCATAAGTAAGCTCTTAAGATTTATTTTGATTTTTTACGATTCTTGAAAAGATTTTATAGCCGGTTTAACAAATATTAAACTGCTATGTATTGGCAATATTTTTTGTGCCCATACAGATGTATTGCAGTGAATTAAAAATCAGTATATAACTCTCCCTACTTTATGTTTTAAAATAAATAGGTCATAATACAATAAGCGGCACCCCAAAGTATCAGCGTTATGGGAATACCCATCATGATGCCGGCAATTGCCCAGCCTCTTTGATGAGCTTTAAAATTCTCAATACTGCGCCATTTCCGGCTTTTCCACGCCCATTCATTACCCTTAACACCCAGAGTAATGGCCATCAAGAAGCCAACATTGGGAACCCACGCCAAAAGTCCAATCCCAACATGATTACTTAAAGGCCAAAAACCAGAAAGTAAAAATGCTCCCCAATTCCAACCTTTAATTTCATCTGGCACCGGCACTGAGGAATCAAATAAGCCACCGCAACCCGAATTATTCTCGATTTTCGGTGAGACTCTTGGCAGCACTTCGATTTTTGGGGTGGTGGATGCTTTGCGGACTTTTAGTGCCTCTAGCGCTTCGCGGGCTGAGCTAAATCGTTTTTCTAAAGCCGGCTCTGTAAGTTGCTCCAACCACGTTAAAAAGTTAGAATTTAGGGTAACTTTATCTTTAAATTGAATGCGTAAATCCTTTTGAGGTAAATCTGCGGGTGCGGTGCCGGTTAGTAAATGAATTAAAGTCGCGCCTAACGCATAAAGATCCGATGCCGGTACCGCACGTCCCCCAAATTGTTCCAGCGGTGCATAACCATAACTTCCCACAACAGTAAACGTTGCTCCTTCCGCTGCCGCCCGATCTTGCACTGCGCCAAAATCCACTAAATAAACCTGATTATTTTCACCCCAAATTAAATTGCTCGGTTTGATATCTCGATGGAGTAATGCCGGGCTAAGCTGATGCAAATAAGTCAGAATGCTTAGCACTTCTAAAGCAATTTTACGAATTTCTTGAGGGCTAAACTTTTTCCCTTGATCTAGCTGTTCTTTCAGCGATGCACCCGGAATATATTCCTGAACCAAGCCAAACCATAGAGTTCGATCATCTATCGAAAAGTAATCTCGATATTTGGGAATTTTTGGATGATTTAGTTGTTTAAGAACCTGGGCTTCCCGCTCAAATAGTTTGAGATCATCCCATTGAACATCGCCGCCAAATGCTAGCAGTTTAACAACCACCGGCTCTTTAGTTGATGTTGTTAAATCCTCAGCCAGCCAAGTTTGACGACCGGCATTATTCCCCAACTTGTTTTTGAGCTGATAGCGCTCATTTAAGACTTGTTTGGCTTGCAGCATAGTTTCGCAATTCCTTCAGCCTCAATTTAGTTGAATTAATCCTGATGAAGTAAACGGATGTTAGTTTTTTACCTCCGTTGTACCAGAGCTACAGCGTCTGTCGCCATTAGTAGTAATGATGGGGGGTGGCGATTGAGCTTTGCCGGTAGAATTTGCTTCACACAAAATAGCTTGGGTCGTCATTTTTGTAACACCTTGCTCCACAGCCTTTACTTGGAAGACACCCCCAACATAGCTCTTAAGATTATCCTTCCGGGCTATTGCATAATTAAATGAAGCATTGCCAGTTTTACGCGTTGAATATTCGTAATTTTCTGTTTGAGTTTTTATGCTCATTCCTAATTTATCAACTGACTCAGAAAAGGTTTTATTTTCCAGATAATAGGCTTGCTGAGCGCGGTTCATGGAACCAATTTTTTCTTTTGCTTCTGAAGGACGAGGCTGAGATGTTTTATAGCTCAGGAAAGCTGGTACAATCACATACGCAATCCCAACGAGCAACAGTTGGAGAACAGCTAAACTTCCTAAACGAAGATAACTCACTGAATTGCTAGGGCGGCGGGGCGAGTTAGTTGCCCTCAATTCATCTGAGAACCGGCCTGTTTTAAGAGCGTTTAGGGCTTGGCGGGCTGTGCTAAATCGCTGTTCTAAAGCTGGATTGGTAAGCGTTTCAACCCAGCGAGAAAATGTAGGGTTAAGGTTAACTACATCGTTAAATTGAATGCGTAAATTTTGCTGCGGTAAATCAGCCGGTGCGGTGCCGGTTAACAAATGAATTAAAGTAGCACCCAGTGCATAAAGATCCGATGCCGGCACTGCCCGTCCCCAAAATTGCTCCATTGGTGCATAGCCGCCGGTGCCAACGACTGTAAAAGTTACACCTTCTGCGGTAGCTTTGTCTTGCACAGCCCCAAAATCAACCAGATAAATTTGATTGTTTTTGCCTAAAATCAAATTGCTGGGCTTGATATCGCGGTGGAGAACCGGCGGACTTAATTCATGCAAGTAAATCAAAATTTCTAGAACGCCGGTGGCAAAGGATCGTACCTGGGATTCTGTAAACTGTTTGCCCTCATCTAAAAGCTGGTTTAAAGACTTGCCTGGAATGTATTCTTGCACTAAGCCAAACCAAGGCAAACCAGCGCCGGTGTTTTTATCAATGGAAAAATAATCGAGATACTGGGGAATTCGGGGGTGATGAAGCTGTTTTAAGACTTTAGCTTCTCTTTCAAACAGCTTGACTTCGTCCCACTGCATCTGAGGGCTAAACGCCAGTAACTTAACAATCACCGGCTCTTTTAATTCTAAATCTTCTGCTAGCCAAGTCTGACGGTTGGCATTGTGTCCTAATTGTTGTTTAAGTTGATAGCGTTTCTGGAGAACCTGATCTTTTTGCAGCATAATAAATGAATTTCAGTGATTAGGTATCAAGGCGAAATAAATTTTTCCTTTTTGCTGTTTCAACCCTCGCTTCACGCTTGCCTTTCTTTGGCTCGCTGAACCCACTCTTCAATTTCTTGAGCTAGCCAAAGCACTTCAGGTTTACTCAAATGCTTTCCAAATAAATATTGCTCGTTCTGGGTTTCAATGATAACTCCTTGAGAAAAAATGGGTGTAATCTTTTTAATCTCTGAAATTTTCCCTATTTCCGACCGATTTTTGCCATAACCGAACAGCTGCTCCTCAATTTTAAATTGGTTTTTATGAAAATCAAGATTTTGCTGCCCCCAGTAGGTTAGCAAGGTGGTATTAAAATCATTTTGTAAGTTCGCAATTTCTTGAGTAGTGTCTATCCAGACTTTAACCGCCAATAAAATTGGTAAAGCAACTAAACATGATAAAGTAATAGAAAATAAACCAGAAGCAAATAAAGAAATTAAACCAAAAAATACCAGAGAACCGAGAAGTAGCTGAAAAGGGAGAAACCCGACAGTCAGAATTAATTGAAATAAGATTTTGATCAGACCATAAAATGACAGGGCCGATTTAGGAATTTGAACGCCTAAATGAAGGGAAGATTTGCTCAGCTTCACACGGCTGCCGGCAGGCTGAGGAATCGTTGGCAGAGGTAGGTGCAGAGATTTGCCAGTTTTAAGCGCTTCTAATGCTTGGCTAGCTGTGCTAAATCGTCGAGTTAAATCAGGTTCAGTCAGGGTTTCAATCCAGCTAATAAACTTGGGATTTAGGCTGACGTGATCTCGAAATTGAATGCGTAAATTATTTTGGGGTAAGTCAGCAGGTGAAGTGCCGGTGAGCAAATGAATTAGAGTGGCACCGGCAGCATACAGATCCGATGCCGGCACCGCGCGTCCCCAAAACTGTTCTAGAGGCGCATAGCCGGCACTTCCCACAACCGTAAAAGTCACACCTTCGGCAGCAACAGGATCTTGCACAGCCCCAAAATCAACGAGATAAATTTGCTTGTCTTTTCCCCAGATCAGATTGCTGGGTTTAATATCGCGATGGAGTACCGGCGGATTCAATTCATGCAAGTACATTAAAATTTCTAAGATGCCGGTGGCAATTGAGCGCACTTGAGACTCGGTAAAGCGCTCACCCCGATCTAGGATCTGTTGCAAGGAAAAGCCAGGGATGTAGTCGTGTACCAGTGCAAACCAATGTAAACCGGCTCCCATTTCCTTGTCTATGGAAAAATAGTCACGATATTGGGGAATCCTGACATGATTTAGCTGCTTAAGAACTTGAGCTTCCCGTTCAAAGAGTTTAAGTTCCTCCCACTGCATCTGCGGACTAAACGCCAGCAATTTAACAATGACAGGCGCGCCGTTAAGGGATACCTCTGGAGATGGGGCGTTTAAATCCTTTGCCAGCCATGTTTGACGACCGGCATGATTTCCTAATTGCCGATGGAGTTGATAACGTCCCTGTAAGATTTGTTGTGCTTGCAGCATTTTGTGCCTATTCCCGGCAGCGATCTATACTTTAATCTACCCTTCCCCAGCCGTGCCGTCCTTAAAATTTTGCTAAAATTTTTTGTTGAGTCATTGTGGCTGATGCTGCCGGCTTTGCGGCGGTCTGGATAAGCAAGTTGCCAGAGTTGCCGACTTTAGTAAAACTCTGGATAAAATAAAGTGCGCCAGCTCAATAAATTTTGACTGTTTCCCACAACCAATTGAATTATGCGGCTCACTCCCTCTCAAATCGCTAATCTAGAAAATTTCCTGCAAAAAACAAGAGATGATATTTATCCAGAACCACCAAGTCCGGAACACACCCGATTAACTTATAAACTGTTTAACTATTGTTTAAATAAAATTGATTTACCTCCCAAAGCCAAAATTTTAGATGTGGGGTGCGGGCAAGGAATTGCCTTAGAAATGTTTAAAGAGAAAGGATATTTACCAGTTGGAATTACCTTGGGTCAAGAAGACCTCAATGCCTGTCGTGCCCAGGGATATGAGGTTTACGAAATGGATCAATCTTTTTTAGAATTTGGGGATGCTGAGTTTGATTTCATTTGGTGCCGGCATTGTATCGAACATAGCATTTTTCCTTATTACACTTTATCTGAATTCTATCGGGTATTAAAACCTGAAGCTTATTTATATATAGAAGTGCCGGCACCCGATACCTGTACAACACACCAAAGTAACCCAAATCATTACAGTGTTTTAGGGAAAAGTATGTGGTATCAGTTAATTAAACGTGCGGGATTTAAAATGATTGACAACGCAGATATTAAATTTCCCATTCAAGTCAAAAGTAGAGAAACGGGAGAAATTATAGACGGCATTGATAATTACTGGGCATTTATCAGCAAAAAAAATAACTAAAGTTAGGAAAAAAGAGAGCCGGCACTCAGAATTTAAGTCTGAGTGCCGGCTTTTACTTATTTCCAATTTTCCCAAGAACGGTTGAAAATTGAAGTATCTGGAAAAGCAACTGGGTTGCCATTCAACTGAAGGCGCTGTTGCAGTGCGTACAGCGTCGGATCAAAGATCGGAATTCGCTCCACCAGCTTGTAAGGCATGAGTCCATTTTCCAAGGCAAAATCAGCCGTGACACCGGCAGCCGCGCCGGCAGACCATTCAAAAGAATGCACCCGATAAGCAGCGGCGGCAATGTGAGTGGTGGCAATACTTTTACCGGCAACCAGCATATTGTCAATTTTCTGGGGAATCATCGCCCGCAGAGGAATTTGGAAGGGATAAGCCGTGCCGGCACCTCGACGCTCACCCTCACGCTCAGTATTGCCTGGAGTTTCAGGAGGGCTTTGCGTCATGCAAGGGTGGAAGTCGATGGCGTAGTGACCAATTCCCACAGAATCGGGGAAGATACTCGAACGCGTTCTCGGCTTCGCTTCCTCAACCGGCTTCTTATCTGTAATGATATTTGGCGCATCTAAGCCGGCAAGGGCTGTCCACAAGTTGCGATACTCTTCTGGCAACAAATTCAGGCGATAGTAATCTTCCCGATAATCCTTGCGAGAAATATCAACTTCCGACACCATAAAACCTTGAGGATGCGCCAAACTAGGCCGGCCAATAATGCGACGTCCTTCTCGCATATAAGGATATTTAGATAAGCCATGCGCCGTTCCCATTGGGGAATTTAAACCCGATACAAAACGGTTATTTGGATATGGCTTTTTCACCCCATCTCCGAGTTGAGAATCCGTTGTTCCCGCTACCAACCAGTGAAAGTAACCCAGGGCGTTTTCTTCACCCTTTCGCAAAGCTTCTGTTCGCAGTCCACCCAGCCATCCCCCCGATTCCAATTGACCACTTTCTTCCAATTGTTCGCGGGTATAAATCAGATTATCCACCTCGGTTCCGGGCCGGTAATCGTTGCCCCATGTCCAGTTTTGCATGGAAATATCACCGGCATCGATGGGGAAATCTTTCGGGTTTGGGGGTTGTTTGCGATCCGGGTTGGTGCTCAAAATGCGCCGATAGGTGAAAACAAGCGGAAAACTGGCTAAGCGGGGCAATTCATAGCTGTAATAGGGCGCATATTGAGAATAAAAAGCCGGTTCTTTATGCTCTTGGGGCTTCTCCGTGGCTTGCATTGCAAAGGTATAGGTGAAGCCTTGAGTGCAGAATGGATCACCCTCTGCGCTAGAAGAAGAAGGTTCTAAGGCAGAACGAGGATCAATACCCAGCCGGTAGGGAACGTCTGCAAGGGCAATCAATTCGCCGGTTTCTGTGGCGTCTACAACGTACCACGGAGCAGGGGCTGGGGATTTCGATTTAGAATTAGTGGCTGCCGGAACGAAGCGGATAATGGTTTTATCAAACCGGCGTGAATTCTCGTAACGATACGCGTCTTCAATTGTTTGAGAAAGGGGTTCTGTATTCAGTGGCGCAGTGCCGGCAGCCGGTTCATGTTGAATCGCAACTGCGCCAGTAATTAAGTTGCCAGAGGCGTTTGTTTGCACCTCTTTTACAACAGTATTGGGATACCATTTAAGCTTGCCTTTTCCCCGTTTAGCAGCGTCTTTAAGCAAACCAAATAGCAGTTCGTGGCCGTCGGAGGGCAGAAAACACGATTCACTCACCCAACAAGCACCGGGATTCAGTCTGCCGTACTCGTTCTTGATTCGCTGTCTAAATTCCAAATAGCCGCGAGGATAATATAGCTGTTGCCGCTGTGTCGGGCGTTCATCGAGTGCAGAGGTGCCTTGGGCAGAAATTTGACCTCCCACCCAGTCGGTGATTTCGGTGAGGCAAACTGTTCTGCCGGCAAGTAAACCTTCGTAAGCAGTCGCCGCGCCGGCAAGTCCGCCGCCAGTGACTAAAATTTCACAGGATTCTTCTTTATCCGGGCTTCTGGGGGGTGCGGCAATGCCGGTGGGGATGAGGGATACTAGCCAAGTCAAGCCTAGGGTTAAGCTAATCAGTGATTGTCTTTTGCTAATGCTTTGTGATCGCTGCATGGTAGAAAGTCTGTTAGTTGCGTACATCCAGGTTGAGACAAGGTTTATCGCGTCTGTAGCAGACGCTACCTGCACCCAAAAAATCATTCTGTACTATTCGGGCATCTTTTTGTACGTTCAGGGTAATTAAAGGGTGAAATTGCTTTGGTTAAACTTCAGGCCGCTCTATAAACAGTTTTTTTTAACCTCAACTCTCTGACTTTAGCCAAACCTTTGAGATGCCGGCATATATCCCTATACATCAAAACAAAACCATCCATTTTTTTTGTAAAAAGGAAGATTAAAATCTTGCAAGCAGTATCCTAATTATCTATATAAACTTCAATAAAACTCAAGCCATCATTAAAAACGTTATTTTTTTTAAAAATAGAATAAATTTTTTAAAATTATTTTTAAGCTCTATCTTCTAAAGATTGCCGTTTGGGTTGAGTTATAAAATAAACCGTTTAGTCTAAAATTTTTATTTTCGCATTGCAAAATATAAGAGAAAAACTGCTCGGTAAATTTGTTAAGTTATATTATTAAGTTTTATTAACAAAAATATAAATTCATGAATAACAACTGAGCGAACGGGAATAGTAATTTTAACAGTCTTCAGGCTCAAGAGAAGCAGTAAGGGTAATTATGGGTAACGCGACGATAAATCTTTTGGGTTACAGCGTAATTGAGCAAATATACTCAGGAACTCGAACTCTGGTTTATCGGGGTATCCGAGAAACAGACCGACAACCTGTTGTTATCAAAGTGCTTCGCAATGAGTTTCCTCCCTTTAATGAACTCGTTCACTTCCGCAACCAGTACATCATTGGCAAAAATCTCGATCTTCCTGGCATCATCAAAACCTACAGCCTGGAAAGGTACTATAACAGCTTCGCTTTAATTCTGGAAGATTTTGGTGGCATTTCCTTGTGTAGCTACCTCACTTCTGTCGCAGAAACCAGCAACCAAGCCTCTAAAACTTCTGGCTTACCCATATCCTTGTTTTTCTCCATCGCGATTCAAGTTGCCCATACCCTTGACGCACTGTGCCGGCATCGTGTCATCCACAAAGACCTCAAACCCGCAAATATTGTAATTAATCCTATTAGTAAAGAGGTAAAACTGATTGACTTCAGCATTGCCTCCTTATTGCCACGCGAAACCCAAGAAATTCAAAATCCTAATATTCTTGAAGGCACCCTACCTTATATATCTCCCGAACAAACAGGGCGCATGAATCGGGGAATTGATTACCGCACAGATTTCTACTCTCTCGGAGTCACTTTCTACGAATTGCTAACGGGACAGTTGCCTTTTCAAACGGATGACCCGATGGACTTGGTCCATTGTCACCTTGCTAAGCAGGCGATTCCAGTTCATCACCTTAATGAAAACGTTCCGCCAGTATTGTCGGAAATTGTTAGCAAACTGATGGCAAAGAATGCAGAACATCGCTATCAAAGTGCATTGGGACTAGAGTACGATTTGCAAAGTTGTTTATCCCAGTGGAAAGATGCCGGTGAAACAGCTAACTTTGATTTAGCAACACGAGATTTGTGCGATCGCTTCATCATCCCAGAAAAGCTGTACGGTCGGGAAAACGAAGTGTTAGCCTTACTAGCGGCATTTGAGCGAGTCAGTGCAGGAAGTGCCGAAATGATGCTCGTTGCCGGGTTTTCCGGCATTGGCAAAACCGCTGTCGTCAACGAAGTTCACAAACCAATTGTGAGACAGCGAGGCTACTTCATTAAAGGCAAGTTCGACCAATTTCAGCGCAACCTTCCTTTCAGTGCTTTTGTACAGGCTTTTCGAGATTTGATGGCGCAATTGCTGAGCGAAACGGACGCTAAAGTTGAGCAGTGGAAGACTCAAATCCTGACAGCATTGGGCGAGAATGCTCAAGTAATTGTTGACGTGATTCCCGAACTAGAGCGGATTATTGGAGAGCAAACCCCCGCACCAGAACTGACTGGGACTGCTGCCCAAAATCGATTCAATCGGTTATTCGAGAACTTCATCTCTGTCTTCACCACCCAAGAACATCCCCTCGTTATTTTCTTGGACGACTTGCAATGGGTTGATTTAGCCTCATTGAACTTGATTCAACTACGGACAAGCGATCACGAGCGCCGCTATCTTTTCTTAATGGGAGCTTATCGAGATAACGAAGTTAGTCCAGTACACCCTTTAATGCTGACATTATCCGACATTCAAAAAGCCGGAGCAACGGTAAACACCATTACTCTAGAGCCGCTTGGAGTCTCGGATTTGAATTCTTTAATTGCCGATACCCTAGCTTGTTCTACAGCGTTAGCTTTGCCTCTAACCGACCTGGTTTATCAAAAAACCAAAGGAAATCCATTTTTTAGTACGCAATTTCTCAAATTTTTGTATAAAGATGGGCTGATTGCGTTTAATTTTGAGGCTCGGTATTGGCAGTGCGATATAGTCCAAGTGCGGACATTGGCACTAACGGATGATGTAGTGGAGTTCATGGCACTTCAGTTGCGAAAGTTGCCGGATCCAACGCAAGAAATTTTAAAGTTAGCTGCCTGCATCGGGAACCAATTCGATTTGGCAACATTAGGAATTGTTAATGAAAAATCGCCTATAGGAACAGCAAATATATTGTGGAAAGCGCTACAAGAAGGGCTGATTATACCCGTAAGCGAGGTTTATAAATTTTACCAGGGAGAAGAAAATGGGGAATTAGCAATCGGTCAGAAAAAATCAGACCCCTTACCAACCTACAAATTTTTACATGATCGCGTTCAACAAGCAGCCTATTCACTGATTCCTGAAAACGAAAAGCAAGCAACTCATCTCAAAATTGGACAATTGCTACTTCACAATTCCTCGGAGATTCAAAGAGAGGAAAAACTGTTTGATATTGTCGGACATTTGAATTTAGGACAAGAATTAATTACTCTATCGAGCGACCGGGAAGCGTTAGCCCAACTCAACATCAAAGCCGGAGGTAAAGCCAGAGATTCTACCGCCTACGCTGCGGGAATGCTTTATCTGCAAACAGGCATTGATCTACTGACCGCGAACTGTTGGCAAAGTCAGTATGAATTGACCCTGAACCTCTATGTGGCGGCAGCCGAAGCTGCCTATTTGAATGGTGACTTTGACAGCATGGAACAGATCGCAGCACTGGTGTTGCAAAAAGCCCAGACAATCTTAGACAAAGTTAAAATTTACGAAATTCAAATCGCCGCTCAGACAGCACAAAGCAAGACATTGGAAGCCATTGCAATAGCAAGAGATGCCCTGGGGCAATTGGGAGTTGAATTTCCTACTGCACCTGACGAAGCTAAGATTGGCAAAGCGCTACAAGACCTTGCCACCCAACTCCAGGATAGACAGATTGAAGAAATGGCTAATCTTCCTCTGATGAGCGATCCTCAGATTCAGGCAGCTATGCCACTGTTAGGAATGTTATTTGCACCCATTCTCCAGGGAATTCCGGGCTTAGTGCCTATACTTAGCTCGACGATGGTGAGTTTATCGCTCGAGTTTGGGAATGCACCCGCATCGACAGTAGGTTATGCGATTCACGGCATGGTGTTATGTGC
Organism: Microcoleus sp. FACHB-672; assembly: GCF_014695725.1. Taxonomy (NCBI): domain Bacteria; kingdom Bacillati; phylum Cyanobacteriota; class Cyanophyceae; order Oscillatoriales; family Microcoleaceae; genus Microcoleus; species Microcoleus sp. FACHB-672. The sequence continues at coordinate 17,374 of NZ_JACJOU010000021.1, read as the reverse complement.
CTTTTTGGGAGAGGTAGAAACAGGCTATAGCTTTGGTAAATTGGCGCTGAATTTGCTTGCTCAGTTCAATACACGAGAATTTAAGTGCATTACTCATAATATGTTTGGGGCTTTTATTCAGCATCATCAAGATGCTATGAGGGCAGGGATACCAACGCTGAAAGAGGGCTATCTGGCTGGCATGGAAACTGGCGATTTTCTCAACGCTGGTTACAACATAGCTACTTACAGCTACATCAACTTTTTCGGTGGGGTAGAGCTGGATACTTGGGAACCCGAACTAGCAGGCTACAGCGCTGCCTTAGCTAAGGTAAAGCAATATTCTGCTCAGACTTATTTGCATATGGAGCAGCAGATGTTGAAGAATCTGAGGGAAGTTGTGAGTCAACCAGATTGCTTAATGGGAACTGCTTACGATGAAAGAGTAATGATTCCTAAGCACTATCAGGATCATGAATTTAGTGCGATCGCCCTTGTCTACATCTACAAACAGGTGCTTGCTTACTCTTTTGGTAATTATCCCGCTGCCCTCGACTACACTAACCAAGCCAAACAGTATTCGATGGCAGTATCAGGATTAATTCTTGTTTCCATTTTCCATTTCTATGCAGCCCTGACGCACCTGGCATTGTTCCCTACACAACCAGAGCAAGCGCAAGCTGGAATTCTTGCTCAGGTGGAAACCCATCAAAGCATTCTGTACCAGGCGGCGCAAAAGGCTCCCATGAATCATCTGCATAAGTGGTATTTAGTGGAGGCAGAACGGCAACGGGTTTTGGGTCATAAGGCGAATGCACTTGAAATGTATGATCTCGCCATTTCTGGAGCCAAAAACAACGAATACGTGAATGAAGAAGCCCTTGCCAACGAATTGGCTGCTAAATTCTACCTGGAATGGGGAAAAGAAAAAATCGCTCAGGTGTATCTGGTAGATGCTTATTATGGCTACGCTCGTTGGGGAGCTAAAGCGAAGGTTGACGATCTAGAAGACCGCTATCCTCAACTGCTGGTTTCTATTTTGCAACAGAATAGAACTGATCCATTCGAGGCCGGCACTATCTCTAAGGGCACCTTCTCCATCTCTAGTACGCACCAAACACTTGCTGGAAGTACCAGTACTACTGTCATAGATTTACCAACAGTAATCAAAGCTTCTCAAGTTCTTTCTAGTGAAATACAGATCGACCAGCTGCTCACGACTCTCATGCAAGTGGTGGTGAAAAATGCCGGTGCTCAAACAGGAGTCTTAATTTTAAACGAAGAGGGAGGCTGGAAAATCGCTGTACACTGTCTCAATCGTCAAGGCTGTTTTCTCCAAGATATTTTGATTGAGCAAAGCCAAGAAATTCCCCAGACTCTCATTAATTACGTTAAACGCACCCAGAAACCTCTAGTTTTTGATGATGCCGGCACTCACTTAACATTTGCTTCTGACCCCTACATGAAGCAGCATCAACCAAAAAGTATTCTATGTACTCCTATTCTCCATCAAGGCAAAATGATGGCAATTCTATATCTAGAGAATAATCTGGCTACAGGGGCATTCACCGGCGATCGCGTTGCTATCCTTAATATTCTATGTTCTCAAGCAGCAATTTCTTTACAAAATGCTCGTTTGTATCAGCAATCCCAGGAATATGCCCAAAAACTAGAACTGTATCTCAACAATCTCAAACAGATGCAACTACAACTGGTGCAAAGCGAAAAAATGTCTGCGCTTGGCAATCTAGTAGCTGGAGTTGCTCACGAAATTAATAATCCCGTCGGCTTCCTTTTAGGAAACTTGCAGCCGGCTCAAGATTACCTGCGAGATTTATTTAACCTGCTCGACCTCTATCAAGACAAATTTGCCAATCCGGGAGCAGAAATTGAAGCAGAAATTGAAGCAATCGATTTAGAGTATTTGCGAGAAGATTTGCCCAAACTGATTAACTCGATGAATGAGGGTGTTGATCGCATTCGTAATATCAGTACGAGTCTAAGAACTTTTTCGAGGGCAGATAGTGATCGTCCCGTTCCTTTTAATATTCACGAGGGAATAGACAGCACTCTCTTGATTCTCAAGCACCGATTAAAAGCGAGCGAGCGCCGGCCTGCTATTGAAATCGTGAAAGAGTATGGCAACTTGCCCCTCGTGGAGTGCTTCCCCGGACAGTTGAATCAGGTATTTATGAATATCTTGGCGAATGCCATTGATGCTTTGGAGGATTCCAATAAGGGACGTAGCTTTAAGGAAATTCAAAACTTCCCTAATTTGATTACGATTCAAACAGCTCAAGACAAAGAAAGCGAACGGGTTTTGATTAGAATTAAGGATAATGGAGCGGGAATGTCGGATGAAGTGCAGGAAAAAATCTTTGATCATCTCTTCACAACAAAGCCAGTGGGTGAAGGAACCGGCTTAGGACTATCGATTGCCCGTCAAATTGTTTTGGAGAAACATAGAGGAACGTTGGAAGTAAATTCTTCTATTGGGCAGGGTTCCGAGTTGATTATTTCTATTCCGCTTAAGGGATAAAATTATCGAATTTAGAAACATTATCAGCCTCTAAAAGTGTTTTAACCCAGCCGCCGGCAGATTTATGCGATGATGGCGGTGAGCGCAAAGCTCAAATCGCCATTGCCTAACGATTTGAGCTTTGCCCTTTAAGAATCACCGGCATCTGGATCTATACCAAGCGCTCTTAATTGCGCGGCTAATCTTTCAGCGCGTTGTTCCGCTTGCACAATGCGTTCTTCTGGCGTTAGAAATCTCGTTTCTTGCTGATCGTACCAATACAGCCATTCCCGTGTGATTCCCTGGTAGGTTCCCCGTTCTGCGCCAATCCCTAAACCAATTTCTGGCAACCAAACGGGATTACCTTGTTGCAATATATATTGTCCATCTACTAAAAAATACACTTCTAAGGGCGGTTTCTTGCGCCGGCGCGGGTTATAAACCACATAGTAGGGCACTTCCATTTCGGCATAGAATTCTTTCTTTTTGCTGTATTCTCCCCGGCGTTTATGGGAGACGACTTCTAAGACTAAAGTAGGAACGCGATTTTCTTCCCAAAGTAGATAACTCAGGCGCAAGTCTTCATGAAAAAACCGCTCAACTCCTATGCTAAGAAAACCATCTGGCACGATTGCCAGTTCATTGGGTTCGTAGTAAATTCCCATGTCAACGCCAAAGAACCAATCCCAGCGATTGGCCCACAGCAAGGCTAGGATTGCTTTGAGCAAACCTGGGATTAAATCTTGTAGTTCGTTATCCACCGGCGTATCATCTGAGTCTGGTAGATCTTCGGAGGAGGGTAAGCAATCTAGCGGGTTGTACTTTAACATGATTGAAGTAGGGACAACTCACAATTACTATGGTAACTGTCTATAATTGTTTTATTGCAAGAATCTAGAATGTGTTTTTTTTTAACCACAGATGGACATAGATAAACCCAGATAGTTTATCAAGATTGTTGGCTTTTGACAGGGATTTGATGTTTGAATAGGTTTGTAAGATTATAGTTTTTTAAGCAAAAGTTATGCGGAAAAATCAACTGAAAAGAAAGCTAAAACAGGGGGAATTTACCTTGGGTTTATTTGTTAATTGTGCGTATCCAGCGTTTATGGAAATTTGTGGGCACGCCGGCTTTGATTTTGCGATTATTGATATGGAACATGGCCCCTTGCATACGCTGGGTGCGGAGGATCTTTGCCGCGCCGCAGATTGTGTGGGACTTGCGCCGGTTATTCGGATTCGCAAAAATGATGGGCCGCAAATTCAACGGGCACTCGATATCGGAAGCGCCGGCATCCAAGTGCCTCAAATTGAAACGAAGGCCGATGCAGAAGCGGTTGTGCGGGGTGCGAAATACTCTCCGATTGGTTCGCGGGGTCTTTCTTTTAACACGCGGGCCGGCAACTATACGGCGGCGGGGACAAATATCACTGATCGGCTGAATGAGGAATCTTTGGTTGTGGTTCACGTTGAAGGGACTCGCGGCATAGAAAACCTGGAAGAAATTGTTAGCGTTCCCCACATTGATGTGATTTTTCTCGGCCCTTACGATTTATCGCAGTCCCTAGGAATTCCCGGACAAGTGCGTGATCCGCGTGTAATTGACCTGATGAAAAGTGCGGTACAAACAATTCGGAATGCGGGGAAAGCTGCCGGCACTTTCGCGGATAATCCGGAAACAGCTAAGCAATGGCGTGATGCCGGTGTTCAATATGTGGCGCTTGGAGTTGATGTTGCTATCTTTTTGCGGGCGTGTGAGGCGTTAGTAAAAGCGGTCAGGAGTTAATCTAGTAACCCTGATGCCGGTAAAGTAGTGTCTGCTTTATCTATTGTGGAATTTACTGAGAGCTTTGAAAAAAACTTTATGATAACTTTGCATTTTTTGTAGCCTATCTAGCGACATTAAAATTTTGCTGTTCTATACTGAAGATATAGCCCTCATGAAACGAAGACAATGAGAGGGAGCAAGACAAACAGAGGTAAATCCTATGATAACTGTATTGGGATCGCCGAATTTGGATTATGCTATCAGTTTTGCACTAGAAAGTATAAATTCTATCAAGCTAGAGGCTTTTAAGCGATTTTTTGTGGATATGCCGGTTGATCCTTATATCAAAGGCAAATATCGCTCTCGTAGATTATCTCGGTTTAAAATATCTGGAAACGAGTTAATTAAGCTGCCTCATGGATACTTCTACCAAAGCAAAGCTTACAACCCGCTATTGGGAGATATCAAGAGAGAGTTTGCTGAACTTGATGATCAACTCATTACACTAGATGAATTGAAAAAGCTGGTTTTTGAGTTTAGCGCTTATTGCAAACTTCCGCCGGATGTTGATATCGCTGTTCATCAAATTAGAATCTCTTGTTCACCGAGTAATTTTGGCAATCCTGCGCCGGAAGGGATTCATCGAGATGGCTGTAACTTTCTTGGCATTTTCGCGGTTGACCGGCACAATATAATAGGCGGTGAAACCCATCTTTATAAAGCCAAGAAGGAAAAGCCGCTTTTTAATAAAGTTTTGAATCCCGGCGAACTTCTTTTGGTGAATGACAACGAGTTTTTTCACTTCACTACTCCCATCAAACCCATAGCGGATGGTGAGGGGACGAGAGATGTATTTGTTCTAACTGCGCCAAGCTTATTTACTGAAGAATAGCGCCGGCATCTGCAATTTGCAGTTATACAAATTCACTCAACTTTAAAGATTTTACAATCCACAAGATAAGGGGAATTGAAAGCAGTCATTTCCCCTTCTTTTTTGCCTAAAATTGGAAATAATCTTGCAGATAGCGGTTTATCTAGCTTAATCGCTAAAGCCGCCATATCAATTAAAATTGCTTCTAGTCTTTCAATGGTTATATTACCCGCCACCGGCACCGTATCTAAACCACAACCACAAACGGCAGAATATAATAGTAAGTTTGTTAAATTATAAGTTCCTTCATTCACTCTTTGGGCTAAACCGGCATCTTCACAAACCGGCAACATTAAACCTGAGTAACCGCAAAGTTTTACAGAGAGACTTTTCAACACCCGAGTAATCATCGCAGAAATTGCCAGCGTTCCTTGATCCCCAAATTTTTCTAAACCAAGGGCTTCATAAGAAAAAGCAATGCTGGCAGTTTTGTCAAGAGATGGGGCAAGGGATGAATCGATTCCCCCATATTCAATGTTAAATTTATCGAAAATTTGTTCCGCAATGGCTTCAACTTTAGGAAGTTTCTCTTCAAGTATTCGTTTAAAATTCGCCTCCGCTTCTGGCAGATTTTGAGACTGGCTAAAGGCTGCCATTACCAAATCCCCGGACTCTAAACCAATCGCAAAAGAGGGGTTACCTTGATGGTAAGATATAGGAAAGAACGGAATTCCAGGCCGGCAGTTTGCCCCAGCACAAAATCTAAAATTTCCAAAACCCTCTTCTGTCTCTTCAGAAATGCGCTTAATAACTTTTGCCGATTCCCTAGCATTTTCAAAGTGAATGCCGGCATCAACATCACCAATTTTACTAGAACAGTAAATTACCGATGAATTTTTAATATTTTCTGGAATAACAGCAATCTGTTCTGGATTACCCACACAGCCAATACTCAAAAAGTTAATATTCAAGTTATGGCAAATTTGCTCAAGTCCTTGAATTTCCTTAACACTTTCTGTACCGGATAAAGCCGGCAAATATTCCGCCCAGGAATTTGTTGCAATTCGGGTTGTTTGAACTTGATACCCCTGCCTCTCAAAAAAAGCCTTTGCTTGCTGATTAAATTCAGCCGCTTGGGTAATCCTTTCTTCTTCTATGGGAGATTGCAGGGAGATGCCGATTGTAATCGTTCTAATTTTCATAAAATTACATTTGATAATCTCTCCTTAATTCTTCCGATATTTACTGCTTTCTTCCTCGCCCCTTATCCCCGTCCATTCCATTTAATCGGATGGCTAGGCGGCGACACCCAGCCGGCATCATCAGCAGAACCCGTTTCCTCATCCAGCGCCTTCACAACCTTATTGTAAATTTCTTCTGCCTGTTGGGGAGAATTACCAATACTCGTCAGTCCCAATTTGCCAAATTGAGACAAGCAACCCATTAAATGAAAAACCGTTCCTGTCTCCGTACTACTATCAAAATGCAACTGGTTGTGAGCGATAATATCCATCAAATCATTTGGCAACAAGCCCTGATATCGGTCTTTTTGCAAATTATCAGTTGCCGTGTAAAATTTTGGACGCCCTTGCTGACTGTAAAATAAACCCGTAGATCGCTCATACCGGCCATTTGTTAGCAGCTTAAGCGTCATAAACGGATGGGTTGTGCCGCCCTTACGCAAGTTAATTTCAATTGCCTGCATATCCCATTGGCCATTATCTTGACGCACTGCAATAAAATCAACCCCAAAACGCTCTAAAGCGCCTTTTTCCGCCAAATTCTGACCCACTCGCACCCCTAATTCTTGCAAGCGCAGGCGATAAACCTCATCGGCGGGAAATCGGCATCCCAAGAAAATCTGGCCATCAGGACCGCCTAAAATTTGGTCGTGGGTGGAAAGAATTTCAACCTCGCCATTGGGCATAATCCGCCCCTGCACACTGGGCGATCGCTTCTCTTCCCCTTCAATAAACGCCTCTGCGATCGCCCCCAATTCTGGAATGCGACTGCTAAAGTTTTCCCAGGTTTCGTTAACGGCTTGGAAGCGGAGTGAGGAAAACTGTTCGCGGATCGCTTGCACTCGGTTTGCCGGCGCGACATCCTGCAACGGCTTCAAGTCTAGCAGGGCGTTGCCTTCTCCCGAAAACCCTTCGTTTAGCTTAATCACCATCCGTTGCAATTGCGGTTCTTTTGCCCACAATTCACCGGCTGCTTCTGCCAGATCGTCAGCCGTGTGAACTAATTGGCTGCCGGCTGGAAGGGGGACATTACATTCGGTAAAGATTTGCCGGCTGCCGCTTTTCGTACCCCAATACAGCAAATCCGGCGCAGCCGCTAGTAAAGGGATGCCCAACTGCACTGACAAAGCCTCCTCTAGCGGCGTCGAGTTGTAGCAAATCATGTAAGATTTCAGCGGATCTAATGCCTGCCGAATCCGTTGCATTAACCGAGGGCGTTCTAAAATCTTCTCACTCAGTGGCTTGGGAGAAGTATCGTAGGTGGAGAATAACAGCAAACGATCGCGGGCGTGAGAAAACGGAATTCCCGGTAACAGCTGCAAATAGTAATCGATGACGCTAGGGTGCAGCGGCTGGGATGTGACGTAAATTAGCCGAGTAAAAGGGTTACGGAGGCGGATGAGCGAAAATAGCAGCCGTTCTTCATAGTGATGCACCCCTTCAATCTTCAACATTTCTCGTTGATCGAGGCTCAGAGAGGGGACGACTAAAATATCGTAGTCGCCGGTGTCAAACAAATCCACACTTTGCCAGCGAGTGCGTAAATCAGTCTGAAGTTGTCGGAACTTGTCCGCCTGATCAATGGATGATAAATTTTGAGATTGCATGACCCCAGACCCACCTTTAACCCGATACCAGCGATTTTACAGAGATTACAGGCAAATGTGGTTCCCCCGTCACATTTGGCAATATTTTTTTAATCTTGGCTGACTCGATGCGAGTGTTCTTTGCTTTTCCCCACAGCGTTAAACTAGGAAAGCCAGGACAAAGCATTTGCGTGGAGTGTTGTGAGAAAGAACTATGCAAGTTAAGGAACAGCGCTACTACTCCCCCGAAGAATATTTAGAGTTAGAAACGACTGCTGAATCCAGAAGCGAATATTTTGAGGGTCAAATATTTCCTATGCCTGGTGGACTACCGAATCACAATCAAATTGCCGGCAATCTTTATGCCTCACTAAATTTTGCTTTCAAAAGACAGAATTATCGCGTCTTTATCAGCGATATGCGTTTGTGAATACCTGAAGTGCGACTCTATACTTATCCAGATGCAATGATTGTTTCGGGTGCTATAGAGTTTGCTGAGGGGCGCAGAGATACGATTACTAACCCGATAGCAATTGCAGAAGTTTTATCAGAATCTACAAAAAACTATGATCGAGGTGAAAAGTTTAAACTGTATCGGCGTATTCCAAGTTTAAGAGAATATATTTTAATTGAGCAATCTGAAAATTCGGTTGAGCAGTTTTTTAATAATGAAAATAATCAATGGTTAGTTTCTGAATATCAAGATGAAGAGGCAGTGCTAAGTTTAAGTTCTGTTGAATTGAAAATTGCGTTTTCAGACCTGTATCATAATGTTGAGTTTGAATCTGTGGATGAGATTTAGGCAAAAGATTTTTTAACCACAGATGCACACAAATAAACACAGATGGGTTAACTGTTGTGTGGTAGAGAATTGGGTGAGGGAGAATTTTTGCCGGCAATTTAATCTTTAAGGTTCACCGGCAGCAAATCCATTTCCACAATGGATGGGTGCTTCCTTGCCGGCGAATGTGCAATACGCGATCTTCCAAGTGCTTTTGTTCCTTACCGGGCATTCCTAGCAGAATATTTCGACTTTGCCAAACGAGAACTGATAAAGTCATGCCGATACAAATAGAAAGTCCCAATGCCGGCAAGGGATTATAAGCCAAGCTATAGCGCACTGCTACCCAAGTAAAATGATCTTGCCACAGGGCAATTTCTGAGCGTAAAGTCCAGAGGCTCAAACTACCCACATTAGCCCACAATAACCCCACAACTAGCCACCGGCTATAAACAGTGAGCCGGTGGAGTCGTTGCACTTGAGACTGAAAGGTGGAGTCAGAATTAGCCGACGTGGCAGGCGTCTCGCGATCTTGCCGATCTTCTGGATAAGCCATAGCAGATTCAATTTGCCTGGTTGAGAAGATGCACTCTGGGGGCGTATCTAACGATCTGGGCTGGCAGATATTTCAGGGTTTTCTGTCCCGGGTGCCGGCCCTGCTATCGCTTTACCCGTGCGCTCTCTCCACCAAGCAAGCAAGGAACTTGCAATGAAGATACTTGAATAAGCACCGGCAGTAAAGCCAATAATTAACGCAAGGGCAAAATATTTCAGTGTTTCGCCGCCAAACAGAAAGATGGAAAACAGCGTCAGCAGCACGGTTAATGTTGTATTAATTGACCGTGTCAGCGTTTGATTAACGGCATCGTCCACGATTTGGTTGATATGCTGGTCAGGATGGAGAGCGATCACCTCTCGCACCCGATCGTAAATCACCACCGTATCATTCACCGAGAAACCGATAATCGTTAGCAGCGCCACGATAAATAAACTGTCCGCTTCCACCCCCAGCACTAAGCCGAGAATCGAGAAGATGCCTATAGTGATCAAAACATCGTGGAACAATGCCACGAAGGCAAAAAAGGCATAGTCTAACTGGAAACGGAAAGTCAGGTAAATCGTGATGCCGGCAAAGGAGATCAGCAGTGCCAGTAAGCCGGAAGAAAAAATCTGGCGTCCTAAAGTCGGGCCAACGGTGTCGATCCTAACGGCTTGAGGGTCAAAGGCACCGATTTTCGACTCTAGAGTGGATCGCAGTTGAGTGCGATCCTGCTCTTTCAATTCCTTTGTCCGAATGGAGATTACCTGCTGATCTTTTACTTTTGGATCTTTATCCAAAATTTGGATCGTACTGCCGCCCAAACCCTGCTGTGTCAAGAGATCCCGGACGGTGCCAATTTCGATCCGGCGGGGTTTTGAAGGATCGGCTTCGCTAACGCAATTGTTCGGTTTGGTACAGTCGAGTTCAAACTGCAACCGCGTTCCCCCAACGAAATCTAGGCTAGGACGAAGGGGGGCACGGATGTCTGGCCGAGTCCAAGAGATGACCATTGCGATCAGACCGCTGAGAATGATGGCGATAGAAATTGTCCACCAAAGCGATCGGCGTTTGATAACGTTGAGTTTCATGCACTCCCTGCCTTAGATTTCAATGACATGGGCAGATTGGGACAAAACCATTGTGGTTTCCGCAATTGCGGAAAGCTGATGGCAAAAAACAGCAGAGTGCGACTGCAAGTGAGGGCGGTAAACATACTCACCAACACCCCTAAGCCGAGGGTTAGAGCAAAGCCTCGCACCAAGCCGCTTCCCAACCAAAACAGGGCCGCACAGGCAATCACTGTTGTGACGTTGCCATCTAAAATACTGGAAAAAGCACGATAAAAACCTGATTCTACAGAGCGATACAAACTTTTACCGGCTCGCAATTCTTCTCGCGTGCGCTCAAAAATCAGCACGTTGGCGTCAACAGCCATCCCAATACTGAGAATAAACCCGGCAATTCCAGGCAAGCTTAAGGTGACGCCGAGTAACACAAAGCTAGCCAACGTCAGCAAAGAATAGATCACCAGGGAGATATCGGCAATGACTCCGGGCAGCCGGTAGTATACGCCCATGAAAATCAGAACTAAAGTCAGACCCCCTAGGCCGGCATAAATACTGCGCTGAATGCTATCGCGTCCTAGTGTGGCACCCACTGTGCGGTTTTCGACAATTTCTACCGGCACCGGCAAAGAACCACCTCGCAACTGCACTGCTAGTTCATTCGCGGCTTCTGCTGTAAAGCGTCCCGTAATCACCGCATTGCCGCCGGTGATGCCGGATTGGGCAAATTCTGGCCCGACAACCGGAGCACTAATTAGCCGTTCATCAAGGAAAATGCCGATGCTGCGTCCAGTGCCGGCTAGATTTTTGGTCAGTTCCGCAAATTTCTCACCTCCCACCTGATCAAAGCCGATGCCAACATTCCAGTTGTTCCCGCTTTGCTCTGGTTGAGCGTAGGCTTCTTTGAGATTTTTGCCGCCTAAACCAATGCGTTCGTAAAGTTTATCGAACAGCCCGTTTATTTGCTCATTTTTTTGCGCGAGCGCGGCTTGATTTTGGGCAATTGCAGCCTGATCTCCCCCGTTCTCCAGCTCAACCTGTTTCGTTAATAATTGCCGCAGTTCTTGCTGTCTAACATTTAATTCTGCGGTGACTTCCTGATTATTGTTTTCTCGCCGAAACTCTAGTTGAGCGGTTCCACCGAGAACGCGTTCTGCCTGTTCAGGGTCATTCACCCCTGGCAATTGCACAACGATTTGATCCTGCCCAACGGTTTGCACCAACGGTTCAGAAACGCCGAGTGCGTCAACTCGGTTTCTCACCACGCTCTCAACATCTTCTAACATTTGAGGCGTGATTTCTTTGATCTCATCAGTGGTTTTCACCTGAATGGTCAGTTGTGCGCCACCTTGTAGGTCTAATCCCAGACGGATTGGCACCCGATAAAGCACCGTAATGGCACCAATTATCAGAACTAAAATGAGAGCCAACCATGAAGTTTGTTTTTGCATACTTTTACCCGCTGCTACAATTTTAGATTTTAGATTTTAGATTTTTGATCGGAGATTCTATCCAAAATCCAAAATCCAAAATTGACTAGACTCGCAAGCCCACCATTTTTTGTACGGCTTCTACAATTTGCTCTGGTTGAACGATCGTCAGACGTTCCAGCGCACCATTGTAAGGTGTGGGAATATCTTGGGAAGACAACCGCAACACCGGCGCATCCAATTCATCAAACAAGCGATCACTGATTGAGGCAATTAATTCAGCGCCAATGCCACCGGTTTTCATGCACTCTTCAACAATAATCACGCGATGAGTTTTGCGGATGGAGGCACCAATGGTGTCAAAGTCAAGGGGTTTGAGTGAAATCAGGTCGATCACTTCCGGATCTAACCCTTCTTTTTCCAAACTTTTCACGGCTTGCATGACATGGTGACGCATCCGGGAATAGGTGAGGATGGTGACATCTTTGCCTTGACGCACGACTTCTGCCTTGTCGAGGGGCAGCAAATATTCCTCTGTCGGCAAGTCCTCTTTGAGATTGTAGAGGAGGACGTGTTCAAAGAATAAAACCGGATTGTCGTTGCGAATGGCTGATTTCAGCAGACCTTTAGCATTATAAGGAGTCGAGCAGGTGACGATCTTTAGACCTGGAACTGCCTGGAAATAAGCTTCGAGTCGTTGGGAGTGTTCTGCGCCTAACTGCCGGCCAACGCCTCCTGGACCCCGAATCACCATTGGGATTTTGAAGTTGCCGCCAGAGGTGTAGCGCAACATCCCGGCGTTGTTAGAAATTTGGTTGAAGGCGAGCAGCAAAAAGCCCATGTTCATGCCTTCAATAATAGGCCGCAGACCGCTCATTGCGGCTCCCACGGCCATGCCGGTGAAGCTATTTTCCGCAATGGGGGTATCTAAAACCCGCAGATCGCCATATTTTTTGTATAGGTCTTTTGTGACTTTATAGGAGCCACCATAGTGACCCACGTCTTCACCGAGGACAAACACCGAGGGGTCACGCGCCATTTCTTCGTCAATGGCTTCCCGGAGGGCGTTAAAGAAAAGCGTCTCTGCCATCTTATAGAGAATTTAATGGGTCAAACATTAATTTTAATCGCTTATGGTTGCACTTTGAGGATGAGAGCGGTAGAGATGGGCGGGGGCTTTCCTGATGTTCGTCCCGACCGCTTTTTGGTGAAACAGTGGGTTAAAAAATAATCCCTAGCTGAGTCACCTCATTGTCTACCACCAATTGCAGGTTGCCCTTGCTGTAAGTGGTGTCTGTTGCGCTGATCGTCTGGGTAAATCCAAATCCAGAGAGATTAGCACTCACCGCATCATCGGCATCACCGACGACCGTTAATCGGTTGTAATACCAAATCCGGTTATGACAGACACCCTACAAATTGCCCAAATCCTCTTGGAACACAGGTTTTGGCTTGGGTGAAAGGAGTTATACCAAAAAGGATTTGGTATAACCGCCACTTGCGCCCGTTTCAGACAGCAAATTCAGCAGCGATGCGTAATTTAAGGTGAGGGTATTATTTCCAATGCCGGTTAAATCGATACGCTCAATGCGGTAATTTTGGTATTGTCAGCAGCACCGACAGCTAAATCCAAAGCGTCTTCTATTCGTTAGCTTGCTGATTACAATTCGTGAAAAATATTTTAGCTGGCCTGCCAAATCTTGATGGTGCCATCTCCGCTGCCGGTGGCTAGCTTCTGGCCATCGGGGCTAAAAACAACGGACATCACTGAGTTTAAATTCTGAGAATAGCCGGTGAGAGAACACAGTCGTTTGCCGGTGATCATCTGCCAAATTGTAATCGTGCCATCCCCGCTACCACTCGCCAGCAGTTGCCCATCTGGACTTATCGCCACTGTATAAACTGCATCTGCATGACCGATGAGCGTGGTAGAACTATGGCCGTTCGCTAGCTGCCACAGCTTGATCGTTTTATCTCCACTGCCGCTAGCCATAGTTAGCCCATTTGAGCTAATGGCAACTGCATAAACGGCATCTTGATGACCGTTAAGCGTGTGTGAGGGCAGAGACCGGCTGCTTCTGTGCCAAATGTTGATGCTGCCATCACGATGTCCACTAATTAAGCTTTTGCCGTCCGGACTGATAGAAAGCGCATTCACCGGCACCGATGGATCGCAGAGGTTGTAGAGCAGTTTGCCGGTGCTTAAATGCCAAATGTTGATACTGCCGGCATGACTCTCGCCGGCATCAGCGTTACCTTTGTTAGCCGGTGTTGCAAAGACGGTGTCAGAAAATGAGTTATCGTTACCAGAAACAAGGGTTTTCCCATCTGGACTAAAGACGATTGCCATAACCCGACCTTGTCCGCAGAGTGTACGGAGTCGTTTGCCGGTTTCCATGTCCCACAAGTCAACGGTTCCGTCTGGAGCACCAATTGCCAGCATTGTGCCATCAGAATTAATCGCGACGGCATTAACGCCTAAGGGATAGCCAAACAGACTGCGGTGCCGATCGCCGGTTTCCAAATTCCATAGCTTTACAGTGCTGTCGCAGCTACCACTTGCCAAAATTAAACCATCTGGACTGAAGGCAAGGTCTGCGACTGGGCCTGAACGCTCCGAAAGGGTGCGGATGAGTTGGGCGTTTTGCCAAGACATGGAGGATAAATTAAGCGCGAATTTTGCAAACACGGTCATGGAGCTGGGAAGCTTTACCTTCCGAGCAATGCACCCTGTTGATAATTTAATTTTAGTACAACTTTTTTAAATGCCGGCATAACTTAACGATGCAACATCTAGAATCAGGCTATTTAAAATTTTACATTTTATGCAAAAGCAGTTTAAAGCAAAAATCTAATTTTTGCTTTAAACGCCGTAGCCTAATCAATTGTGGCTTTTTAAGATTTCTGCTAATTGTCGGTCGTTAATCAATTTTTACAATGACGACAGACAATTAACTTTTAGAAAGTATCTGTCCTGAAAATCAGAGTATTTCTCTATTTTTTGCTCGCTGCCAATCGGCGGCGCAATTTGCCTTTGTAAACGTTGAGAAAACGCTGAAAATCTTCTAATTGTAGTGAGAGTTCCGCCGGCAAGCCGGTAAGACCTTCTGCTTCACTCAGGTACTTCCGCCGAAAGAAACTCATCGGATCTGCATACACTTTGGAAGTAGCCAACGTCGGTTTTGGCCCGCACCAGTGAATTGCTGTTGCCGTTTCATCCTCCAAAATCGGCCCTGATGTTTCCATCGGAAAGCGCTTTCTGATTTCCTGTTGCTCAAAGTCTGGAACAAGCAATTGCAAATCTTCTTGTCCTACTTTAATTCTGCCTTGTTGAACCGCACGGAAAATCATGAAATTTAAAAATCCCATTTCTCCATATTTAAAAATTTCAGGATGCTTTTCTGTGAAATCCAAAATTTCCACATATTCATCTAGCGTGAAAATATCCCGCGTTCCAAAGAAAGCACCTGTACAGTAATAATTATTTCGATACTTTTGCCAATCAAAATCGGGAAAGTGTTGCTCAACTCCTTGAATATCAAAGAAGAATTTAGCAACGTCTTTGTCAGTATACGAGTAACAGGGCCGGTCAATAATCATGTCATAGTCCTTAAAATTTGCGTATTTAAGGACATTTCCCCAAACCATCGTATCTGCATCCAGCATCATAAAATGCTTCCAGGGGCTTTCCCAAAACCCGATCATTTTGGTTTTTCCCCAGCCAAAGCTTCTCTCCCTGAGAACCTTGTTGCTGATGTTAAGGCGATTGACGACTTTAACCCCATACGCCTTTTCCATAGAATCGACTGGAAAGGTTCCGTCAATCAGCAAAGCGAGGGGAACATCACCCAGGAAATGCCGGATGCTGGCACAGCAACCCTTGGCAAATAAGTAATCTGAGGCACAACAAGCTACAATGATGCCAAAATCTTCCATAATCGCTCACTACATCCTTGCTGGGTGATCGGTCATTAAGAGCTTTTGATGAGGACGCCTTTGAGCAACTTCCCGCAATCAACTGCTTTACATTTAATTAAGCTAGCGTCTGAGCTGAATCTTCCCAACGATAGATTTACAGCCGGCAACTTCATTCAATGCTAGCTGATCAGGCAGCTATTTTAAACGCAGCAGTGGCTTCTCGCCGGCTAGGAAAATCCAGGAGTTTGACTCAATCATAAATTTAGCAACTTCTGGCTATTTTGACATGGCTCGCCGCTTGATATCAGGCGCAATTATTGGTGACGCTGCTGGTGCCACTGCCATGCGTGGCTCAAAATATCACTTAAGTTTGAGTATTCAGGACACCAACCGAGAATTTTTCTGGCTTTGTTGCTACTGCCAACGAGAGCCGGCGGATCACCCGCACGGTGATCGCACTTAACTGCTTTAATTTCTTTTTCGGTTATAGCCTTGGCTGTTTCAATCACTTCTGTAACTGAGAAACCTTTGCCATTGCCTAAGTTAAATACGTCACTCTTGCCACCCTCTAACAAATACTGTAAGCCCAAAACATGAGCCGATGCTAAATCACTGACGTGAATATAGTCGCGAATGCAAGTACCATATGGGGTGGGATAATCGGTTCCATAAATTGAGATGGATTCACGTTAGCCTAGTGCGGTTAGCAACACAAGTGGAATGAGGTGAGTTTCTGGGTTATGATCTTCGCCCAGCAATCCGCCCGGATCAGCACCGGCAGCATTAAAATAACGGAACCAAACTGATTTGAAGTCATAGGCGACATCAAAATCAGAGAGCACTCGCTCTACCATTAATTTACTTGCCCCATAAGGATTGATCGGATTTTGATCGTGTTCCTCTGGGATGGGAATTGTGTGGGGGACGCCATAGGTGGCGCAAGTGGAAGAAAAAACAAATTTCTTAACAGACGCTGCCTGCATCGCTTCTAGCAGGGTCAGAGTGCCGGTAAAGTTGTTGCGGTAGTATTTGTCTGGAGCCGTTACCGACTCACCCACATAAGCGTAGACGGCAAAGTGCATAACCGCTGCAATTTCGTGTGTCGCAAACAGGTGATCCAAAAGGGCGCGATCATTTGTATCACCGGCAATAAGTTCAACTTGCAGTATCTTTTCTACAATTTCCCGATGTCCGTACACTAGGTTATCGAGAACAATCGGATCATAACCGGCACGTTGCAGCGCCAGCACCGCATGAGAGCCAATATATCCCGCTCCACCCGTTACCAGAACTGTTTGTTTAACTTGGGACACTGTTAAAATATTCCTATTTATTGGAGCCTGAATTATAGCGAGTTGTGTGGGGTGCCGGCTATAACTTGCTTTGGGTGCATCTGGGATTTGCCAAAATATTGGAGTGCGAGCATCTTGCTGCCACAGATGAGGACAAGCGAACAAGATGCCGACACGACAAGTTTAGAAAAAGGTGAGGCTCCCCTTGCTTTACTTTTTACCCGCTTTTACAAGATTTCCTAGTTTTTTACGAATCTTTTTATTGTAGACATATACAGCGCTTTTGAGAGATATGAGGTACACTCAAGGGAACATTAAAGGTATTGAGAATCATAATGAAACCGTACTCAGTAGATTTGCGAGAAAAAATAGTCAATGCTTACGA
>NZ_JACJOU010000020.1 GCF_014695725.1 Microcoleus sp. FACHB-672 | reverse complement strand
CTTTCTCTCTACTGTTTTATTAACTTTTGAATGAAGCTTTTGGCTACACAAAATCGTTTCGCCAATTCCCGTTGCGATATTTCTTCATTCTCATACACTTGGATTATTTTTTCCCGCAAGTCCAGTGAGTAGGCTTTCATCTTTACACCCTCAACAGCTCCCCATTACTGTACCTCTGTTATTTGAGAAACGCTATATATGGTGTGTTGGTAGGTGAACCCTAAAGCTCACGGTCATTACCTAATTCTGTATAGTGAAGGAGGCTCTGCTGATCTACAAAACATGATGACGCTTTGTCCTTCATGCCATACTAGGTCTCATAATAAAGAGGCTACTTTGGCTTTAGCTAAACGGATCGCTACTCGTCGCCAGCGTCAGAAAGCTGCCAATACCGGCTCCCAGTAGAATTTCCTAGCCTTAATTTTTCCGAGTTGCCTGTTCAACATTTCACCCCAATATTACAGTCAACAACTTGTCTCTCACGCCTATGAGTTCAACCGGCACTTTGCCTCCTCTATTGCTTTCCTCACCGGCACAAAACCTGTCCCGCCATAACTATTCCGTGCGGCAACAACTTGCCTGGGTGTAATTGCATCATAAATATCTCCCTCAAAAGCGGGATGCAATTCTTTCCACTCTTCCAAACTCAAATTCTTGAGCAATTTCCCCGCAGCCAGACAAGTTTTTACTACCTTTCCCACAAGATTATACGCCTCGCGGAATGGCACGCCCTTTGTTGCCAAATAATCTGCTACATCTGTCGCATTCGAGAAGTCTTCCGCCACCGCCTCAGCCAGACGCTCACTGCGAAATTCGATTCCTTCCCGCAGCAAAATTGTCATCGCTTCTAAACAAGCTTTAACGGTTTTAACGGCATCAAATAGCGCTTCTTTATCTTCTTGCAAGTCTTTGTTATAGGCTAAAGGCAATCCTTTCATTAACACCAACATTGCTTGCAAATGCCCAAACACACGCCCTGTTTTTCCTCTTACTAATTCTGGTACGTCGGGGTTTTTCTTCTGGGGCATAATGCTAGAGCCGGTGGCGCAGCTATCTTTGAGGGTAACAAAACCAAACTCTTGAGATGCCCAAAGAATGACTTCTTCAGACAGCCGGCTTAGGTGAACCATAATTAAGCTAGCTGCACAGAGAAATTCAATCGCAAAATCGCGATCACTGACCCCATCTAAACTGTTGGCATAAACGTTGCTAAACCCCAACAATTCGGCGGTATAATGCCGATCAATGGGGAAAGTGGTGCCGGCAAGTGCACCCGAACCTAGGGGACATACATCCACGCGCCGGCACACATCTCCCAGGCGTTCCCAGTCGCGCTGAGACATTTCAAAATAAGCCAGCAGGTGATGAGCTAAACTCACCGGCTGCGCTCGTTGTAGGTGCGTGTAACCGGGAATCAGCGTCTCAATATTCTGCTGGGCTAAATTCAGTAAAACTTCCTGAAATTCGCGCACCTGACCCCGAATTTGACCGATTTGATCGCGCAAGTACAGTCGGGTATCAGTGCCAACTTGATCATTGCGAGAGCGTGCCGTGTGCAGTTTTTTACCGGCATCTCCAACAATTTCTGTCAGCCGGCGCTCAACGGCAAAGTGTATATCCTCAGCATCAACGCCTGGTCTAAAAAATCCCTGCCGATATTCTTGCCGGATCTTTTCCAAGCCTGCCACTAAATGTTCGCCTTCTTCCGCTGAGATAATGCCGGTTTTTGCCAGCATCTTGGCATGAGCGACAGAGCCGGTAATGTCATATTCAATTAATTCAATGTCAAAATTAATACTGGCATTGAACCGTGCAATGGCGGGATGCAGCGCTGATTCAAATCGCTGGCTCCAAGTCTTTTGTTCAGTCACGGCAGTTTCTCGCTTTGCCTTATGCTTATGCTGGTAAATTTGATTGTGAGTGACTGTCAGTGAAGTTTAATTTTTTATCCACTTCAATCACCCCCTGTTAACGCCTAATCAATAATTAAGAAGCAGTCGTATTCCGAATTACATAGCCAATCACAATTCCCGCCAACATTGCCCAAACTTGGCCGGTTTGGATAAAATTGTTAAAGGCTTTTTGCATATCCGTTAAAACGTTCGTCTGACTGACATTTTGAGCCAGTACCGCTCCATTGAAGAGCGACTTCCAAAGGAAAAGCTGCACAGAATCACTGCTCACTGTCATGCCGGCTAACCCCGCTGTCGCTTGGTGAATTAAGTTAATGACCATTTTTTCTCCTTACACAAAATCTAAGCTGACTACTGAAGTTTGACGGTAAATAGATGACTTTCCTCACCTCAAGGAAAAGCCTCTCAAGTGAGAACTACTAAAAGTTATACCATTTTTAATTTCGATTTTTGTATTAATAAAACCAATCACTGAATGAATTTTCAGCAGCCATAAATCATATAAGTCGGCATAAACCTTTGAATGCAGCTAGCCCATCATTAATGTTGCATATTTTGGGGATTTGTAAAGGGGGCGTCTGCCTGAATTAGGTTTCAGTTCACAGCGGCCAGTTTCTCACAGGAAGGAGCCGGCAAAATATGAGTGTTAGATGCGAGGTGAGTTTTACCCTCTCACCCTTCACCTTTGCCTACTCCCCTGTCACCGCAGCTTTTTGAACTGAACGCCCTACAGCCATCTCAGAAGATTGCACCTGCATGACCACAAGCGTCATATCATCACTATTGTGGTTATTTAGGCCAATGAATTGCTGCACCCGATCAAACAGATAATCTAAAATCGCTTGGGGATTTGGGCAATGCTGGCAAGCCCATTGAAAAGCGCCGATCAGATTTTCCTCATCGAAACGCTCACCACTTTGGTTGGCTGCATCCGTAAACCCATCAGTGAAATAAATAAT
Organism: Microcoleus sp. FACHB-672; assembly: GCF_014695725.1. Classification (NCBI taxonomy): domain Bacteria; kingdom Bacillati; phylum Cyanobacteriota; class Cyanophyceae; order Oscillatoriales; family Microcoleaceae; genus Microcoleus; species Microcoleus sp. FACHB-672. The sequence goes on along the minus strand of NZ_JACJOU010000020.1, from coordinate 216,011 downwards.
CGTATCTCCGGGGTGAAGTTGCACTTGAGCTTCTTGGTAGGTGGTGTCTGCATCCAAACCAATCAGCATTCCCAGTGTATCTAAGCGTTGGATCGCGCCGGTGCCGGCTTGCCACAACAGTGGGGGGTGATGAGCGGCATTACTGTAAGACAGGATACGCGTTTGTGGGTCGTACTCTGAATAAAATAGCGTGACAAATCGGTGGGAATTTTCCAAATCGGTATACATGACCCGATTTAAATGTTGCAGAATCCGAGCCGGCGAGTGGCCATTAAGAACTTCCGCTCGCAGCATTCCTCGCGTCATAGTCATAATCAGGCCGGCAGGCACTCCCTTACCCATGACATCCCCGATCACCACACTCCAGGGACCGGCTGGGTTACCACCAGGCGCTTTAGAGCGCACCTGTTCACCTTGCGTGCGCCTCTCACAATCGTGGCTGGTGGGAATGAAATCGTAGTAATCTCCCCCCACACGGTTCGCCGTTTGGCACTTTGCTGCTAGTTCAACGCCTTGAATTTTGGGACATTGGCGAGGCAGCAGGCGCAGCTGGATTTCTGCCCCAATTTCCAGTTCCCGATCTAGCCGTTCTTTCTGGCGCAGTTCAACCGTCAGTTCGTCATTTTCAATAGCCACTGCCGTTTGGTCAGCCACTAAACGGACTAACTTCTGGCGCGTTTCCGTCCAGGTGTATTCGGGATCGCGGCTAAAAACATACAGACGCCCTCGTTCAGCATTCTTAATCAAAATGGCAGTGCCAAACAATTGCACATCTGCACCTAAGGATCGGCTGACTTCACTATCGAGGGTGGCGGTGGAAGGCGTTAGGGGCGCAGCAGATGAGGAAGAGGCTGCTACTTGACGGGTTGCTGCCTCCAGCGCTTGGCGGATATCCTGACACTGCCGGCCCTCCTGGCAATGCAACCGCTGTAGCCTCACTTGGCCATTTGGTTTAAATAGCACCAGTGCCCCCCCATCTGCATCAGTCACACGGCTGGCGACAAGGGGAATTAGCTCTAAAAACTGATTGAGATTGTTAAAGCTTCGCAGAGCGAAACCGAGAGAACTGAGCAAATCCTGAATTTTGTGCTGTTCCCGCTGCAAACGTGCCACTAAGTCTTTGAGGGCAAAAACGGGTGTCATGTCCGCAGAGGCACTACTGTCAGCAGGATTCACAGGTTGCGATGGCCGGCGAGGTAGAGGTACAGCAGTCATCAATAATATGCCAGAGGCGAGTTTAAGGACGAGCGAAATGGTTGGGTAGTTAGGAACTGAGGAACCTTGGAGAAGTTCCACAGAAAGATTGCGTGAGCCGCAGCCTGGACTCAGTTCTGCTAAATATAGCTGCTTTTTGGTATTTGGACACCTGTAAGTTGTCCATGATATCCACTTAGGGCGATTCCCGGAAAAATACGCCGCTGATTTTTGTAAAAATTCTAACGAATGCGAAGCGGGATCATCGAAGACTGTTCTCCCAATTCCGAACGCTTGCATTTGAGATTGACCCAGACGCTGGTGAGGGATGTGCGATAGCAATGCCCGCGCTCTTGGACGCCGAACGGATTTCTAGGTCACTAACATCTGAGGGCTGAACTGGTGAACGGTTATAACTTGTTGGCAGCTCAAGTGTCAAAACGACAATGCCGATTTTTATTGGGAGTCCTGCTAATGGACAAACAGGATGCTCTTCAGGGAAGTTTTACCGGATCATTGTACTCCAGTCAATGCAATTAGCGGAGTCAAATTGTTAATTTTTCTAGTTATAGCAGCAAAAATTTAGTTCAGCAGCACTCAAAATATAGAACTTCTTCTGTTCACCTCCAAACTCAAGACGGGGCATGGGGCATGGGGGATTCAAAACGACCTCTCCCAACTCAAAACTCAAAACTCAATCGTCTTCCCACAAATCTCTTTCTACCTCAATGTCTCTAATCTGAGGTTTGCCGACTGAAGGTTCAACACCGGCATCTTCTGGGGGGTGGGCCACTGCTTTCAGCTTGGTGTAAAACTCAGAGGATTCGGGACTGGGAGAGAACTGGACAATTGGTTGTTTGCTAGTATCGCAGCGCGACCAATCAGCCTGATACTTACCCTGAGACGATGTTTCGGACTTCGGGCTTAAACCGGCTTCATCCTCTATATTTGCCACCTCAACCGACTCTTCTTGAGGCGTATCCAACGCTTTTGCCTGTTCTGAAGGGACTGGTGGTTCCCCCTTAGCAGGCAACGGTTGGAATTTGACGGGCCAAGTAGCTTGCAGCAGTTGTTCTGCAGTCTTCTCCGTTTCTGCCGGTACCGCCGCATTCGGATTGGAACCAACCGGCTTAGATTGTTCAGCTTGATAATATCGGGGTTCTGTTAGCGCTGCATTATCGGTAAATTCAAGGATTGCCTCAGCGTCTCCCACAACGTCGGTTTGCGGGAACGTACTCCCTCTGGTTTGCGCCTCATTAGGCCGGCTAACGGCTTCACCAGGCATAAGTGCCGGCGTTTCTGAGGGGTTAGCCTCTTCTTCGCCGGTCACCTCTAGCTCATTCTCTTCGCCTTCGCCAGAAAAACCGGCAGCAGAAATCGTTGCGGCTGAAACTGAAGAAAGTTCCGGATAGAAATCTAACTGGCTGCTTAAGGTATTGGGAAACTTGCGGCACACTAAGCGCTCAAATTCATGGTTGAAATGGAAAATCGGCTGACCGCGCCGACGCCAAAGCGCTAAAATTTGGGCCACCGAAATCGCTTTGTAACGCCCTTGATAGAGCGCCTCAATCAGGGCCAAACGCAACCAATGAGCCTGATAGTCGCCCAACCACCGCTCGATCAGTTGCTCAGCAGTGTAGCCACCCAGGTCAAAACTGTAGTGAGTTAGTAGCGCAGTTGCAGCGGCAACCGCAAAATCTCTGGCCGATTCTATCATCGCTGTTCTGAGAACAACTCAGGACTTAGGAGGTCATTTGTCATTTATTATTTGTTATTTGCCAACCGGCAACCGACAAAGCACAAATGACGAATGTCATCCATGCCTTAATCATAATCGCGGCGAACGCCTCCCTCTACTGAGCGGATCTCATCTGAGCCGGCAAAGGGCTGAGGGCCACCCGTCCAGTTAAAGTCGCTAATTCGCAGCGTCAAGGTGCCAATTTCCCGCACTGGATTGTAGCGCAGGACGATGCCATAGGTGCGCCGGCTGTATTCCAGAATGTAGTCGGTATTGATTTCTTCGCCGGTATCCAAGTTAACAGCGGTTTGAAATCCTAGACGGAACGGGCCATAAATTTGCTGGACGATGCCACCACCCAAGACTCTGACATCAGCAATGCGGTCGAAGTAAAACGGAGATTCCCCGCTTTGCAAGACTTGGGTATAAGTGAGATTAAAGCCGGTGTAGTCTAACCAAGGCCGGGAAAAATTACCGATTTGTCCGAGGATGCCAACGCTGCCGGTGAGGGAAGATTGGTTATCACCGTTACTGTAGAAGCCTGTGACGCCTCGGAGTCCAAGAACGAGTTGGAGATAGGGCAACACCGGCACGGGGGTGTATTTTAAGCCTTCTGTCGCAGTTGCCGGCAGTGATTGACCCCGCCACAAGGGAATGCCTCTGCTCAACGCTGCACTGGCTTGATAGCGGCCCAGGCCGGCGCGATTGTTTTCCCGGATTGGATCGAGTAAATCCAAACGATCTGTGTCGGCGTTAACATACTGCGCCGCTGCCTGATAGCTGAGGTTAATCCGGCTAGTTCCTAATTGAATCACCGGCGATGTGAGAACCGCACCCAGACTGCTTTGAACGGTTTGATAGCCCAAGGAACCATTAAACAAGCGATCACGGAATGAATATTCGCCGGTTAGGGCATGAGTGCCCACCAATTGACGCAGTCGCAGACTTGCCCGTAAATTGTCGTCTACTTCGTTCAAGTCCAGACTTGTGAATACCGCCGAACCGATCAGGCTGGTGCGTGGAGTTAGGGTGGCATTAAGTCTGGCCTTTAGACCAAACAAATCTGCAAAGCTACTGCCTTCCCCTTCCAAGGCTCTTTGAATATAAAATTGCGGTCGCAAGCTTAGCTGCAGTTGTGGCTCTGAAAGCGGATTAAACCGGCCTTCCACGAACACCCCGCCCCGATCCTCGCGGTCATAACCGAAGCTATATAAAGCTGGGTCACGCTCACGCCGGTCGATTAGCACGCGATTTCGCAACAATGGTAGGGAAAAACCCCCATCAAACACCAAGCGGGGGCGTTCTGCCCGAATTTCATCTACCAAGGGGGAAATACGCGTAAATGTGGCGCGTTCTGCCCTCAGTTCTAATTCAGGGGGTGAAAACGGGTCGTTGGTGAGGCGAATATTCCGGGCAAGTCCTCCCTCTGGGGTGAAATCTAGCTGGTCGGCTTCGTAACGCACACGCCTGATCTGCCCGCTTTGCCCGAAACCGGAACCGACATTAATGGAAACGCCGCCTGGAGTTTCTGTGACGTTTTCCAGGGGTTGGCTGGCAAGGATGCGATCGCTTAATGCGCCCTCTTGCAAGGCGACTGCGCTGACATCGGTGGGTAAGGTTGATGCGGATGCCTCCCCGCCGGTTGCCAGATACAGCTCACCGCCGGCTGGGCTAACGGTTCCGACGTTTTGAATAAAGTTATATTCAAATCGATCACCGCGCAACACCTGCTGTCCACGTCTCCAAGCAACGTTTCCCTCGGCTGCCGCCATCCGAGTTTGCAAATTGATTTGAATTCGGTCTGCATCCAGCACCGAGTCGCGAATTCGCATGACGACGTTGCCTTGTGCCGTGACGATTTGGCGTTCTGAGTCGTACTCTTGACGATCAGCGGTTAATTCCACCACATCTTCTGGGGCGATGGGTGGTAAGGGCACCGGCTCACCCGTTGGGGCATTTTGCCATTGGACTGACTTTTTTATGGCAGCAAGGGCAATATCGACCGGCACAGGGTTCTGTGTCAAAGGTTCTGTGCCGGTGACTCTGTTGCTTAAGTGAAGCTGATAGTTAAATTCTTTGCCGGCGGGTCTTTCTAAGACGCGAATAAAAACTGACCGCGCCGGCAGCATCAATGAATTTTCAGGTGCTGTTATCGGCGGCGGGGGAAATAAATCATTAGCGGTGCCTGCTTGCGGTTGTAGGGCCGGCTGTGACCAGCCGATAGCCACACTTAGTGGCTTCAGCAGAGAGGCCACCGAGAGCCTTTGAAGGGCCGGTAAAGGAGTCGATTGCAAACGCTCCGGCTCTAGGGGCTTGGGTTGCGTTATCAAGGAGGGGTTGCCCCCAGCCGCAGTCTGTGTGGGTGTTGGCGAAATCGCGATTGCATCAGAAACTGCGGAATGGGGGACTTCCTCAGGCTGCAAGTATTTAACCACCGATGGCGGTTCAGGTGGTGGAACCGGATAGGGCATAATCAGCAAAATGGGTCGAACGGATAGCCCAGACGGTTGACCTCAACCGCGCTAGATGCATAAAGGTACACTGCACCTTTCCAACCTGAGGCATGGGTGAAGGGCTGTTTATTCCGACAAATCGCGCCGGTTGGGGTTCCGGGACGGGTCGTTGGACAGGAAGCCAAACACGAATAAGCTAATGAAAAAGCCAACTACGATATAAACAGCGATTTTGAGGGTAACCATTCTGGGTTCTCCGACAGATTAGAACAGCGGGGGGTATGTGCCATGAAAATATGACAGTTTTCTTATCATATCTAAATATTTGACAACAAATTTCGATGGTTTGATTTTTTATATTTAAAACTTTTATTTTGCATTAATAGTTGGATACTTTTATTTTGGCGCTCGTTGTTGAAGGGGTATTTTTTTAACCACAGACAAACACATAGGGGTTATTATTTGGTGTCTAGGTGGGTGCTTGATATTTTCTGAATGGTTAAAATTTTTGCTTTGAGTTAGATTCCTTTGCGGTTGTATTTATGCAGTTTAAGTGCATAAATGTTAGTTGTGTCGGCGCTGTTGCCACAACTTCCAAATGTGGAGTGCTAGTTCTTCTAGCCAGAACATTGCACGATCCAGCCACTCAAGCAAAAGTTCTAGGGGATGTTTGACATATCCGACTGAGGTGGCGTGGGTTTCTATCCAGTCTGGGGTGTGTTGGATTGAGCTGCGCCGGCTCGTTAGTTGGGCTACTGTTGGGGGAGTTTCGCTGGTGGCAGCCGGCAAGGGTTGGTTTTGTTTTTTGATGGTTGGGGTTGCCGGCTTCGCATTTACTGGCGCAATTCCCTCGCTGGAAGTGGTTTGAGTGCTGGTAACCGATGAGGTATCTTGAGGTTGGCTTACCAGTTCGGATTTGCGTTTTAGGTAACGTTTGGCTAAATTCCGAATGGATTTGCCCACCGGCACGTTTTTGGTGGGCGAGAAGGGCAATGCTAAGTTTGGTTGCTCATCTTCTGAACCGGATAATTCATAGGTAGATGTGCCGGCTGTACTGTAGCTTGCCGGTTTGCCAAATAAGTCGCCGAGTGAAAGCCAGGGATCGGGTTCTGAGTTGAATTGTGCGGTTTGCGGGAGTTGCCGGCGAGTGTTACCGACAGCTAATTGATTTTCTGGTATTTGTGCGCCGGCAGGCAGTTGCCAATCTTCATCAGCTTCCCCTGTTAATTGTCCGCCACGAGGGCCAAAAAAGTAATCAACAGCCGCCTGAATGAGTGCTTGAACTTTGAGGGGATCGTTTTGAAGTGATGCCGATTTTTCTGTCTCTGCCGGTAAAGGGTTATCGAAAGAGTCGGTAACGAGGGCGATAAATGGTTTTTTTGCTTGTTCCAGTAGCCCATGAGAACGATTCTTAAAGGCAATGGTGAGGGCTGACACAGACGGTAAACTGAGTGTTTCCACTGCTGCTACGGTGCGATCTACGACGACTATCGCCCGATCTGGCAGCAATTCATGTATTTTGGATTTTAAATCTTGGATTTTAGATTGAGGAAGCGGTGTTAGGGGTAAATTAGCAGCCGGCAGCCCTAATAAATTCTCTGCCTCTGCGACTTTCTCCCTCTCCCTAGGTTGCAAAACCAGCGCCGCTTCTTGAAATAAATTAACAGCAACTGCCACAGGGCCACTTTGTACCCACGCCATGACATCCACAAATACACGCACCGGCAGGGCGAGATTTGCTCTTTCTTCGGGTGGCGGTAGTTGGGCGAGATTCTTCTGGCGTTGAGTTGCAGCAAGCTTTCGGTAACGGCAGTAGTGGGCGACTTCCCAACTAATTCGCTGGCGCAGTTTTTCCTGCTGCGGCGGTGTCAAAATATCTAAAACTTCATTTTTAACGGTTACTAGCACTAAGGATTTTGTCGCAATCAGGGAAGCAACGCCATGAATGATGGCATTGTCGCCTTTGCCGGCATTGTTCTGAATTTTTGCTGATTTCGCTGCATTCAGCTTGCTGGCAGGTTTGACGGCCAAGGCTGAATTACCTGCCGATGGTGAAAACCGTGTTGCCACATCCTCTGGCAGGGAAAGCGTTTGGGTGGCTTCCAGCACTTTCTGCAGGGGTGTGTCTACGGTAGGAGGTTCTTGACGCTGTGAGCTGGTAGACTCCTGCAATAAGGGTTTTCCCTCATTCGCGGGTGGTTTTAGCTGTTTTCCTGTCAATCTCGCGGTTTGAAAGATGGCATAGATCGGATACAGGAAGACTTGTGTACCCCAAACCGTTGCGACTTTTAGTTGTCGTACGGCGTGATCGCACGTCTCTGCTACGCGGCGGGATTTTTGGGAGAGGAAGTTAAAAAATCTACTTTGATAGCGACCAGAAGAACCGGACATAATTTTTAGAGGCGACAGGCTGCCATTTCTATTTTGTGGCATAGGAAGAGGATTAAACTGTGGATTGCGCTCAAATTTTTGAATCGATTGAAAAATTGCGCCAGCTGACTCATCTGAATGTGCAAACCGGCTGGCAATATTGCGAAACTGACTTGCCGGTTACGGAGGTAGCAGCGGTTGCCGAAAATTGGCCAATTGCCCCGCTTAATGCCAAGGGACATATTGCTTGGAAAGGTGGGCGTCAGGTGGTGTGGCTTTTTCAGCGGTTGCGTGTGCCGGTGGATTTGCAAGGCTATCCTTTAGAAGGCTTAACGTTGCGCCTGTCGCTGAGTTGGTGGGCGGAAGATGCCCAGATTTTTCTAAATGGGAAGTTAGCGCAGCAGGGAGATTTATTTGATTGTGCGGTACGGGTGTTGTTGAGTTCCGCTGTGATTGCCGGCGAGGAATTTACCGTTTTATTGCGGTTGGTAAGTCCTAACCATGATAACGGTGCTTTGGTGCGTTCCCTGTGTGTGTGGGAAATGATTGATGAGGACTGCATCGATCCGGGTTTTGTGGCGGATGAGTTAGCAGTTTTACAGCACTATTTAGAAACCTTTGAGCCGGCACAGTTAAATACTTTATCAGCGGCAATTACAGAAATTAGTTGGGCGGCGTTACCCAATCGGCAAAGCTTTGAAAGAACACTGTTTTCTTTGCGTCAAACGCTGCAATCCCAACTTCAGCCTATAAAATCTAAAATATACTTATTAGGTCATGCTCACCTCGATTTAGCATGGTTATGGCCGGTGAGTGAAACGTGGGTTGCTGCTCAGCGAACCTTTGAATCGGTTTTAGCTTTACAATTAGATTTTCCAGATTTAATTTTTTGTCATTCTTCGCCGGCACTGTATGCCTGGATTGAAGAACATCGTCCCGATTTATTTGCGGCAATTCAGCAACAAGTGGCTGCCGGCAAATGGGAAATTGTGGGCGGAATGTGGGTAGAACCGGATTTAAATTTGATTGCCGGTGAATCAATTGTCCGCCAAATTTTATACGGGCAGCGTTATATCCAAGAAAAATTCGGTCAGTTAATGCCGGTGGCATGGCTACCCGATAGTTTTGGTTTTTGCTGGCAGTTACCCCAGTTGTTAAAACAAGGGGGTGTTGAATACTTTGTCACCCAAAAACTGCGCTGGAACGACACAACAAAATTCCCTCACGGTATTTTTTGGTGGCAGTCACCTGATGGCACACAAATATGCAGTTATATGTCGGCTTTGATTGGGGAAAGTATTGAGCCGGTGAAAATGACCAAATACGTTTGTGAGTGGGAAACTCAAACAAATTTAAAAGATTCTCTCTGGTTGCCGGGAGTTGGTGATCACGGCGGTGGCCCAACTCGTGATATGTTAGAAATTGCCCAAAGATGGCAGCAATCTCCTTTCTTTCCGCACATGGAATTTACAAGCGCGGTTGATTATTTGTCTTTGATTAACAGCCTTCCCGGGCAAAAGGCGTTGCCGGTTTGGAACGATGAATTATATCTAGAATTTCACAGAGGTTGTTATACCACCCACGCAGATCAAAAGCGCCGGAACCGGCAATGTGAAGGATTATTGTATCAAGCAGAACTGTTTGCTTCTCTCGCAACTCTCACTGCCGGCGATATTTATCCAAAAGTTGAATTAGAAGACGCTTGGAAAAAAGTATTATTTAACCAGTTTCATGATATTATTCCCGGTTCTTCGATTCCTGAAGTTTATATTGATGCAAACCAAGCTTGGATAGAAGTAGAACAGGTTTGTCAGTCAATTTTAAACAAAGCAATCAGTTCACTTTCCTTACAAATTGCCCTGCCAAAACCGCCGCAACCCAACGCCCAAGTAATTCTCGTTTTTAATCCCCTCAATTGGCAGCGATCTGAAGTGGTTGCCGTTTCCTTGTCGGCAGCTTCTAATCAAGAATGGCAAATTTATGATTTAGCTGGAAAACAGGTGATTTCCCAACTATCTGAGGCATCCACACTGCTATTTGTGGCGACGGATATCCCTTCAGTTGGTTATCGTGTTTATTGGCTTTCTCCTGTGCCGGCAGAAAAGCTTAATCTTGATATATTTTTAGAAGACAATCCCAAAAAAGATATAGAAATCTATCAAAATACAAATAATTTAGCAAATTTAAACTCACTTTCTGAAAAAGATACAGAAAATTGGGTTTTAGAAAATGACTTACTGCGCGTAACTATCGATGCTAGCTCAGGAAACTTGAGCCAAGTTTGGGATAAAATAAATAAGCGTGAGATTATCAATCAAGCAGAAAATCAACTGCAAACTTTTCAAGATAGTGGTCAGTATTGGGATGCTTGGAATATTGATCCAAATTACGAACAGCATCCTTTACCGGCACCCGTTTCAAAAGAAATTTATTGGGTAGATAACGGAAAAGTGCGGCAGCGTTTGCGTGTTGTTAAACAGTTTGGTGAGTCAAAATTTCAGCAAGATTATGTTTTAGACGCCAACTCCCCAGTTTTGAAGATTGAAAATGAGGTAAATTGGCAAGAACGTCATGTTTTAGTGAAAGCTGCTTTCCCGCTTAATTTAGAGGCGGATTTTGCCACTTATGAGATTGCTTGCGGTGCAATTCAACGAACCACTAAACCCCAGACACCGGAAGAAAAAGCAAAATGGGAAGTGCCGGCACTTCGCTGGGCGGATTTAAGTACAGATAATTACGGTGTAAGCTTATTAAATGATTGCAAATACGGTTATGATGCCGAAAGCAATCAATTGAGATTGACGCTGCTGCGAGGTTCAACTTGGCCGAATCCCGAAGCGGATAGAGGAATTCATCAATTTACTTACGCTATCTATCCTCATGCCGGCAGTTGGCAAAATGCTCAGACAGTTCGACGCGGCTATGAATTGAATATACCGCTGCAAGTGAAAGTCATTGTGCCTGCCGGTGAAAATCAAAATGCTTCGCTGCCGGCATCGGGTAGCTTTTTAGAGTTATCGGCTGAGAATTTCATTTTAATGGCATTCAAGCGGGCAGAAGATCATCCAAATGCTTGGATTTTGCGAGGCTATGAATGTCACGGAGAAGCCGGTGATTTAGAATTAAAAAGTGATGTGGGTTTAACAATTAGTCATAGTGTCGATTTATTAGAACGAAGCGTTGACACGGTAAAGGGTGAAGGTTTTAAAATTGAGCCTTGGAAAGTTGTAGGGTTTCAGTGTACTTCTAAGTTTTGACACTATTGCAAAGGCTTGTTTTTTATAAACCACACATGGACACAGATAAAACATCTGCGTATGCCTAACGGCACGCTGCGCTATCATCTGCGTTTATCTGCGGTTAAAAATCTTCTCTTTAAAATCTTAAACCTAAACCGCCTTGCACAGAAACAGCAGCGCCGCCTTCTTTCCGATAGGCGTCAAATGCAATAATGGCATTGCCAAATACGACTAATCGGCTATTAGGTAGTGAGTAGTCAATTCCGGGTTGAATGGCGAAGCTTGTTTTGTCGCCTACGGGTGTCTCACCGTCGGCAAAGGAAACGCCGGCACCAACATAAGCATCTGTCTGCCAATTCATGGGAATATCATAGGAAACGGTAGGAACAATTGCTGTTCCGTCGCCATTAATGAAGGCTTGGGCGCGTAGAGAAACTGGAACTTCTAGCAGTTTATAGCGTACTGCAACGACTGCGGCACCTTGGGTTCCGTCGTCGCCGCCAACTCCTACTGAACCTCCGACGCCGACGTAGCTACCATACGCTGCTTGAGCGAAAACCGGCTCGATATTGATGTTTAATGTTGTAATGCTTCCGAGTGCTGCTATACTGACTGCCCACAATAAACCCTTAAGATATTCCATGTCTTTATTCCTCACACTTAGAATTGAGCAGAAAATTCTATTTTGCCGGCGGTTTTAGTGAGTAGCAAGGAAAAATTGAGTTATTGCAAATGCTGACTTCTTTAAACCGCAGATAAACGCAGATGTGGGCGATAGTTTGCTATTAGGCGTACGCAGATAAAGTTGATAGTTGGCTTTTACAATGTTTTCACAAGCTTAGATGAAGCGGAGACTTTGTTATAGGTTTTTTCCTTTTTTCTTGATTCTTGATTGTCGGGTTCTAGCGGTTTGAAACGGCACATTTTGGATGCAGTGCGCCTTGAGCACAGATATAAGTTAGTTGTTTAACATTTAAGTTTTTTACTAAACTAAAATCAACGCCTTGAAGGTAGATGGAAGAAGCACCGGCAGGCATGGCTTGCACAAATTGATCCGGTGTAGCCGGCACAATTGCGACAAAGGTTACTCCTTGAAAATCTGCCCCGGCTAATTTGGCTTCCCGTAAATCTGCTTCACTAAGATCGGCGTTGCGGAAATTGGCTGACTGCAATTGTGCGCCGGCTAAATTTGCCCCTACCAGTCTCGTCGAAGACAAGTCAGCATTTTGAAGATTACTCTGACGTAGATCCGCCCCTGATAAATCTGCCTGTTGCCACTCAGTTTGGGTTAAATTCGCCCATTGAAAGTTCGTCCCAACGGCTTTCACTTGACTGAGTCGCGCCCGTTGTAGATTCGCACCGGCTAGGTTAGCGTCGCCTAAACTCGCCCCGGTTAAACTAGCATTTGTTAACACCGCTTGACCGAGATTTGCACCCGTGAGTTGAGCACTGCTAAGATTTGCATTCTTTAAATGCGCCCTAGACAAATTCGCCTTGTTTAAATTAGCGCGAATTAAACTTGTGCCATTCATCAAAACTTGGCTAAGTAAAGCGCCGGTAAAGTTGGCTTCTTTAAGATCAGCACCACTGAGATCCGCAATTTTATCGTCAAAGGTGCCAAATAGTCTATCCTCACCGGCACCATAAAACCGGCTTTCTTGAAAACTGGCGTTTGTTAGAATCGCGCCCCTAAACTGAATGCGTGATAAATCAGTTTTATCTAGCACCAAAGTAAACTGAGTTGAGTCAGAAGTTGTTTGCGCCAGATTTGTGCGGCTAAGATCGGCAGCGTGAATTTGCTCATTATACAGCGTGAGAATTCTAGCAATTGCCCGCTGAGTGGTTCGCAACCGCAACGCCACCTGCTGACGTTCTTGCCGGTTGCCGCCATAGCGCAGAGACTCTAAATCGTTTCTCACAGACTGATTCAAACGCTGTAAAAAAGGAAGCGCTTTAGGGCCGGTGGTGACTAATGCTTGCCCAATCGCATCCATCAATTGTGGCTCAGTTTCTAAGCTAAGTAAATCGGTTAATAGCTGAATCTGAGCATCCGGCTGGTTTAGCGTTCCCATCGCCAAGATCGCACCTCGTCTCTGATCCGGTGCGAACTTATTCACCAGTTGCAGAAACGTCTCCTTATCCTGCTGCCGGCCTTGACGCCAGTTTACCTGACTTTGTATATAAACTTGAGTACCAACAAAAGTTATTAAGACTGAACCTAACGTTGTTACCGTAACAATTAGCAGCGTTACGCCCGGATTTTGACGAATCCAGTTTAAAATTCCCGATCGCCGCCAACGGGTTTCAGGCGTTAAAACAAGGGCTGCAATGGTGGCATCTTCATCTTCATCGTTCAAACCAGCAGACGCCCCAGATTGCCCGAACCTTGGCGCATCGAACCGCTGGAACTTGGGCACACTGCCCTCAGCATCTAAAATAAACGTTCTTGCCAAGCGGTCATGAAACGTTTGACGCTGGGGATTGAACCTAGCGCTAACGGCGTCCGCCAATAGCATTAAGCCGGCTAGTCCAGTTAAAATTCCCAAATCTGGCACCGCCCCACTAAAGCGCCAAATCGTATAAGCGACACCCAGCAGAATTCCCCACTTGCCTACCCCTTCGCGCAGCAAAGCTCGTTTAAAACCAGGTGGATCACCGGCAGCCGTGACAACCTGTAGCCCGAACCAGCGCTTGGGAAGCGTCTTGCCGGTTTTAGCCAGTAAGTAAATTTGCCCACCAGCGACGAGCAAAGGCGTCACAAGCGCCCCAGTCCACAGCAAATTGGTTAAGGGAGATACCTGCCGGTAAGGCAACCGCATGGGAATAATCAAAGTTTTGGCAACCGCCGCCTCCACATTGGCTAGCACAGGATTCAGGGGAACTGACTTAGCCGGCAGATGAGACTGGGCGTACAACCCAACACTGAATGGAATCAGCGCACTCGCTACAATCAAGGAAACTTCTGCCGCCCAAGCACCGCAACGTCGGGCTAGCAGCGGCAGGGAGTTGGCCGGCATAGACACTTGCTTAGATCGATAAATGCCTCTAGTTGCGCTTGAGCTAGCCATCAGTAGAATTCCCCGTTACGAATCTTTATCTTGTGAGGATTGGGGAACCAAGAAAAACTTGTATCCCAAGTAGAGTATCACTCCTAGCACTGCAAGACTAAAAGCTAGGCGAATGAGTTGAAAGACTATACTGAGCGCTGACAGCCCGATCAGTATGCCGCCGCCAATCACTGCTACTTGGCCAATTTGAGGAAGTCTTTGATACCAACTCAGAAATTGAGTGTACAGGGATTGAATAGCAGGAGATGCTTCAAAATGGGTTTGTAGAGGCTGCTGCTGATTGACTTCAACCTCTAGTTTTTGCATTTGACGCTCTAGGCGTTGAGCCTCTTCAGATTCTGAATTCATAAAAATATGCCGGTAGTGTGAAAACAAGCGTGGCTTTAGCCCTAGGAAGAAACACGACGCCGCTTCAGTACATGATTGTTGTGATTGTAGCGAATGTAGCATCTAATATAAAAGATAGCCTGTTGTGAGGGTCGGAACCTCCACAATCCCCACTCGTCCTAAAGAAATATAGAGTATTTAATTGTGAGGAACCCCTTGAGCAAAGGGGAATGACAAGAATGGAAAAATTCCGTCGCTGGATGGTTGTTCCCACTGCCGCGCTCTTGATTTTAGCGGCTTTCACTGGGGTTCCGGGTAACGCGCAAGCGGTGCCAATTTCTCCTAACTTCCAGCCCGATCCTCAACCGCTTGGGGGTGGCACATCTGGAGGCACAAAAGACAGCGGTGACTGCGGATTTATCGCAGACGCCCCAAATCTCCAAGTTCAGTTAAATGAGCCATTTACCTATCTGCGTTTCACTGTCCAAGGTGCCGGTCAGCCAACGCTGTTAATTGAAGGGCCGGGAGGACGTTTTTGTGGATTAGGTCAGCCTGAAATCTCTGGATTTTGGAAACCCGGAACCTATAATATTTACGTTGGTGATCGCGCCCAAGGTAAAAATCCCTTCACCTTATCTGTCACGGCAAAGCCTTAATCAAAACCTTCCGTTGCCGGTTTCATCCCAACATCAATTAACCGTAAAACAGAGATAGCGGTTCTCACACCCACTCATCCACGATAAACGCCTCGTCTCAAATTGAGAATCGCTCTATCTCTGACACCAACGCTTAACCGATCCGCATATGCCTGCCGGCACGCTACGCTATCATCTGCGTTTATCTGCGGTTAAAAAACCTTAACTCCTCCCGCCGTCAATTTCTCAACACAAAAACATCCTTAAAGCGCTCAAGTGCCGGCACTAAAAATACCCCGCTAATCACAACCACTGCATGAACAATTAGCGAAGTTCCACATAGCGACCGGCAGATGATAGCGCAGCGTGCCCTCAGGCACACACGAAGAGCGACTAATCTTCAAGCTGCCTAGCAGATACTTCAACAGCCTTGACATCAATCGTACCTGGAGGTGTTAAGCGCTCCAAATGACCTTGTTGAACTTGAAGGGGTTCACCACAACTAGGACACTGCAGTTGAGTTTGATTCAAAGCCGTAATTTCATACTGACACACTGGACAAGGGTCTTCAATCAGATTTCGACTCAGCCACCAGCGTAAACCAAAGTATGCAATCACCGGCACAATTAAAGCCAAACCCATCAAAAATAACAGGGAATTGACCAGCCAGCCCAAGCCAAAAGTTGCCAGCAACCAAACGATCAGTAAGATGGTTAGCCAATTGCCCACGCCAGACAGGTTGAATTGAAAGATTTTGGGGCTGTTCTGGTTCACGGTCGTCTCCTATGGGTCACGATGGTACGGACTATTTCCATACTAATCACAAATCTAGGAGTTGTTTAAGGCGCAAAGTAAAGGTAGCCGTACTGAAATGCTCCAGCACTTGCTGCCGTAACCAAACTCCCTCACACCGGCTATCTTCGCCCTTGAGAATTTCCATACAGGCACCGGCTACGGCTTCTAGATCTCGATGGGGCACTCTCCAGCCCAGTTTACCATCCAGCAAGGGTTCAGCAGAACCATCTGCCTCACCGGCAACCATCGGCACCCCACACGCCATTGCCTCTAAATACACAATGCCAAAGCCTTCTTGGGAAGGCATGATATAGGCATCTGCGAGGCGGTAATGCGCCGGCAAGTCTTCTGCTCTGACAAAGCCGGCGAACACGACCCGATCTGCTACGCCCAAGTCTTGCGCCAATTGGGCTAAACGGGGTTGATCGTCTCCCCGCCCAACAATTAAATATTTCACTTTCGGGTATTTTTGTAAAATTAAAGGCAAAGCCCGAATAGTCACATCGACACCTTTATAAATATCGCCTGACCATAGCCGCGCTACGGTCATGAGTACCTGAGTGCCGGCAAGCCCGTATTTTTCAACGAAAGCTGGGTCTTTCTCTCCCGGTGTAAAAACGTCACCATCCACCGCACAGGGCAAAATCTGAAACGCTTGCTGGTCGAGGTTGTTCGCTTCACAGGTGCGATCTCGGCTATACCGGCTAATTGTCCAAATGCTGTGGGCTTGCCGGAGTGCCTTTTGGTAGTTGGCAGGCAGCGGTTCCCACACTTCTTTGCCGTAAGTCAGAACTGTATAAGGAATTCCTAGAGACCTGCAGAGTAATTCAACCAGGGGCGCGAGCTTGATATGGCCGCAGAAAACTCGTCGGGGGCGCTGTTGCAACAGACAGCCCAACAGCGTTATCGCTAGCCGCAGCCGGCCTAACGAAGGGGGTAAAGTTTTTAAATAATGAAATTTAAGCTTAGGAGCAGTTGTGGGTAGATTACTTTCAAACGGATTTTGGCATTCTGGACTATCCCGCAGCAGGAAAACCTCAGCAGTGCCGGCACCTATAGAGAGATAAGCTTTTAAAATATCCTTGACATAGGATTGAATGCCGCCTTCAGAAGAAAAAACTTCCAAGAAAACGAATATATCCGGTGCCGGTGTTCTCACGTTCTCGTTCAAAGCTGTCAGTCATTTTGAATGATATTTAACAATCCAAAGGCAATTTCTGCGATCCTGATAGCGTTCATAAACAACTTTATTAGCCAAACGCCGAAGCAGAAACCAGCCATAGCCGCCTTCTTGGAGTGTCCCCGGAGATGGTTCTTCGATGATGTCAGGATTGAAAGGCTTTCCCCAATCCCAAATGCGAATTTCCATCCGGTCATCCCATAGGGTGACATCAATATCAATAGGCGTTGCCGGTGGTAAGTCTTGATGTGCGTGGCGAACGGCGTTACTAAATCCTTCAGCGAGCGCTAAGTTAAGGCAATAGAGCTGCTCTTCTGGCCAAGAAAATTTGGAGGTATGTTGCAAGTAGAACCCCTCAAACCATTTCTGCACTTTATTTAGTAACGTTAAATCGCTCTGAACTGTCAGATGGTCTTGCTGCAACATATCCAAGCTTGACCAATCATTGATTCTAGGAAGCTAAATGTTTTTAATTTGCCAATAATGTGGCTTGATTTAGAAAAAACCGACCCTAATTATCCAGTTATTTCTAATGAAGACAAAATCAGGCGTTTATTAATGATTGACGCCTGTTCAGGTTTCCTAAAGTACAGCCGCACTTCTAGAAAACTTGACAGGCGTCAAAGTTAGAACAATCTCGTCTTTAGAAAAGACCGAGGGTAAGAGATGTGTCAATTGGGAAAATTGCACCAATACCCAACCAGATCGTAACCAACGTCCCAAACATGAAGATGGTTGTGGCGAGAGGCCGGCGGAAAGGGTTTTGGAACTTGTTGACGTTCTCAATGAAGGGAACGAGCATCAATCCCAGAGGAATCGCACCCATGCAAGCAATTCCCAACAATTTGTTAGGAAGGATACGCAGGATTTGGAAAACCGGCCACAAATACCATTCAGGCAAGATTTCCAGAGGGGTAGCGAAGGGGTCTGCCGGCTCACCCACCATTGCTGGATCTAGCACAGCTAGGCCCACGCACAGGG
Organism: Microcoleus sp. FACHB-672; assembly: GCF_014695725.1. NCBI lineage: Bacteria > Bacillati > Cyanobacteriota > Cyanophyceae > Oscillatoriales > Microcoleaceae > Microcoleus > Microcoleus sp. FACHB-672. Next base: position 198,031 of record NZ_JACJOU010000020.1, on the reverse strand, counting down.
CGATCGTCCCTAAAATCACGACTGGGAAAATATAGAGTAAGTCATTAGGCCAAGCGGGTTCACCATAGTAGTTGTGACCCATGCCTTTGGCGAGTTTAGCGCGTAGTGTTGGATCGCTCAGATCCGGTTTTTTTAGGGTTGCCATAATAGCGCGAGTGTTCTCCTGTTAGTTGTTGGTCGTTGGCAAATTTTGAATTTTGAATTTTGAATACTTAACTCAAAACCCTATAAAGACGCGAGGTGTTCGCGTCTTTACGCAAAATTCCTTACAACGGCCCAGAAATACCTTGCTTGCGAATCATCAAGAAGTGCAGCAGCATGAAGACTGCAATTAACCAAGGCAGCACAAATGTGTGCAGGCTGTAGTACCGGGTTAGGGTTCCTTGGCCAACACTGGTGCCACCGCGCAGCAGCTCAACGATCAGCGAACCGACGACGGGAATTGCTTCAGGCACGCCTGACACAATCTTGACGGCCCAGTAACCAACTTGATCCCAAGGCAGAGAGTAGCCGGTGACGCCGAATGAAACGGTGATTACCGCTAAGATGACGCCAGTCACCCAGGTTAACTCACGGGGCTTTTTGAAGCCGCCGGTGAGGTAAACCCGGAAAATGTGCAGAATCATCATCAGCACCATCATACTGGCCGACCAGCGATGGATGGAGCGGATGAGCCAGCCGAAGTTAACCTCTGTCATCAAATACTGAATTGATGAAAAAGCTTCGGTTACGGTCGGCTTGTAATAAAACGTCATGGCAAATCCAGTGGCAAACTGGATTAAGAAGCAAGTGAGGGTAATCCCACCCAAGCAGTAGAAGATATTGACATGAGGAGGGACGTACTTACTCGTTACGTCTTCAGCGAGAGCCTGAATTTCTAGGCGCTCCTCAAACCAATCGTAGACATTAGCCATAAGGCAAGCGTTCCCCAAAAAATGTATTGCTGTTCATCAAAAGTTTGACGATCCTCCCATCCCCCTTGGGATCAGGGCTTCTCTATCTCACGATAGAGATTTCATAGCTGTCTGACAAACCTTGCCTTAAGACAGTAGTCCTTTCAAGGTAGCAGGTCTCTCTCTCCAGTGCTAGCTACCTTCGTGCTTACGCCCTTGGCGTTTCCGAAGGGTAGGAGCGGGGTGGCACGTGCCCCACGGAACTCAACATTCAACAAACGAGCTTTTGCTTAATCCTCTGTCCTGAGACAGGTATCAACTTTAAAGCTTTTAGCCTTTTTTTGAGTTGACCAACCTGGAGTAGGTTGTTAAATTTTATCACGTTTATTAGTAACGTTTCATGGGTCGCAATGGGTGGGGCATTCTGGCCGGGTTTCTGTAACATAGTCTAAACAAGGGATTAAGGGAGCAAAGCTGTTTTTGCTTTAAAACTAAATGGTTATCTAGTTTTAAAGCGCCCGCACGAAAAGCTGTAGGTGGAAACTAGCCAGACTCGGCATTTCTAGCGCAGCAACAGGATGGCGGCTTTCTCGGCCTTGATAGCAGGTGGTTTCTGAGTTGAAGCTTAAAAATCGGTGATATGCACAAACGAGTTTTCTGGGTCGGACTTTTACTAACACTGCTGCTCATATTCGGCTGGCCGGCATCCCCGGCATCTGCCTTAACAGAAGAACAGCAACTGTTCAATGAAGCGTGGCGAATTGTCAATCGCGCTTATGTGGATGACTCATTCAACAATCAAAACTGGTGGTTAGTGCGCCAAAAGGCGATGAAGTCCCCACTGAAAAATCGCGACGCTACCTACACTGCCATAACTGAAATGCTGGCCGGCTTGGACGACCCCTTCACACGATTATTAAAGCCCGATCAGTACCACAGTTTACAAGTCAATACATCCGGAGAACTCACCGGCGTTGGGCTGCAAATTGCTCTAGATGAGAAAACCGGCAAAATCGAAGTCGTGGCACCGATAGAGGGATCACCGGCAGACGGGGCCGGTGTTCACCCCCGTGATCTCATCGTAGAAATCGATGGCGTCTCTACCATCGGTCTTTCCCTCGACGATGCCGCAACTCGGATGCGTGGCCCTATCGGCAGTAGCGTCACCCTAACCGTGGAACGAGAGGGAAGTGAGCAACCTTTAAAAATCGAGCTGGTGCGGGATCGCATCGCCCTCAACCCCGTACACGCCGAACTGCAAACTCCCGCTAACGGCATCCCCCTGGGCTACATTCGCCTTACCCAATTCAATGCCAATGCCACTGCTGAGGTCGCCCATGCTTTAGGGAAACTGGAACAACAAGGCGCACAAGCTTATATTCTCGATCTGCGAAATAATCCGGGTGGCCTTTTGCAGGCCGGCATAGAAATTGCCCGCCTCTGGATGGACACCGGCACCATCGTTTACACCGTAAACCGGCAAGGCATCACCGGCAGCTTTGAAGCCACGGGCCAAGCACTCACGCATGATCCCTTAGTCGTCTTAGTCAATCAGGGAACTGCCAGCGCTAGTGAAATCCTGGCCGGTGCGCTTCAAGACAATGGACGCGCTGTGCTGTTAGGAGAGAAAACCTTTGGCAAGGGACTGATTCAATCCTTGTTTGACCTATCTGATGGTTCTGGGCTAGCGGTCACAGTGGCCAAGTACGAAACGCCAAACCACCGAGATATCCACAAATTAGGGATTATGCCAGACCGAGTGGTATCCCTAGACTTGATTAACCGCAATCAGGTGGCGACAGAGGCTGACCGGCAATATCAAGCGGCTGTGGATTTGCTGGCGAACGGTGCAGTAGTTGCCGGTGTTCCTTAACTGGACTGGAGAACTAGCCCAATTACAGCAGCCGCTAACACGATTGCCGGTTCTGGCACTTTCTTTTTAAATTTGAACAAGATTGCCAGCGTCACAACTGCAATTAAAACAGTCGGGATATCGCTCAACGAACGCCGGCCCAGCACAATCACCGCCCCCGTAATCGCCCCAATTGCCGCACTCGTTACGCCATCAACAAAGGCGGCAATGTCGGGGCGCTTTCCGTATTTTTTGAAGTAGGGAGCGGGAATGATGGTAAACAAATAGCAAGGAAGAAAAGTGGCGAGGGCAGCCACACAAGCGCCAGGAAAGCCGGCAACTAAATAACCAATAAAGCCGGTGGTAATCACCACCGGCCCTGGTGTGATCATGGCGACCGCTACAGCGTCTAGGAACTGCTGAGTGTTCAGCCACCCGAATTCTTTAACTACACCGCCATATAAAAAAGGCACAATTGCCAAACCGCTGCCGAAGACAAAGGCACCCGCTTTGCTGAAGAAGATTAAGATGTTCCACAGCGTTCCCGAACTGGCTGCCGGCGCTGTTGCAAAAAGGGGGATCAGGGGCAATACCGTAAAGCTACTCAGTTTCTTGCCCCGCCACCATTGCTTAGGAGGAGCTTTCACCAGCCAAACTAGGATGCCAGCGGCCAAAAACAGCAGCACTTCTTCCGATTCAGTAATGATGGTGACAGCCGCTGCAACCAGATAAATCGCCCACAGCAACCAGTCTTTCCCAATGCTTTTTGTAGTGAGCCGGTAGGCGCTATAAGCAATAATCCCAATGACACTTGATCCTACCCCATAGAACACCGCCTGCATCCAGGGGATGCCCTCATAGCGCGTGTAAGCCCAGCCTAATGCCACCACCATCAGGAAAGACGGCACCACAAAGGCAATTCCCACCAAGGTCGCCCCAAGGATACGGTAATGCACATAGCCGAGGTAGATGGCTAACTGTGCTGCTAAAGGCCCAGGAGCGAGTTGAGACAGTGCCAGTCCCTCACTGTAGTCGCTTTCTGAGATCCATTTCTTATCTTCAACCAGATCCCGGTGCATATATCCCACTAAGGCAACCGGCCCACCAAAGCCAATTGCTCCCAGTTTGAGTGTGTACATAATCATTTGCCACAGCGAATACTGGGGAGTTTCTGTCTCTGGCTGAGAATTTATCTGATTTTCTAAGGGTTCAGTCATAAGGTTAAATTTCGCCCATAAAGGGCGCTGTCACGATGCTCCACGCTTTCAATGTCAGTAATAATGTAATATGTGTTTCCATCTTGAGCAATACCTTATACTTAAATGAAAAAGAGCGGATAATATTTATAAATAATCCGCTTGAAAAGTATTTTTAAGATTTTTTTAATTAAAGATTAAAATAAACTTGATAAGAGGCAAAAAAAACTTCATTTTTAAATGTCTTCTTTTGATGGGGTCGCTATAGATTAAATCCTCTTTTTAAGTTTTTATAATGAGTTATTAATCTGATTTAACATTACTTATTTCTGGAAAGTACAGCGTCAAGTCCGTCAAAAAGTTCGAGTCCGCGCAATTCCAGCTTAGCGTCAGAAAGCCCCAAAAGTACCCACCCTCGGATAGCTGCTTCAATTCCTGCTGTCTCAGGATGTATATACAATCCATCGCGCAAGTCAAGTTCGTGGACAATCTCTGCAAGCGTTCGCACACTTGGTTTTTCCAAGCCAAATCTGAATACCATTGTCTCGAAAGAGCAGAGGTTGCCGGTGTGACCAAACTCTGCTCCTTGCATATCAAATGCCACCTCTTCTGGAGTCGGCTGGAGTGAGTAGCGAATCATAGCGTTGGCGTTAATAAACCGGCGGATTAACCAAGCGCAGGCAATGCGATCTACATAAGGACGCGGACGAGTCACCCAGTGTTTATCTTGATATTGGGCAATGGCAGCCGGCACAATTGCTTTAGGTAAAGAGTTGGTTGAAGAAAGTACCCGCTCGATTTGTGTCAGTCGTGATGCTAATTGCGTGCTTTCTGGACAGTCGAAAAAGTCAATTCTTGTGATTTCTGCATAGCGTTTACGCAGCTTTGCGAGTGCGTCTTTGATTGGATCTCGATTTTCCGAGTTTGTGTCTGCGCTGAGAATCTTCTCCAATTCTTCAGCTCGAGCCTCAATTTCTACATATTCTGGCCGGCGAACATCCCGAAAAAGTTCAATTAACTGCGAGTCAGTTAATCCGTCAAATCGCTCAACATGAATAACCAGAACCTCCCCGTTTACTTGCTGCACCTCTTGAGCAAGCCACTGAAAAGCTTCGATACATTCATCGCGTGCCGGTAAAACATAAACTCCACTCGTCAAAGAGATTGCACCCTGCCGGCGCAGACGACGCCACAGGGCAACTCGTGGGCTAGAGTTTGATTTGGATGGCAGAGAGTAAGAAAAGACAACCCATTTCATGGGCGGATTTATTTAGGAGGTGGGTGTAACAAGTGTTACTTGTATTCCTATCATCCCACCGAGCGTTCGCGTGTTTGAGGTTTAGCACTATGACACTTGCGCGGATGGGTGAAAAAGATTGTTTTGCTTCGCCTAACTGTTGCCGGCTCAAACCTAGATAGCATAAGCTTTTTCCGCTAGGTGAAGCCTCTGAGTCAATCGCCCCTATCCCCTTGTTTACCAGACGCCTTCGGAAGTGACACACCGGCGATCCCGCCGCTACAGAGAACTTTATAAATTTATGTTTGAAGGCTACTAGGGACAGGGATAACGCCATGAACGCTCGCACTTTTGCACACCGCCAAAACAGAACTCAAGCCCACTGCCGCACGACTGTTCAAGGGATACAGGTGGTATGCGAGAAGGAGCACCAATTGGCTGAGAAACGTCAGCAAATGCAGCAGCCAAGCATTAACCCCCTAGAATCTACCACTGAGCCGATGCTTATCTCAAGCCAGCAAGAGCAAGAGTTACTCATTCGTCGCAGCCAAGCGAAAGAGGCAGCTCAACGAGGACAATATACTGAGGCAATTGAGATCCTCAGCAAACTGATTTCCTGCCATCCTGAAAGTGCGAGCGAATACAACAATCGCGGGTTAATTTATTTCCAAAGTGGCCAGATGGACGAGGCGATTGCGGATTACAACAAGGCAATTCAACTCAATCCGGGATTAGCCAGCGCCTACAACAATCGAGCCAATTATTACGCGGCGCAACAGAAACTGGCGGCGGCGGTTGTTAACTATGGCAAGGCTATCGATCTCAACCCGGTTTATATTCGCGCCTGGATTAACCGAGGCATTACCTTCAGAGACTTGGGAATGTATGAACAAGCCATTGAGAATTTTGACTGTGCTTTGCGCTTGGGGACGTTGAAAGCTAATATCTGGGCTGAAAGAGGCCGCACTTATCACTTAATGGGTGATTGGAACTTAGCAATGGCCGACTATGGGCGTGCCTTGAACCAATTGCGCTCAGTGAATGTGGGACAAGTAGAAGGTGCAAGCCGGCTGCAGCAGCGTGTAGAAAGCTGGCTCGATGATCTCCTCAAGCCCTTAAGCGCGTAACCGGCTCATTTAGGGAGTGTCTAAATCCTGTAGGGGTTCGGCCAATTCCTGCGCCTCGCTAGGCCGGTTTTCCAACCAAACGATCCGCAACTGTGTGGGATCCATTCGATAGCTTTGCTCTTGCATGATCGTTTTCACTTGTTGTGGGCCGAAGGAGCGGCTAAAGTCTGCCCGCAGCTGATTAACCCGTCCTTGAGCTGATTGAACTTCTGTTTGAACTTGCTGTAACTTTTCTTGCCCAGCTCGGTTATGGGGCAACAGTTGTACTAAAGCAGAAACAGCGACAAGAGACAGCACAACATTGACCGCTAACTTCACAGTCGTTTCAGTGGCCATCATCAAGTGAGGATTTTGTCGCGGGTATTTACCAGCGCGACGTGCCACCCGACGGCGGGGTTCTACAGGTTGCAGAGTGGGTCTTGAGGGTTGAATGGCATTCATGGTGTTGAAATTCAGCGCTAAGTAGGAATTGCAACTGAGTTTGAGGCAGACCTCACCAGATGCACACCTGTGTGGATTTTTGAGGAAGTTGAACGGCGCTAGGTTAGAATACCTGCCATTTTACAGCCTTGGTTAAGCTTTACACAGATCGCAAGGGGAGCCTCCCTTGAAAATTGACCGCTTGTAATCTTCCCTGACAATTTACCGTTAATGGTCGTTTTTGCCGGCAAGGGTGGGGGTCAATCGCCTAGACAAGCTCCCCATAGCGGGACTCTTGAGAACTTTATTTGTAAAGTTCTGTTGCCAGCCGGAAGGCTAGAATGCCTGGAATCAAGGCTACGACAAGAGCGGCTAAGACTTGTGTGTCTGATAGAGACATTGTTAAAAACTCCTAATTTCACGGGTAGTCGTTCACCAATTTCGACCAAATTGCGGATTTCTGGAATACTCTTGTAACAAGATGAAACAAAAAGTGCGCTTTCGGCAAGCCCTCTGGGAGATAGTTGGGGCTGTTATATCAAATTTGTATCAGTAACCGCTTTTTTGCGTGAGTGTAGCACTGTATCAAAAATCACTTGGCACTCAGCATTAAATACTTCTGGTAGGCACGGGCGGACGAAAAGCCCGCCATCGGGAGTGAAAGGCAGCACACAACTGTGTGACTGTGCAGCTCAGTTATATGGGTTGGGCGGCAGAGTTACCTAGTTAAAGGTTAAGCTATGTAAATAGAGTCATACTCTTTAATAATTTAGGCAATTTGGTTGTTGCTGTTAATTTGCAACTGTCAAGCTCAAAAAATCGTTAATGCTGGATCAATTTCTAGACTTTTACCCCAATTTCGGGATAGACGCCTTTTTCCTACTGGTCATTTTGGTGGCCCTAGAGGCGGTGCTGTCCGCAGACAATGCCATCGCCCTGGCATCCATTTCCAAAGGCTTGGAAGATGCCAAGATGCAGACTCAGGCACTGAACGTGGGTTTGGTGGTTGCCTTTGTGCTGCGAATGGCTCTAATTCTCACGGCTACTTGGGTGATCAAGTTCTGGCAGTTTGAACTGCTGGGTGCGCTCTATCTGCTGTGGCTCGTTTTCCAACACTTTACGTCCGATGAGGGCGAGGAGGGAGAACACCGAGGGCCGCGTTTTACCACAGTCTGGCAGGCAATTCCAACGCTTGCTCTGACAGATTTGGCGTTTTCGCTCGATAGTGTCACAACTGCAATTGCGGTATCTGACCAAACTTGGCTGGTTCTCACCGGCGCAACAATCGGGATCGTGACGCTGCGGTTTATGGCCGGGTTATTTATCCGTTGGCTGGATGAATATGTCTACCTTGAGGATGCCGGCTATATGACGGTTGGCTTGGTGGGAGCACGGCTGCTGGTGAAAGTGTTCAGAGACGATTTCGCGCCACCACAGTGGTTGATGATTTCCGTGATCGCCGGATTATTCATCTGGGGATTTTCTAAGCGCACACCGGCGAGTGTGGCAGATGCCGGTGAGGCGAAAGAAAAGGAGCTAGAAACTAGCGACTAGAGGCACGAGTCAGAGGGGAAGAAACGCCTCTCATCCTTCATCCTTGGCCGAGACTAGCGGCTAAGGTTAGATGTTTAAGGTGGGCAGTGCCCACCTTTGTTTGTCAGTGGCTATTCGTAGATCCACTTGGTAAGGGTGGGTTCCCAATGGGCTAATTCCTCTTCTTTAAACCAGAGGCTAATTTCTCTTTGGGCAGTTTCTACGGCGTCAGAGCCATGAATGATATTGCGGCCAATATCAACCCCATAATCACCACGTATGGTGCCCGGTTCTGAGTTGAGGGGGTTGGTAGCGCCAATAATTTTCCGCGCTGAGGCGACAACTCCCTTACCTTCCCAGACCATCGCGACAACTGGGCCAGAGGTAATAAAATCTACCAGCCCAGCGAAAAAAGGTTTTTCTTTATGCTCGCCATAGTGCTGTTCGGCTAGTTCGCGGCTGACCTTCATCAACTTCAAGCCGACTAGGGTAAAGCCTTTTGCTTCATAGCGACTAATGATCTCGCCGATCAGAGCGCGTTGAACGCCATCTGGCTTAATTGCTAAAAATGTCCTCTCCAAACCAATCTCCTAGAACTGCATCAAATAACACAAAACTCAGATTAACTTAGATTGTCTCTTCTATGCCGATTGCGGGCGAGGCTAAGTGTCTTCTGTTTTGACTTCACTCACAACGCCGGTGGCATAACCAACTGCGCCGCATTCGCAGTACCATTCGTACTCGTCTTCTGGTTTGGCTTTGTTCGTGGGGCGATCACATTGGGGGCAAGGATAATCCCATGTTTGATCGCTGGGTGGTTGCATCGGTTCCATATTTTTCTCTTGATTCGCTCGGTTAATTGAGTTTGATTGCTATCTGAAGGAAAAATTTAACGAATTCTGACAAACCCTGCCTGAGAAATTAGTTCTTGTCCCTGAACGGTGAGCAACAAATTTGCGTAAGCTTCACCGGCTTGCTGTTCGATTTGGCCATTTTGTTTGATGGCGACAAATAAACTGCGGGTGATCGGGTATCGACCTTGCTGAAACGCTTGAAGATTTAGCTGGTTTCGCTGCTTGGGGCACTGTTCTGCCGGCACAAGCGGTTCTTGGTAGGGTGGGACAAATTCACCGGCAAGCCGGCCAATTGGCAGAGGCTTAATCGTACATTGCGGAACAACTTCTGGTGCGGAGGCAAAGTAAATTCCTCCTGGGCTATCAGCAAGCTGGCCTAGGGCTTGAGTGGTATTGGGGACAAATTTAACGTTTGGCCCAAAAGCTTGACCTCCTAAGATTTCTTCGACAAACAGTTCAACGGTGCCGCCGGTATCTGCTGGGCGTGTAAAGGGGATGATGTTGAGATTTGGCCCTCCAACTTGGCTCCAGTTATCAATCTTGCCCGTGTAAATATCTTTAAGTTGAGCGAGTGTTAAACCGCTGATGGTGAGGGTGGGGTTAACGGCAACTGCTAATCCATCAATGGCTACGGGAACTTGTTTGAGGCTGAACCCTCGCTGCTGCGCCTGCTGAAACTCAGTGTCGCGGAGCGGTCTGGAGGATTGAGAGAAGGCCATTTGGCCATCAAGTAACATCCGAATGCCGGTGCTAGAACCGGGTGGCTCACCAATCGGATCGATGTAGCGCAGTTTAAACTCAGGTCTAGCCACTTGAATTGCTGGATCTGCTGTAAGTCGAATCGGTGCCCAAGAGGTGCTGCCCCCATAGCTAAACAGGCCGGCTGGGACATCTTGCACTTGGGCAAAACTCTGGCGGCTGGTTTGCGCCGGCTGATTGGATGGGGCACTACCCCCTGAATTTGTGCCAGAACGCTGGAGGAACCACCAAAGGCCGGCACCTACCAACCCAACGGTGATCAGCAGGGACAAGATGAGAACAGCGGTTTCATTTTTCTGTGACATGACCTGAGTGTAGAGTCGCAGTTTCTCTTTTAATAGCTTAGACAAAACAGCCAAATCCTGCCTCTACATTTAATGACGAATTCCTGGCGGATTAGGAGTCTTCCGGCTTCTCTTTTAGATAGACATCTCTGCTCGGAAAAGGAATTTCGATTCTCTCTTGCTGATAGCGTTTGTGCAATCTTTTGATAAATTCATGTTTGGCAATGTTTTGATCGAAAAATTCATTAACTCTGAGAAACACAGTAAAATGAATGCTAAATTCTCCAAAAGTTTGAAAGCGAATAAAAGGTTTAAAGTCTGGAACGCATTGGGAAACTTCTTGCATGACTTCTTGGGCAACTTCGAGAGTGACTTGTTCAACTCGCTCAAGATCGCTATGGTAACTCACCCCAACCTGAATCGGAACTGTGATTTCCTTCGCCGGCAGGTGATAGTTGGTAAAGATGGCAGAAGCGAGTTTTGTATTGGGCACAATGATCACATTATTAGAAATTTCTTTAATAATGGTATTGCGCCAGGTAATATCTATCACGTAGCCTTCTTGCCCAGTTTCCAGTTTTACATAATCGCCGGTTCTAACTTGTCTAGAGATAATTAGGTATAAACCAGAGAACAAATTTGATAGCGTGTCCTGAAAAGCTAACGCTAGGGCTAAACCCCCAATCCCCAAAGTTGCCAGGATGGGTGTGATAGAAAATCCTATTGTCTGGAGAATCGTCAGAATGCCAAAAACAAAAACGACTATTCGGGCGAGGTTGGAAAGGAGGGATGCGGAAATTCCTTCTACTTTTTGGCTCAATACAGTTACAAAACCGGCAGCGAGTCTGGCTGCGACGATTGTCACTGAATACAGGAAAATGCTGCTGAGGATTTTTTGCAGGATTGCGAAAACGCTTGCCGAAATAAGCCCATTAACATGGAGGCTAATCACTGCACCAGAAACGCCTGCGACGACTAACCAAATAAAAGTAATACCGCGCAATGATTGAATAAAAAGTTCATTTCCCGGCAACTTCGTTCTGGCTATAAATCCTTTTAATTTATTGAGAAGAACTCTTTCAGAAATTATGCCCGTTATCAAGCCGATTAAGAGCAAGGCTACAGGAACAATCCAGTGTTTCATTAAAAAAATGCACCCGAAACTTACCAAGATTTTAAGTAAATGCTCGGTCAGGTTTAAGTTTTTAACTTCTGTCTGAAGACAGATTTTCTAAAAAATAGTTAAGATTGAAACAGTTGTTTTAATTGAGCGATTTTTTCTGGACTCAAGGCTACTTTTATTTCTAGCTGTTGCTGGATATCCCGCAAAGTAATAATGCCCTTCTCATCGGATTGCCTGTATTCAATTTCAGGATTTTTTAATTCTATTTTCTGGTAAACAATTTCAGGGAACCCCACCTGAATCACAAGATTTTTTTGAGATTGAGGGTAAATATAAAACTGCTGACGTCGCGTGTCTAATTCTAATTTATGCGGGGTTGTGCTGCGTTCATCCTGAGAATTCGGCTTGCGCCAATAAAGGGTAATACCGCGAATTTGGGGACTAGAAACAACGAACAGTTCATCAAAGCGCTGAGGTTCCCAGTCGAGTTCGCTTACATCACCGCTTGGCGGGATTAGTCGTTGCCGCCAGCTAATTTCTTTGCCGGCTAGTGTGCTCCACCACTGACGGATAGTATCTAAATTATTAGTATTGTCAGGGTTGCTGCTGCCCATCTGCCAGATTATCTTGGGTTGCATGATCGCTTTAGGGTTGCTTGTGTTTCCTTATCTTCAAATAGCATAAGGTGCGAGGAGGGTAATTGTCTCAGAATTCAGCGGTATTTGGCGGGGTTTAAGGTGAAACTCTGCATCCTGGCGGCTAGTTTTTTTAGGGTTGAAAAGCGGAAAACTTAAGCAGGTGAGTGTTTAAACCACTACTATTAGAGTTGATTCTGTGGGCAAAAGTCAACGCTTCATTCATTAAATTAGTCATGGATCTGCCAATTGTTTATCATCCAGATTACGTCGTACCGCTGCCGGCAGGACATCGTTTTCCCATGCCGAAGTTTCGGCAACTTTACGAGATGCTTTTGGCGGATGGAGTGGCGCATCCGGAACAATTTCATGTGCCGGTGTTGCCTCCCCTAGAGTGGATTAAACTGGTTCATGATCCTAGCTATGTTCAGGCATACTGTGAGGGAACGCTGGATGCCAAGGCGCAGCGGCGGATTGGGTTGCCTTGGAGTTCCGCGCTGGCAAATCGCACCTGCATTGCGGTGGGAGGTACAATTCTCACGGCAAAGTTGGCGATGAATGCCGGCTTGGCGTGCAATACTGCCGGTGGTACACATCATGCGTTTCCCAATTTTGGTTCAGGTTTTTGTATTTTTAATGATCTAGCGATTTCTGCCCGTGTTTTGCAAAAATTAGGGCTAGTTAGCAAAGTTTTAATTGTGGATTTAGATGTGCATCAGGGAGACGGCACTGCTGTTATTTTTCAAGATGATCCTAGTGTGTTTACGTTTTCCATGCACTGTGCGATTAATTTTCCTGGAACGAAGCAAAAGAGCGATCTAGATGTACCGCTGCCGATGGGTATGGAGGATGATGATTACTTACAAACTTTGGATAAGTATTTACCAGATTTATTGTCGGAAGTAAAGCCAGATTTGGTACTTTATGATGCCGGCGTTGATACTCATGCTGGCGATCATTTGGGCAAGTTGGCAATGACAGACACGGGTTTGTTTCGGCGAGATATGCAGGTTTTGACCACTTGCGTTGCTGCCGGCTATCCGGTTGCTTGTGTAATTGGTGGTGGTTATTCTGAGGATATGAAAGGGTTAGTTTACCGGCATTCCCTACTTCATCGGGCTGCTAGTCAAGTCTACAGGCTATGTCGGCTTTGAGGTTAATTTAGGCTGTAATAATATAGTTTTATATATCTACAGAAAGCAGAAAACTATAAGTAAGAATAAGAGGCTTTAGTTTAAAGGTTGGATGCGGGCTGGAGGCCAATAAATTTTATAGACTTTGCCGATAATATTGGCTGCCGGCAAAAAGCCCCAAGCATGAGAGTCAAAACTATCATTGCGATTGTCTCCTAGAACCAAATAGTTGCCGGCTGGCACAGCTACTGGTCCCCATTGATAAGCAGCCGATTCCGCAATATAATCTTCTTTCAAAGGTTGATTATTGATATAAACAACCCCATTGCTGATTTGAACAGTTTCCCCCGGTTTACCGATCACTCGCTTGACAAAGAATTCATTTTTATTTGCTTCTGAGTATCGGTTTTCTTGGGGAGGGTTAAAGACAATTAAATCACCTTGTTCAGGACTATAATTATTAGATTGATGTACAAATATTTTATCTCCAGGTTGCAGCGTCGGCAGCATTGAATTGCTAGGAATTGTAAATTTTTCAACCTGTTGTTCAATCAAAATCGGCAGGAATGCCGCTGTTAGTTTAAATATAATAATCGCAATGACAACTTGCTTAATTAACTGCCTTGATTTTCTAGATTTTTTGGGGTAGACGAGATAAACGTGATAACAGGCAGTTGCAGAAATAATTGCAGTAACTGCTCGCAAGGGCCAGAAAAATACAGACAAATTTGAGAAAATAATGATAGAAATGAGAAAAATTCCCCCCAGAAATATTTTTTCTATGTATAAATGACCAATACCCGGCAAAATTTGGGATAAAAAAACCGCAAACCAAAGGTCTTTGATAGCGGATGAACGATGAAGGGTAAAGGATGAATAAGTAGGAGATTGTTTTACAGAAACTTTGTTTGCTTTCTGAGGTTTGTTTTTTTTGATACTATTGTGGGCATCAAAAAGATTTAAAATGTAGATAACAACCATGAAGGCTAAAAAGCTAATCCCGGCTACTGTGTTACCAGTGGGACTAAAAATTGACCAGGCAGCAATTAGAATCAAGGTAACTTGAATAACTATGAAAATTATCCCTTTTAAAAGTTTGCCGGCATAAAGTTGACCAATGCCCGGAAAAAATAGGGATAAATTAACAGCCAGCCAAGGTTCTTTATTCTCTCTTTTTGCCGGCTGCTTTAACTTAGAAGGTTTCATTCGCGTTCAACTTCGCCGGTGAACAAGCGTTGCAGTTGCCTGATCGGTAGGAACAATCAACAGTTCGCTGATATTAACATGAGCCGGTCTGGTGGCACAGAAAAACACTACATCAGCAATATCTTCTGCGGTGAGCGGAGTCAAATCTTGGTAAACTTTGTTAGCGCGGTCGCTATCTCCATGAAACCGCACAATACTAAATTCTGTTTCAACTAAACCCGGTTCAATTTCTGTTACTCGCACCGGCGTCCCTAACAAATCTTGTTTTAACCCTTCAGAAATTGCCCGAACAGCCGCTTTAGAAGCGCAGTAAACATTGCCCCCCGGATAAGCCTGACGACCGGCAATCGAGCCAATATTCACTACATGACCCCGACCCCGGCGTACCATTCCCGGAACAACAGTTCGCGTGACGTAGAGCAAGCCTTTAACATTGGTATCCAGCATTTCTTCCCAATCTTGAATGCTGCCCTCATGAAGTTTACTTAAACCGCGACTAAGCCCAGCATTATTAATCAGAATATCTATCGCTTCCCAAGAAGTCGGCAAACTGGAAAGTGTGGATTCAACTTGAACACGATCTCGCACATCTAATTGTAATAAATGAGATTGCGTGCCAAATTTTTCACTTAATTCTGTTGCCAATTGTTCGAGCCGATCTTGACGCCGTGCACTCAAAATTAATTTGGCACCGGCTTGGGCAAACATTCTGGCACAAGCTGAGCCAATGCCACTACTCGCGCCAGTGATAAAAACAATTTTTTCTTGGAGAGAAACCATTACTGTTTTTGCTTAATACTTATTTCGTCTGGAAGAGAGAGGGAGAGGGGTAGAAAATTCCCTAAGCCCCATTCCCTATTTTCTTACTTCATTTTGCCGCGCCACTGCCACCAACAATTTTGATGCGTTCGGTAATCAAAGTCATGCCATCTTTATGGACTAAAACAGCCGAAATCCAGTGAGGATCAGATGCAGCCGGTGCTCGCCCCATTTTGAAAAGTCCGCCTGCCGCCAGCGGCTCTAACTTCACCGTTGAAGGATTAAAATAACTGTCTGCTTGGATGGGTTCTTCTAAAGCCGTTCCGATCAGCAAACTATTGCCCAACGGTTCTTCAACAATGGCGTCAAAATTATACTCTTGGCCGGCACGAATCTGATCGGGTAACTGCACTTTAACCGTGGGCGGCTTTTCTCCAGAGGTTAGCTGAGTGCGTTCTGCCAAAATCTCTTGCTGAACAATTTTTTGGTTTTCATAGCGCTGCCGTGACCGTAAAGTGGCTGTGAGGCTCATTTCTCTGTCTTGCAATTTCTCGCTGCCGGCGATCACCGTGACTGTTTCCGCAATAATTCCATTGCCATCAATTTGCCAAGATTGTAGTTCCGTGCGGTAGTTTAACTGGGGATAGCGCTGCCAGAGATCGCTCAACGCTTTTCTCATATTCTCGTAAGTTAAACCGTCGGCATGGCTGACATCCTGACTGTAAAACTGCATCACAGCTTCAATATCTCGACGGTTAGCCGCTTCATCAATGTTTGACAGAAGCGTTTTCAACTCTGGAGGCGCAGTATCGGGAGTTGCCGCCCGCACACCTGTGGCAGACATTCCTGCGGTGCACCAAACGGCTAAACCGGCTAAAAACGAGATGAGTTGGGTTCGGGTGTGCCGGCGAGAAGTCCCAGATATGCCTGACAGTAGAGTTAGAGGATTGTGCATAGCGTGATAGTTTGAATAATTGGGTAGCTTCAGCTGCCAACTTTAGGTTTGAGATTTTAGATTAACAATGAATCTAAAATCCGCGCATTTTAAATTTAACAGAGGGATTGGTGAGTAAACCTGTACGACTGTTAATCGCTGCTAGTGGAACCGGAGGGCATTTATTTCCAGCAACGGCACTGGCAGAGCAATTGAGCGATTATGAGATTGAATGGCTGGGGGTTCCCAACCGGCTGGAAACGCAGCTGGTTCCTGAGCAGTATCCACTACATACAATTGCAGTAGAAGGATTTCAGCAGAGAGGACTCGGCAGTTTGCGCGTTTTAAGCAAACTGGTGGGTTCTGTTCGTGAAGTCAGGCGTTTGCTAGTAGAACGGAATTTTCAAGGTGTCTTTACCACCGGCGGCTATATTGCAGCACCGGCAATTATTGCGGCGCGTTCCCTAGGGTTGCCGGTGATTTTGCACGAATCGAATGCTTTGCCAGGAAAGGTGACACGCTGGTTTAGTCCCTGGTGCACTGCGGTGGCGATCGGGTTTGAGTTTGCCGCCCAATATTTACCAAAGGCGAAGACGGTTTATGTGGGGACGCCGGTGAGATTGCAGTTTCTTTCCCCGCAGCCCTTAGATTTACCCATTCCAGAGGGGGTGCCGGTGATTGTCGTTGCCGGCGGTTCTCAGGGGGCTGTAGCCCTGAATAAATTGGTACGCCAGTGCGCGAAGGCATGGTTTGAGGCAGGGGCTTGGATTGTCCACCAGACGGGGGAAAACGATCCAGAGGCAGGAATTTTGCAGCATCCGCAATATGTCTCAATGCCGTTTTATAACAACATGGCTGGATTATTTCAGCGCGCTAATTTAGCGATCTCTCGTGCCGGTGCCGGCACCCTGACTGAGTTGGCGGTGACACAGACGCCTTCTATTTTGGTTCCCTATCCCTTCGCAGCGGAAGATCATCAAGCTTATAATGCCGCAGTGTTTGCCGGTGCCGGTGCGGCTGTGGTATGCCGGCAAGGGGATTTAACGTTAGAGGAGTTGGAAGGTAAGGTGTTGGATTTATTAAATTCACCGGCACGCTTGCAAAAAATGACTGAAAGTGCCGGTTCTCTGGCAATTCCAGATAGTAGCGAACGTTTAGGAAAATTAGTGCGCCGGTTGCTGGAGGCTTAATCTAGGTTTAATCGATGACACGCACACCGTACGATCAATTCGCCAAGCAATATTTAGCCGAATTGTTAGCGCCTCTGGGTGAAGTGGAAACCAGTCGGGAAGTTGCTGGAGAAGTGCGGCAAGTGGATGTCTGGTTTGCGCCGGCACCTGCTGGAGTTGAGCCGGCATCTGAACGGCAGATTTTAGGATTATTGGGGCAGATGGCATCAAGTGCCTGTCTGTTAGAGCCTTTTCGGAATCAGCCGGCGTGGGTAGAAATCCGCAGTTGCCTGCTGAAACTGTTCTCCATTCACAGCGAAATGCAGCGCAAAGCCCGACGCGAGGAAAATACTCTGCCAGAAGCGGATCTACCTCGCTTGTGGGTACTGTCGCCTTCCTGTTCCCCTCGGCTGCTGGAAGCATTTGGGGCGACAGCCGATGCCGCAGGAAATTGGCCAGAAGGGGTTTATTTTCTGCCGGCAGCCATGAGGACAGCGCTTGTGGCAATTAACCAGCTACCTCGCACCCAAGAAACCCTCTGGCTGCGGCTTTTAGGAAACAGTTCAACTCAACGACAGGCAGTCAATGAGGTGACGGCACTCCCACCGGGTCATCCGTTATTAAATAACATTTTGGAGTTGCTTTCTAACTGGCGCATTACTGTCGAAGCGAGTCAAAATTTAAGTGATGACGAGCGAGAGTTAATTATGAATTTATCACCGGCTTATCTCAAATGGCGGGAAGATACTTTACTCGAAGGAATGCGCGAAGGAATGCGCGAAGAACGACGTGCCACGATAAATAACCTGCTCAGAGTCCGATTTGGTGCGCTTGATGGGGAACTATCGGCGATTATTGAGCCTTTGCTGCAACTGTCGCCGGAGGAGTTTACTCGCCTGTTGCTAACTCTTTCCCGTGAGGAATTATTAGCCCAATTTGGGATGCAAAACCTCTGAAAAAGTTAGAACACGAAAATACCGGCATTCGGAAAGGCTTAAACGATAGAGAAAAGTCTGCCGATGCCGGTTTATTATTTTTACAATGGATTTAGCCCACTTGATAGAATGTGTTAACCTGTGGGCAATAATGTTCAGTTGAGCAATTCCTAAATTATGGCGGAAATTCTCACGACTGAGTTGGCTCCATCCCCAGATATCAGTCACCTTATCACTGAAGATAATACCCCTGTAGATAATTTTGGTTCGGAAAAACAACAGCGTTTACTAACTAGAGTTCTTTACAGTTCTTGGACTGGTGCTGATGACTCGCAGAAGTTTCTGGTTGCAGCGAATGTCGGTGTTTTCCCAGCCATCGCTCAACCGCCAATTGTGCCGGATGTTTTTCTCAGCTTGGATGTGGGAGTTGCTGAGAATTGGTGGGAGAAGAAAAACCGCTCTTATTTCGTTTGGGAGTTTGGTAAACCCCCAGAAGTTGTGATTGAAATTATTTCTAATCGAGAGGGAAATGAGTTAGGGAGTAAGCTGAGAGATTATGAACGGATGCGGGTCAGTTATTATGTTGTTTTCGATCCGATCCAGCAATTAGGAGGGCCGATTTTACAAATTTACCAGCTACAGGGAACGCGCTACCTTCCGATGACAGATACCTGGCTGGAACAAGTAGGACTAGGTTTGACGCTGTGGCGTGGCGTGTTTGAAGATAAACAAGATGTTTGGTTGCGTTGGTGCGACAGAAATGGGAATCTTATCCCCACCGGCACGGAACGAGCAGATCGAGCGGACTCTCAACTACGGGAAACAGAATCGCTATTACAGCAGGAACGCCGGCGAGCAGAACTCTTAACAGAACGGCTGCGAGCATTAGGCATCGATCCTGAACAGTTAAATGGGTGATCAACACCGGCTAATCAGTGGAACAGGTAGAGCCAGCCATTCTGATTAACCTCCGCCTAATGAGGCGATAAACAATTTAATTCGTTACCTGAGCGCCGTGACTACGAGGATCATCGGCATTTCCCTTTGCCGGCATCCTTGGCGCTTCAAAAGCAGATACTTGACCGGAAGCCTTGGCGTATGGCAGAGCAGTGCCGGCCACTAAAGCCTCTAAATTCGCCTCTAAAACCGAACGCGGCAATTCACCGATGGTACTGGCAATCGTCTCTCCATCTTTGCCCATAAACACAAAATGGGGAATGCCATCCACGCGATACTTCAAAATCTCTGGCAACCACTTGGTATTATCGACATTCAGCATCACAAAATTAACGTTGCCGGCATATTGCGTTTCCAATTCCTTAATCGTCGGTGCCATCGCCATACAGCTAGTACACCAATTCGCATAAAATTCCATCAGTGTTGGTTGCCCATTCCCAAGCGCCACTTCCAAGGGTGTAGAACCCTCTGCTAGCTCAGTTAAGTCAGTTGCAGTCGTTTCAGTCCGCAATCCAAAGAAAAGGGCGACAGTCAGCACAATTGCCACCATTGCAATCAGAAAATTTTTGATGCGAGTTGCAGCGCCGGCATCAACCGCTTTGACAGCCGATGATTCAGACTTCTGCTCAGACACAGCTTTTGGATCGGGTAAATTCGCAGACATCAGATATTTTTCAAACGATCTATGATTCAGTTATTAGTCTAACTGAAGTTGCTAAAAGCTCCCCAACCGTGAAAAAACGGGTCACGCTCACCTTTCCGAAACGCTCAATCCAAATGCCAGTCACCTACCGGCTGGCTAAAGATTTCAATGTAGCGGCAAATATCATCCGCGCTCAGGTTGCTCCCAACCAAATTGGCACCCTTGTTGTGGAACTCTTAGGCGATATTGATGAACTCGATGCCGCCATTGAGTGGATGCGCTCACAGGATATCACGGTTTCTCTCGCCAGCCGTGAGATATTAATTGATGAAGATGTTTGTGTTCACTGTGGCTTGTGCACTGGCGTCTGTCCCACAGAAGCCCTAACTCTAGAACCCCAGACTTTTAAACTGACATTCACACGTTCGCGTTGTATCGTCTGCGAGCAGTGCATTCCCACCTGTCCCGTTGAAGCAATTTCTACCAATTTATAACCTCAATGAAATCATGAGTCGGGTGCGTCCTGTTACCTCTCAAACAAATACCAGGCAGATGGCTTCAACTCCATTCTTTAAAAAAGTACCGTGGCTCTCCCTCTCGCTTCTCATCGCCACCTATTTTAATTTTGGTTGGGTTTTATCTGCCTCGGCGGCGGATTGGTGGGTTTGGCTATTAATCATTGTTTATACCTTGGGCATTGCTGAGGCATTGGCTGCCCCTTTTTCAATGATTAGATATGTAGTTAGACGCTTAATTAGCTCAGATACAAAAGCTTTTCTCTCAGCAATTGTCGCATCTTTTTTTGGCATTGTTATCCTTTCTTATTTTGATATTTCTGGCCATGCCTTGCTGTTAATTGCGGTTGCTGCCCTATTGAGACTCGATCTTCAAGCTGCTGCCATCGGCGAATTAAAAAGCTTTATGATTTTAAGTGCCTTTTCGTTACTCGGCTTAACTTTAGGGAGTGCTGCCTACTGGGGAGTGAATCACTATAGTTGGGTAGTTAAATTTTTAAACTAGCTTCCTTCACATAAAAAAGCAGCCGATTTTGGGGCTGCTTGTGGAATGCATGAGGATTTATCTATACATTAGGCCCAAACTTGCTCAGGATACCGTGGGTTACATTTTTTGATACAGCCGCTTGGCAGACTGCCCTGCCGGCACGCCAACACACAGCCGCTCAATAGACAATGTAAAAATTGTCACAATGCCTCAACCAATTGGGGCTGAATCTCTAAACAATGTAAATGAAGCGTTTATCTGTCCTTATGCTCCGTAGCTTACCCGGCTGTGGGGCAATTTTGTTTTTCGGGATGATGGTGCAACGGTTGCCGGCTCGTCTGCTTATAATTAATACTTCTCAATCTATGCACTTTAGTGCCCCCCATGAAAGTTATCTTCTTTGGCACCCCCCAGTTTGCAGTCCCCACCCTGGAACAATTGCTGGCTCATCCAGAATTTGAAGTCTTGGCTGTGGTTTCTCAACCGGATAAACGTCGAGGACGTGGGAACGAGTTAACGCCCTCGCCGGTAAAGGCGGTTGCCACTGCTCACAACCTGCCGGTGTGGCAGCCGGCACGCGTGAAAAAAGATGCGGAAACGCTCAGTCAGTTAAAATCGGCAGAGGCAGACGTTTTTGTAGTAGTGGCGTATGGCCAGATTCTGTCTCAGGAGATTCTGGATATGCCGGCATTGGGTTGCATCAATGTGCATGGCTCGATTTTGCCTCAATACCGGGGTGCAGCGCCGGTGCAATGGTGTATTTACAACGGTGAACCCCAAACCGGCATTACGACGATGCTGATGGATGCCGGCATGGATACGGGAGCAATGCTGCTAAAAGCTTCTACTCCAGTAGGGTTACTTGATAACGCTCACCAGCTGGCGCAAACACTTGCAGATGCCGGCGCTAAGTTATTGGTGGAAACCCTGTTAAAGCTGGAACGCCAGGAAATTCAACCGATTCCCCAAGATTTTTCGCTTGCAACTTATGCGCCGCTCATTAAAAAAGAAAATTACTGGCTCGATTGGTCACGCCCTGCTTTTAATTTGCATAATCAGGTTAGAGGTTTTTTTCCAAACTGTGCGGCTGTCTTTCGGGGCGGGCAGCTAAAAATCGTTGCAACAGCACCCCTCGGCCCGGAATACTGGACTCAACTACCTCCAGAGTTGAAAGAGCTGGAAGCGGATCTGCCGGCTCAGTCTGGGCGTACGGGAGAAGTCGTGAGTATCGCTAAAGGGCTAGGGCCAATTGTTCAAACCGGCAATGGTTTGTTGCTGTTGCGGGAAGTTCAGCTTGCCGGTAAACGCGCCCAGTCAGGAACCGACTTTGCCAATGGTACTCGTCTGGCTGTGGGAGAGGTTCTGGAAAATGGCGGAACTGGGGAAGGCTGAGCCGGGACGATTACTCAACCAAGAAGTCTTTGTTGCTTCAAAAGTGGATAATGCCCAGGTTCTTTTAAAGTTATGCAATTTAAGTGTTAATGAGCTAAGCGAAAACCGGCATTGAATACAAATTTGGTAGCCACTCGGTTCGCAGCTTATCGATAGCCTGTTCTTTAAGTTTCGCTTCCACCTCAATCCAGGGAGCGGCAGAGTAGCAACTAGGCATTACGGTAATAAAATCGCTGTGGTGCCGGTCTAAGAAAGACTCACAACCGTTGGAGATATGCACCAGTTGCCATTCAGGATTCGGCCAAGTGGTGCGGGCGGCTGCCAGCATTTGGGCAACGCTGGGGTCTTCGTAAGTATTTAAACCTTCGTGAATGACATGATGGTGGGCGTCAAAGACCATTGGCACACCGGCAGCGTGGCAAATCTCTAAAATTTCGGAAGCCCCGTAAGCGTATTCATCATTTTCCAGTGCGAGGCGAGTGCGAATGTTTTGGGGCAACGCTTTGATCACACTGACTAACGCTTCGGATCTTTTCGATTTGCCGCCGTGGATTTCCATGATCGCCCAAGGCGAGTGGGGCAACCCGAGTTTATCCATAATTCGGGCGTGCGTTTCCAGAATTTTGATGCTGTTCTCGACAACATCCGGCTTTTCTGAACTGAGGACAACAAATTGATCGGGATGTATGACAAGTCGGATGCCGGCAGCGATAGCGCGTTTGCCGGTACTCAGTAATTCCTCTGTAAACTCATCAAGCACGGCTGCGCCCAGCGGGGTATCAGCAAAGGGAAAAAGCGCAGAACTGAGCCGGTAAAGGTGGATTTTATGGGTCGTACAAAAATCCCATGCGCCATTTAACCGCTGTAGGTTGTTGCCATACAACTCGCGCAAAACTGTGGCTTGCTCATCATCAGTGAGTTGCAAGAGTCGCTTGCGTGTGACGGTGCGGAAACGCACGTGATCAGAGGTTGTGATGCATACCAACCCCAGCTTGGGCGGCACCTTATTCTCGAATAAACTGGGTATCTTGCTCATGTTTCACAAGATACCTTTTCAGCTTTTTCAAAGGCATCTACAAATAGATATAAACACGTTGGCTGTGATGCTTGCTTTTACAACGTCGCTATAAAGATTTTTCATAAAATCGGCAACCCTCGCATGGCCCAGATGGATTTACGGCACAGCGAATGATTTCTGAATGAGCATTAAATTGACAGGTAGCGTCTCCAAGTACCCTGTGTCCATTGACAAGACTTGTTTCGCTGGGTCGTTCTGCGGATTGGACATAAAGAGCAATTTTTTGTAAGCGATACTTACCCGATTTCAGTTGATAGCGGTGCCGGCGTTCTAATACTGCATAAGTTTGACCTTCTAGATCGAGGTAATGACCTGGTTGAGGACTCCAGTCAAGTAGAACGCTGCCCAAGGATTGAGAGGGTTGGGTCAGAATGACCTCTGTTGGTAGAGAATCTGGCTCCATAGGTTCCTATGTAATATGGCTTACCTACTCACTTTAAAGTAATAAACCATTGATGAAAAATGCCCCAGCCAACAGGAGTAAATGGTTGGGGCTAGATTCGCAGGAATTTAGGTTACTAGGGTGTTGGTTGGCTTGGGTTGGGAATGATAATTGGCTGACCTGTGCTGGGGATTATTATCGTTGGTTGTGGGGTATTAGGCTGTGTGGTGTTGGGAACGGTGCTTGGTTGGCCGGTGTTAGGTTGGCCGGTGTTGGGAAGATTTGTGGGCTGTGAGGTGTTGGGAACGGTGCTTGGTTGGCCGGTGTTGGGCTGTGTGATGTTGGGCTGTGTAGTATTTGGCTGTGTGGTGTTGGGCTGTGTGGTGTTGGGAACGGTACTTGGTTGGCCAGTGCTTGGTTGGCCGATGTTGGGAACGGTGCTTGGTTGGCCGGTGTTGGGAAGATTTATGGGTTGGCCAGGTATCGGTGTTACTGCCGGCTGCCCTGGTTGGGGTGTTGCCGCCGGCTGCCCTGGTGTGGGTACTGTAGCCGGCTGCCCTGGTGTGGGTACTGTAGCTGGCTGTCCGGGTGTGGGTGTTGCCGTCGGCTGTCCGGGCGTGGGTGTTGCCGTCGGCTGTCCGGGTGTGGGTGTTGCCGTCGGCTGCCCTGGTATGGGTGTTGCCACCGGCTGCCCTGGTTGGGGTGTTGCCGTCGGCTGTCCAGGTGTGGGTACTGTAGCTGGTTGCCCTGGTGTGGGTACTGTAGCCGGCTGCCCGGGTGTAGGTGTTGCCGTCGGCTGCCCTGGTATGGGTGTTGCCACCGGCTGCCCGGGTGCGGGTTCTGGAGCTTCAAATCCTAGCAAAATTTTTGAACTGGGAAAGTAGGTTGCCCATTGTTCTAGATCAGGCTGGCTTTGCCATTGATCGCGGCTCACTTGTACAGACAAAATCGGTGCGATTAACCCTTGGTTCTGACCCACAATACTCAGTGTGATTTCACTCACCGAACTATTATTAAATCTTCGCTGAATGACTGCGTTTGCGGCTGTTTTGGCTCTATCAACTAAAGTTTCGTAGGTTTCATCAGGCTGAGAGTTGAGGGAAAGGTCTATGCGGCTGGGATCAGCTTGGGCTATCTCGGAGGCAATTGCACTTTGAAGTGAGCAGACGCCGCCGGCTAATCCTAAAATTACGGCTAAACTCATCGGCATCATTTGCCGGCACGCCAACTGTGCTATCCGCAATTGGGATTGATGATCCTTAAACTTCCGCATAGTTTGTCCTCTCCTGACTCTGATAAAAGCGCCGTTTTCAAGGTTTGAGCCGGCTAGACTTAGCTTGTTTGGCTGGGTCCATTAATGGGTAAATCCACAGTAAAGCAAGTTTGACCGGCTTCACTCTTGACTTGGATTGTACCTCCCAAGCGTTCGGTCAGTTTGTTCACCACTGCAAGTCCTAACCCAGTCCCGCCTTGCTGCCACCGATCGGCTTTGGGAATGCGGTAAAACTTCTTAAAAATGTTGTTTAATTCTTCTGACGGAATTTCAGCACCGGAATTGGTGACGCTGAACTGCACTCGGTCGCCCACTGTAACAACGTCTACAGTAATTTGCTCACCTGCCGGCGTGTACTTGCAGGCATTGGTCAGCAACTCTGCTAAAACTCGCTTCAGAATCGATGGATCGCCGAATAAATCTGGCAGATCGGGTGCCATCTCCAGTTGCAAAACTTGCTGACAGTTACGAGTTTGATCTTCAAAAGGCTCGACGATTTGCGGGATCAGCCGTTGCAGTTGGATGATTGCCGGTGCCCAAGTTTGAGAACCGGCATCAAGTTGCTGTAACTCCAGCAAGTCATTGATCAAGTGAATTTCTCTCTCACATTCATTTCGGACAATTTGGAAGTAGCGGGCGAGTTTGCTGCGTTCTGCTTCCGGCTTGGTCAATTCTGCAAAAAAGCCTGTTTCCTGATTCAGCGAGATCGCGAGCATTTGAATCGCCATTTTCATATTCGACAAAGGCGTCCGCAATTCGTGAGACACTGTACTCAAAAAGTCATCTTTCAGCTCATTAAGTTTCGCAAGTTCTGTTACTTGATTTTGCGCGGATTTATAAAGTCGAGCTTGTCGAAGTGCAATCGCGCAATGATGCGTCACGAGCTGCACTAAGCGAATTTCTAGATCGTTAAAATTATCCTCTGACTGTTTAAATAACCACAAATCGCCGAGGATTTCGTCCCCATGAGAAATCGGGCAAGCTAAGATGGCTGCTTTCCCTTGAAGGTTGTTGCTGCCGGCCTGACAAAACTGAAATTCCTTGCCTTGAAGCAGTTGGCAGTATACTTCGGGAAAGTCTGCCATTGGTCGGCTGCGTGGCGAAGGCGGCGACGAAGTTGAGTGTTCATGACAAAGCGTAACCGTTGTTCTGTCGGCACTGTACACTGCACTGCTACACTCTTCAATGCCTAGCACCTCAGCCAGTTCTTGAACTGCTGTTTGCAAAATCTGAGTTTCATCAAGACTGTTGCAGGCTTTATCGGTTATGCGTTGCAGCATTGCTTCAAACTCCAGAACTTGTTGCAGCTGTTCGTTGCAGTCTTCAACTTGACGGACTAAATCTGCATTGAGCTGCCGCACCTTCTCACACAGTCGCGATTGCTGGATTGCAGTTTCTAATTGTGTCGTAACTGAGGTCACTAAATCAATTTCAAATGGTTGCCACTGCCGGCTACTTTCGCACTGATGGGCAATCAGCAATCCCCACAATTTTGAAGGGGAATTTGACGGTTGAGAATCTAGAGTTTTTTGTGCGGGGTTGATTCTCAATTCTTCACCCACAAGCAAGGGGACAATTAACTGAGATTTAATCCCGAAAAATTCTAGAAGCTCAAGATGAGCCGGCTCCAAATTGACAGTGCTGGTATCCTCAATCGCTTGAAAGCGACCGCGCTGATACCGGCTCAGATACGGGTCGCTAGAAAGGCAGGGTTCGCGGAGCGAAAATCCCAGCATAGATATCCAGCCCGACGCTAAAGATTCTACAACAATTGAACCGCTCCAGGCTTCCGCAAATCGATAGATTAGCACCCGATCAGCTTGCATCGCCTCTCTGACTTCTGAGGCAGCCATGTTGAGCGTTTCTTGAAGGCTGGAAGAGTGCCGGATCTGCTGGGATATTGTCACACTCAGCCGTTCTTTTTGGGCTTGCCGGCGCACCACTGCTTCTAACTGCTGCTGTTCCTTGGCTTTTTGTTGCAGCTGTTCATCAGCCGCCTGCACAGATGAGATCAACTCGGTTTCTACCGCCGTACGTTCAGCGAGATGCTGTTCTAGCTCATTGACTTGATGCTGCGCCTGTTGGTATAAGACGGCTTGCCCAATGGCAGCTGCCACCATACTAGCTACGTCACACGCCCAGTGAATGTGTTCGGGGGTAAAGGCGTCTGGAGTGTCTGCCCCGATGTTGATGCAACCCAGGATGGGGGCTTTAGCGGGGCGAAAGTCTTCTGGATGCCCGACGATTGGTACGCTGAGATAGCAGCACACGCCCTCTGCTTGCAAGGCTTGAAGCGCTCTTGAAGGATTGGAGAGGTTGAGGAGGTTTCCTGTTAGGTGAACTTCACCTTGCCAAATTTCTGGGGCAAGCGCCAAGACTTCGAGGGGTAGGCGGGTTGCTTTTTCTCTGGGGGGTTCGCCGATGGTGTAGGTAGCGAGGATGGTTGCGGAACCGGCTTCTCTATCGAACTTGACTAGGCTGGCTTGCCGGCAGGGTACGAGTTGATGCAACTGGCTAATCGCTAAACGCGCCATAACTTGTAGGGAACGCGTCGGCTGCATCGATTGAGCGGTTTCTCCCTGACTTTCTAAATATTCTGCAGTGTACTGCATGGGTCTCTCCTTGATTATGTTTGTGCCGGTGTTTTCACGGCTAGCTCAGCCTCAACTGCATATCCTTTTCTCCCACGGCTACCCTGAATTTCCCAGCCCTGCATTAAACTTTCAACCCATTAAATCAGTCGCTTTTTTTATTTTTATTTTTCAAGGGTGCTAAGATATCGAGCAATTTTTTTAAAAAATTGCCTTTTTGCTGGGATATATTGGTATAAGCCAGTGAGATAAATAACTGACTTTTTTAGTATTCCCACTTTTGAATTCGATCTATCTTCTAGCTGTTTTGTTTATTTAATTTATTTATCTAATTTTTTAATAGCTTAGGGCAGATGGCTCAGGACATAAGCCGTTAACTCTTGGTGCCAGTGAGAAATGACAAAATCTTTTTTATAAACACAGTTTGTGTAATTTTCCAACAGTTTTTCCGCGTCTTCTGTAACGACGGGAGCTAGTAAATTTATCATTTCTCTGTTCATTCTTCAACTCCTGATCTATAATAAATCGTCAAGTTTATTGAGTTGTTTAAGATTACTCGTTCTTCACTTATTTTTTACAGTTTTGTTTACATTTTTTAAAAAATTAGAGTCATATCTTGATATTAGGCTTCTCTAGGAATTATTTAAACAAAGCGGTTAATCAGAAAGGATAAATAAACTTGGCTAAGGGTTTCTTAACTTTAAGAAACCCTTAGCGATTTTGTCCCAGTTAAACTGTGATAAATGTTTGGAAGTAAACTTTAATCTCACAGATACACACGAAACCTGTCTCGAGGCAGTCATTTCTTAGAACGTGAGGGCGACCGAGAGCCGGTTTCTCACCTCCGAATTAGTGGGTTCACGCTCAGGAGAGACTTTACCTACTCTCTTGAGCGTAGCTAGCGAATGTGAAGAAGTCGTGAAGATACAGCCGATTTTTGCAAAGAATTCGTTTTCCTGCCCTACTTCCGGCAGATAAAGCAGGGGAAAATCACTGCTGTACTTGACATTTGTCCTGTAATATGCAATTAAAATTAGGTGAGAGCCGGCGTTTATCCCTATTGGAGAAAACACAGATTAAGTAAACGTGCCGGCAAGCCGCTCTCATCATAAAGTAACTTGATTTAAGGCAAATCAAGCATTTCTTCAACAGCAAACCGCTTCTTAA
This sequence comes from Microcoleus sp. FACHB-672, assembly GCF_014695725.1. Lineage (NCBI taxonomy): Bacteria > Bacillati > Cyanobacteriota > Cyanophyceae > Oscillatoriales > Microcoleaceae > Microcoleus > Microcoleus sp. FACHB-672. The sequence continues at coordinate 169,497 of NZ_JACJOU010000020.1, read as the reverse complement.
AAACTCCAGTCCAATACTTGAGCAACTTGATTAGCGAGGTTCATCGGATCGAAAGGCTTGGCAATGACCCCCGCAACGCCTAATTCAGCAAATCGCCGCTGATCGGTTGCCTGTACCTTAGCGGTTAACAGAATCACGGGAATTTGCTGGGTTGCCTTGATCAGCTGCATTTTAGCAAAGGTAGCAGGGCCATCCATATCAGGCATCATGACATCGAGAAGGATGGCATCAGGCAGTTCAGCTTCAGCCTTAGCAATTCCCTCACTGCCCGAACCGGCTGTAAGAACTTCCCACCCGCCAACCATCTCCAAGCTGAGTTGAGCGACTTCGCGAATATCTTCCTCATCATCAATGACCAAGATGCGCTTGGCTGCCACGATTTTCGTCTTCCTCCATACGTTGAACGCTCAGCATAAGCTGCGTCTTGAAATTACCAGTCAAATTTTACCGGCTATTTGGGGCAATCGCTCACAAATAGACTGCGCTTTTATTCCTGATAGCTTTTGCCCGAACTTGTTTGTGTTTTGAGGACTATACAGTGGTAGATTACTCACTGGCTGATCTGGAGAAACACATTTAGCAGCAATTAGTGCTGCTTGAACTCTATTAACAAGGGTACGAGATCTCAGGATAACGCTTTTCCAACGCACAGTTCCCCACTGCATCACCTTGTTTAACTTATCGTGGCAATAAAAAATTATCATTAAACACAACGCTAGCTTTTAACATATTCTAAACCTGGATTGACTTCCCACTCTGGTTTAAATGAGGAAATAACGGTTAGCAGCTATTTAAAATGTGCGTTAGCCAACAAAAAAATATCTAGCATGGGGCAACAACTTTTTCGTCAAATTCTCAAGCGAGCGCAGTTAATTAAATCGCAACTGAAGCCCTATTTGCGCTGGGTGATTTTGGGCGGAACCCTGTTTTTCTTGGCGAAAACGCTCAAGGACAACTGGCAGGAAGTCGCCGCCATTCAGATTGCCGGCCCACAATTGGCCGGTTTGGCAACTGCATTAGGCGTCACCCTCCTCGCTCACATTTGGTCTGGATGGGTTTGGACTTGGATTCTGCGGGAGTTCAAGCAGCCGGTGCCGGTATTATGGGGTGTTCGAGTTTACCTGAAAACGAATATCGCTAAGTATCTACCCGGAAATGTTTGGCACTTTTACGGTCGCATTTTAGCCGTCAGCGGCATCGGAATCTCCCCAGATGTGGCAGCCTTAAGCGTACTAATCGAGCCGGTGTTAATGGCTGCTGCCGCCTTAGCGATCGCCTTAACCGGCAGTTTCTTCACAAATCGCGGCGGACTGTGGCAATATGCCTGGATTACCTTGCCGTTTGTACTGATAGTGATTCATCCCCGGGTTTTAAATCCCGTGATGCAATTGCTGAGACGCGTGAAGCAAAAAGCGCTGGGTAGCCAGTCACAGTCAGATGGGGATGAATTTAAAATTGAGCGATACCCTTTCTGGCTACTGATGGGAGAGATGGGATTTCTCGGACTGCGTGGCGCGGGATTCTTATTAACCGTCCTCGCCATCGCGCCGGCAGAAGTCCAAAACTTGGCACTTGTGCGTCTGCCAATGCTATTAGGCGCTTTTAGTTTGGCGTGGCTCTTGGGACTGGTTGTGCCTGGAGCACCGGGGGGAATCGGAGTGTTTGAAGCGACTGTGACGGTGCTTTTAAAAGGTCAATTTTCTGCCGGCCTAATTTTAAGTGCTGTTGCGTTTTACCGGCTGGTCAGTGTTTTAGCAGAAGTTGCCGGTGCTTTTCTGGCTTGGGTGGATCTCGCTCAAGCCTGCCGGTGGGTTAATCGTTATGCACACCAAAAGTATCTATCAAATTGGCACAAATCGAAAAAATAATCTGTTTTACAGATTATTTTTTTAACAATCAACGTCTTATTTTACTGTGCGAAAATTTCTTCTACCTCTACCGCAAACGGATTGAAATCCATGTCTGCATTGCTGCCGGTGGTGTCAAAAGGGTTTACATACACAGGCGAGTTGCCGGCAAGGGGTACAGCCGTATTTAAATCTGCTTCTAAATTACTTTCCTTTTTCGCCATGAGCTGTGAAAACACGCGATAAGCATCTAGATTAATTGTCGAACTCTCTTCTTTGAGGCTATTTTTCATTTTGAGCAAGTTGTACTGCACGTTATCATCATAAATGACAAAAGTAATCTTTAAAATTTCCAGAAAATTCACCACCCACTGACATTCTTCTTCTGGGTAATTAAGATAATATTGGATCAGATCTGCTAGACATCCTTCCAGGTAAGTACGAATCGGCTTGCAAATCAAGACTACCTTAAGCAAAATAATCACCAAGGTAATTGGATGACCTTGAGAGAGGAGTAAAACAAACAGTGAGGACGGAGTTTTGTGGTTTTCGGTCGTCAAAAATTCCACAACTCGCTTACACGATCTAAGCAGAATTGCATCATTGACGAGTTCCTCGTTATGCTCTTGATAGATCGGCTGAAGCTTTTTAGATAATTTAATATGCAGCGCTTCCACACAATCTTTGTTGTCTACCGAGTAAATTAAATATTTTTGAAGACTTTGCTTAAAATCTTCATACCTCAATTCTTTCGTTTGTTCTAGAAAAATATTCGCAAGGTTACCATAGCTAAATTGCCCACGTTTAACCACAATCAGCTTAATCAGCTTTAAAACTTCATCTCCTAAGCCGGTTGGGTTCTTAGGGTTCTCATTCTTATAAAGTGGAGAATTAGAACGAGCGGTATACATAGCCAAATCAAACTTAAACCGCTCTTTCAGTTGTTGTGATCGAATTCTAGCAGCTTCCCGCTGTTCGGGTGAATTTTTTATATTAATGTATTGATGCACCAACAAATAGGAAGTATAGCGGTCACTCCAATGCTTTTCTTCAGCTTCTTCATACCGAGAAGCAAACAGTTTTAACTCCTCATAATCTTTACTCTTGATAAAGTTTTCTATCCATTCCCTCAGCCGATTTAACGTCATGGACGAAGTATGTTCCTGAATCGCTGAATCAGAAAACACTTCCATGACTAACTGCTGAATTGCCTGGTGGTTTCTCTCGGCAGCCCAATTATTAATTAAAATATAACAAGACCGTTTTATGGTGTTGACAAACTCCTCTTCGTCGCCAGAAATAATAATTTCATAAAAAGCTTGAATAATTTCTGGATTAGACGCATCAAGAAGATGAATAAATAAATTTTTAAATTCTACTAAAACCCGATGAGATGATTCTTGTCTGACAAGATCCAGCCAAAATCGGTAGACTTTATCTTGAGCCTTTTGAATAATTTTTCTTTGTTCTGTCACTTGTAAAGAAGTCTCATTCTGAATTGCAGTGCTGACGAAATTTCTGACCATTGGTAGACTCTCCCTGAAATTTAAACATGAACCCTGATTTAAAAAAATATTTGCTTTTTACAAATCTTGTAAAAAAGAGTGATTGCCTGATGACAATGATTTCAACCTTGATGAGCGTTTGTTAATGATTGCGTGCGGCTAACGTATTTCAATTTTTACACTCACGGCTGCTTAATAAAACCTGCCTTCAGAAGGAACAGACAGTAAAGGAACCAAATTCAGTCTTGAGGATGAATCATATTGTTAAGTACGAATTGGATTCAAAAGAAGTGAGAGATAATTTTTAAAAGGTGGGGTCATGATAGAAAAAATCGGCTGTTTGCGATGAAAAGCTTTCGCCTCTGTGAAACTTATCAACTGCGGGGGGAAAACGCCGGCAAGAGAGGGCGGGGTGGTGCCGGCATCACTGCCAAGGTTGCTTGCAATTAACTTAAGAACAAGAGGGGTGGGCATCTGAACTTTAAGAACGGTTTGTTCATCCATAGTATGCGCTATTTTACAGTCAAGCTGGGTGATTGAACCCTGACGAGGATGTGACAATTTTTACTGAGCTTAGTGACCCCAATCACTCTTCGGATCGCTTCTGCCCTGGCCCTTGATTGTGTACAGATAGGGGTATACGACCGATGCTTGCGGTAGCCGGCAGGTTGGAGAAATCCAATGCCGATGCTTACCTCGCACAGCGATAAGAGGTTAAAAAGTCCCCTGACATTCAATAACTCTCACCGGCCCTCCCGATTCCCGGGAACCGCCAAAAGTTTTTACCAAAAACTCATCAAGTCTCGCTGACCCCACACCATCAACGCACCAGAAATTGCCATTGTAGCAAGAACGACTTGCCGAAACTGTTGCTCGCTCATCTTGCTGAGAACGTACTGACCAAGGTAGTTTGCCGGGACTGCTGCTAAACCGATCACCAACCCGTATCCGAGATACTCCGGAGTCAAAGCGCCCAAAGCTGCATAAGTCACCATTTTGGCAATATGAACAACCACCACATTGGCTGATTTTGTGGCGATCATCTCTTCTTTGACCAAGCCATAGTTCAGGTAAAGCGGATTCATCACCGGCCCGCTACTGCCAATAATTCCTGAGACAAACGCATACACAAAGCCAGCGGGTAAGAAATGCCACGATCTGGCCGTAAAAATACGTTCTTTTTTACCAAAACCGAAGCTAAAAACCGTAATCATCAAAAACAGGCCGATTAATAGTTGCAGCCAATCCAGATGGATTTTGGTAAAAGCATAAGCGCCGGCAACCGCCCCAACAATCGCACCCGGTAAATACCAAAACGTCACAGTCCAGTTGATATGCTGCCAAAACATGAAAATCCGCTGGGAATTTCCCAGCAGCATTCCCGTTGTGAGGGTTGGGGCTAAGGCTTGGGAACCCAATAGAAAATTCACCAGTGGAATCAGCAATAAAGGACTGCCACCACCAGCCAAGGCGCTGATGAACCAAGAAGCGAAACTGACTAAAGCCAGGAAAACAACGGGCATGGGCGCGTTAGCAGGAAAGGTTAAATATTGGTTAATTGTCGCACTTTTACTTATTTTGGGCAGGGTGGCTGTTGCTTTCCGGATTTGCCAGAAATGGGGCTGAATCACTAGGGAATTGTGGCCTACCTGTGAATCACAGGCGGTCCTCCACCTGAGCACCAGCGACGCGCTGGCCTTGTATGCTGCACTCTTTAGACGGTGTCTGAGATAATCACAAGAAATTGAACCTTGTGGTGTAAGCGAGTGAATAACATTCCCCCTCTTGACCTAGCCCAACAGTACGAAACCATTAGTGAAGAAGTCAGTAAAGCGGTCTTAGGGGTACTCGCCTCGGGCCGTTACATTGGCGGACCCTTGGTGGAAGGTTTTGAGCAGCAGTTTGCCGCCTATGTGGGTGTGTCTGAATGTGTGGCGTGCAACTCTGGTACAGATGCCCTCTATTTAGCCCTGAGAGCTTTAAAAATCGGCCCTGGGGATGAGGTGATTACAACGCCTTTCACATTTTTTGCCACGGCTGAGGTCATCAGTGATGCCGGCGCGACGCCGGTGTTTGTGGATATTGACCCGCAAACTTACAATCTTAATCTCAATCAGCTTTCATCTGCGATTACCGGCAAGACGCGGGCGATTGTGCCGGTACACTTGTTTGGGCAGCCGGTGAACATGACTGAATTGATGGCAATTGCCCAGCAGCACGGTTTGGCGGTGATTGAAGACTGCGCTCAAGCCACCGGCGCTGAATGGGCAGGGCAAAAAGTTGGTAGCATTGGTCATATTGGTTGCTTCAGTTTCTTTCCCACCAAAAATCTGGGTGCTTGTGGCGATGGTGGCGCACTGACAACGAATGATCCTGAAATCGCCGCTGAAGTTCGGGCGCTGAAGGAACACGGCCAGAAACGGCGCTACTATTACGAAGAAATTGGCATGAACAGCCGGCTTGATACTATACAAGCTGCAATTCTTCAAATTAAGCTGCGTTATCTTGATAATTGGAATGACCGGCGTCGGGCGGTTGCGGTGCATTATGACCAACTGTTGAGTCCAATTCCAGGCATCATTCGCCCTCAAGAACTGTCTGAGGGGCGCGGCGTTTGGAATCAATACACGATTCGCATTGCTCAAACGTCGCCAACGGGTGCCGGTCGCGACCAAGTCCGAGAGCGACTACAGCAGTTGGGCGTTAGTTCAATGGTCTATTATCCCTTGCCTTTGCATCTGCAACCAGTTTACAAAGAATTGGGTTATCAAGCCGGCCAGATGCCGGTGAGCGAACAGGTTGCAACAGAGGTCTTATCCTTACCGATGTTCCCAGAACTTTCACCGGCACAGCAAACTCAGGTCGTCTACAGCCTTAAAGATTGCTTGACACCGCCGGCAGAAAGTGCAAACGCCTGAAAAATTGAGTGAAAAGATACAAGCATAAAGTGAAATGTGATAAACTAAACTAGCAGGAACTTCACAGTAGATAATGGCAGATCAGTATTATCACGCTTCACTTTTCACTCTTCACTCTTTACGATAAATGTGATGCTCAGCCGATTAGAAAACCTCCGGCAATCAGGCGAACTAGCCGGCTGAGGTATTATATACCTTACACCCCCTACAAAATCTCAATCGCAGTAATCTCGATATGAGTTTTATCGGGCTGTCCGCAACCGCCACGAAGAGAGGCCAGCACTCCTCTTTCAGCCGCCATCAATTGTTTGCTGGGCATTCCATAGGAGAAACAAACACATGGAAACGATACAATTTGTAGATGACGTTGTCAAAGATTTAGAACGTATTGAAAATTTAATCAAAGTCAAAAAACTCCTGTTATGCGCTAGCAAAAATACATGGGAGAATGACCTGAAAAAGCTCGAAGCTATTCAATTATCCACCTTAATTAAAGACCTGCACGAAATTGCCCCAACTTACGGGCAGCTTAAATCGGTTCTGATTCAAGTTGTCAAAAAACTGAATAAAAAAGTTCAGTATTTCATGCTAGCCAATACGTTGATTCAAAAATTAAATAAACTGTATCCAGAAAATTTGGCATCAAGAAAACGGATACGCACGCAATTAAAACAACTCAAAAAAGGAGTAAAATATCCCTACGATTTATACGATTTAAAATTTAAAGTTGCCAGAGATTCAACCCTCCGGCGAGCAAAAGTTCTGGTATTTTCCGCCCTGAATTATAAATTTGCCTACAGCACGCAAGACTGGGCGACGCTTGATTCGCTAGAATTTGATGAGATAGTCAGAGCCTTGTTTTATTCGTGCGAAACACCCGAAGATTTAGAATTTAGATTGTACGGAACAGCAGCCTGCTTGGATGAGCCAGATAAGCAGATCGGCACAGCGGGAATCATCGTTGACTGTCTGCTACCTTACTATCAATACCTGCAAAAAGGTCGGGATATTACTGACGATGCGGATGAGGATGAACCTACAGCAATAGATTTAAAAGCTCCGTATAACCCTTCTTCAGAAGACTATCTTGCGCTGCCACTAAACAGCAAAGATGCCTTTGAGGATGATGATGAGGATGATAGTTGTAACTACGGCTTCTTAAATATTCCAGAATTTCCTTTGGGAACTGAGGATACAGAAGGAAGAATTAGTGACACCATTAAAAAGCAACTCGAACTGGAAGCCGTTGTTAAAGGATTGGTAGAACAGCGAGTCAATGAGGTGATGGCTGTCATTGAAAACAGCGTCCGGGACTTAGAAACTTATTTGGAACAAAACTTAGAAGAAGGCAATTTCCAAGGATCTATTCCGCTAAAATATCATAGTCTCAAGAGTTTTGTAAAAACCGTTCAATTCCAGTCCTCAAAATACCTGGAAATCTTACAAACTCTAGAAGATAATGAAAGAAGGGCCGGAAAAAGTGCGTAAATAAAGCTGTTCTCACAAGCATTCATCTGCGATGTAGGAGATGAATGCTTGAGTTCCAAAATATCTATTGCAATGCGGGAATTTTGAAGTGAAGAAACTCATTTAAAATCCCGCATTTTGTCATTTTTTCAAAAAATCTGCAGTCTTTGCCGCATTCCTTGAATTAGATAGATTCATGCCAGATTTTGATGTGATTGTCATTGGCACCGGCATTGGCGGCTTAGTGGCTGGGGCAATGCTGGCTCGCTATGGTAAAACTGTGGTGGTCTGCGAAAGCCACACAGCCCCAGGTGGCGCCGCACATGGCTTTCACCGGCAGGGATTTCACTTTGACACAGGCCCATCATTTTACTGCGGCTTATCAGGCCGGCAAAGTCTCAACCCCCTGCGGCAAGTGCTAGAAGTTTTGGGGGAATCTCTGCAAACCGTCCCTTACGAACCGCTGGGTCATTACCACTTTCCAAATTTCACGCTGCCGGTGTATTCTGATTCAGAACGTTATCGACAAGCTGTCGCCCAGATTACGCCCCAAGGTGCGCGGGAATTAGAGCGCTTTGAGAAGCGCCTCTTAACTCTCTACGATGCGCTTAAAGATATCCCCACCTTGGCACTACGGGCGGATTGGCAAATGCTGCCGGCATTGCTGCGATCTTGGCCGGCTTTGTTGAAGTTGCTGCCTCAAATTGGCACGATCCAGGGTTCTGCCGGCCAGGTAATGGATCGGGATGTCACTGACGCGCAAGTGCGGCAGCTCATTGATTTGGAATGTTTTCTGCTTTCCGGTTTGAAAGCACACGGAACCATTGCGCCAGAAGTGGCGTTTATGTTTGGGGAACGCAACCGCTGGGGCGTTGAATATCCAGTCGGAGGAAGTACCGCCATTGTTGATGCGTTGGTACGAGGATTAGAACGCTGGGGAGGCCGGCTGCGGCTGAAAACTCATGTCGAGCAAATTTTGGTAGAATCGGGTCGAGCGGTGGGTGTGCAGTTGCGATCGGGTGAAGTGATCCACGCACCAATCGTTATTTCCAACGCCACAATTTGGGATACCTACACCCATCTGCTTAAACCCGAAGACTTGCCGGCATCTTATCGACGCGATGCCCTTGAAACGCCGGCGGTGGAAAGCTTTATGCATTTACATCTCGGCATCCGAGGTGAGGGTTTGGAAGCGTTAACGGGTCATCATGTCGTTGTTCACGACAGCGATCTCGATATCGCCACACCCGGCAATACCTGCATGATTTCCATTCCCAGTGTTTGGGATTCCCAACTCGCGCCGGCAGGACACCATCTGGTTCATGCTTATACGTTGGAACCTTATGCCGGTTGGCAGCGAGATAGCGCTTATGAGGAACGCAAACAACTGAAAGCGCAACCTTTGTTTCGCGCGGTGGAACGGGTGATCCCAGACTTGCGGCAACGTATTAACATGGAAATGATCGGGACGCCGGTGACACACGCGAAGTATTTGCGCCGCTATCAAGGAACTTACGGGCCGGCAATTGCGGCTGGCAAGGGGATGTTTCCTGGCTTGCACACACCGATTGCCGGTTTGTACCGAGTGGGAGACAGCACGATGCCCGGTATCGGCGTTCCAGCGGTTGCTGCTTCTGGGATTTTGTGCGCCAATACTTTGGTAAATCCTGAACAAAGTGCGAAGTTGTTGGGCTTGTAATTTTGGGTGGTTATGAGGTCAAGATTTTGGGAGTTGCAACTGTCCTAAGATTTGATCACTCAAAACAGTTGCAACTCCCCACTCAAGACTCAACCGCCGGCGGCAAATGCGCTCATAATCGCGATGGATAGCGCTAAACCGGGTAGCAGCAGCATTCCTAACATTAACAGGTCGTGTGATGACATAATTCTGCAAAATGACAGTATAAGACCGGGCAAAGCCCTTTGTTTCTAGATTAGCACTCTCTCCATTAACAGGTTGGATTTGTTGTCAGTGCTGTTTGGTTAAATAATTTTTTATTTTACTGGATTTACCTTTTAATTTTGTTAAATTTAACATTTACTTCCAATTTTCTGTTTTTGCGGGTGAGGCCGGTTGAAGGTAAAATTAATAAATAAATGCTAAGACACGGCAACTTTCAAGAATTGACAGATAACTGTTTAAGCTTTCAAGCTTAAACAGTTATTTTGTCATTCCAATTTCACAAAAGAAGGCGATAGATGGGTTGGGTAGCGCAACACCGGCACTAATTTAAAACATTGGGTTTAAAACTCAACTAACATTTGCTGAGATTAGGACAAGCGGGCAAGATGCCGGCACTACCTATTTACAAAAATGGGATGTTCCCGTCGCTGTTCACAAGATAAGCTAGTCTCCCCCAAGCGGTGCCTGCCCTCTTGTTCCGCAAAACCCCTTAATGTCTCTTGTGGGGCGAATGACATCTGAAGATTATTTAACAGCAGTTCATATTCAACGACAAACACATTCATTCTTAAGCTGGCAATAATTTGTTTGCCGGCATAGGTTGCCTCTAAATGATGCACTCCCTCTTGAATGTAAGAATCCACTACATTCCAGAAAAAGTTAGGAAAGCCGGCACGCAAGTCCCCAGGATGGCGATAACCCAAGATTTTATTAGTGCCGATTTCTTCAAATTCATAAAAGAGTGCCGGCAATTTGTCTAAATAGCGCGGATCACTCAACTGCCCGATGAGATCGGCTGCCCGAACTAAGCCTGGAAAGTCAATGGTATCTTTATGATCTGCATCGTTGGGCACGGGAAAGCGCGTCAGCTCAATATTACGCTTAATGACTTCAACATCAATGAAATCGTGCCCAGAAAAATGCTCCTCGATAAACAGTTTTCCCCGATCTACATGATAGGGAGTGAGACTGGCATCTGTTGAACTCGGAGGCAGAGAAATCATGCCATCGCCTACGCCGGTTGCAAATAATCTTTCTTTGCTTCTGTCTTGCCGGCAAAGCCCCTTAACGTAGCCAATATCATGGCACAATAAAGAAATAATCGCGTGCAACCAGTCTTCACAGGAAACATTTCCTTCCCGAAGCTGCTTGCCTCGTAAGATTTCTTGCCCTACCAGGGTAACAATAACGGTGTGTTCAACGTTATGATAAAGGGCGTTGCTATTGGCAATGTTTTCTAAAGCGAGACTGGCAACCCAGCCGAGCATTTCAGCATACTTCGGCTTAAGATTTCCGTAAGTTTTACGGTAGCAAGTTTGTAAGCTTTCTGCGAAAGTTTTAATAAGTACGTCTGTGGGATTAAACATCTTTATAACTCTGAATAAACAGCAACCTGAACGCCTAATTTCAACACACCCTTATTGCTCTTTTTTTAGCACTTCTTCATTTTTTAACTCCGGAATCTGGCTTTCCTACTTTGTTTAGTATGGTTCAGAGTTCACAAGATTGTAACCAGAAAATCTCAGAATTTTAGGCAAGAAAATTTTCTACCTTTTGCTTTCACTCCGTAAAACCTCATAAAACCTCATAAAAACTTGTGAAATTACCAAAAAACCTCTGTTTGAGTTAAATAAGCAGTATCTTTGAAGCAGGGTTTAAAATCGCGGTACAACCGGCAAGCGCCAAGGCTCAGCAACCTTGCGGAGCGCGATCTAGACAGAGTCAGACAAAACTGAAACGGAAAAGCCCCACTGTCACTCGCTCTTTACCTTGCCTGATGGATGACGTGAATTCTATAATTTAGATTAATAAATTCTTCAATTCAGCCGGCAATATGGATTGTAAAGAAGCCTTAGAATTTGCAGATAACTTAATTTATGCCAGCACCGGCAAGCACCTCAACGATCTAGAAAGAGAAGTGTTCACCGGCTCTTGGCAAGGACAAACGTATGAGGAAATTTACCCAGTTAACCCTGAATATATAGAAAAATATGTTGGTTATAAGTTATGGCAAAAGCTTTCTGACGTTTTAGGAGAAAAAGTTACCAAAAAAAAGGTAAAAGGAGCGCTTGAAAGAGCCATCGAGCGACAAGGAAAACCCGCTAGTCTGGCGGTTAAAAAAGTTTTTATCAGCTATCGCAGCCAAGAACCAGATTCGTCTTTAGCGGCGCAATTTTGTGAAGCGATCTCAGCGGCTGGACATAAAGCATTTACTACGAATTTAGGAGTGGGTTCTCCCGGTTCTATTCAGCCGGCACAAGATTGGCTTTCTCAGCTTGACTCACAACTCAAAGATTGTGACTGTTTTTTACTACTACTTTCCCCACAAGCAGCCGTGAGTGAAATGGTAATTGAAGAGTTGCAGCGGGCGCGACAGTTGCGGGACTCTCGCCACAATAGCAAGCCTGTTGTGATACCGATTCGGATTAATTTTCCTCCCAATTTGTCGCTAAATCACGACTTGCAAAGCTACTTACACGGAACTGTGCAGAGTGAGTGGGTTTCGCCGACAGACACTCCTAGGATCGTAGGAGACGTTCTCAAGCAATTGGCAGAGGGTGTTGAAAAGGGACAACCGGATAAAATTGAAGAGTGGGAAAGTGTCGGCAGTTCCTCAATTTCCACCTCCCCATCCCTCAACCCGAATGCTCCACCCTCGCCGGTTGCCGAACCTGAGTTACCAAGTGGTCAAGTGCGTCTTGCTTCTGCATTTTACGTTGAGCGCGTTCCCTGTGAAACGCAATGTTATAAAGAAATTTTGCAACCCGGATGTTTAATTCGGATTAAAGCACCTAGGCAAATGGGCAAAACGTCATTAATGGCGAGAATTCTGTATCAAGCAAAAGAACAGGGATATCGCACCGTTCCTCTAAGTTTTCAACACGCCGATACGGCAGTTTTTACGAACCTTAAAGAACTTTTACAGTGGTTCTGTGGCAAAATTAGCAGAAAGTTGCGGCTGCCTTATCAAGTTGATGATTATTGGAGCGATACTTACGGCAGTAAAGATAACTGTACCGCTTTCTTTGAAGATTGTTTATTGCCGGAAACAGATAGTCCCCTTGTCCTCGGTTTAGATGAAATTGATCGGGTTTTTCACTATCCCAAAATTGCCGATGATTTTTTTGGGTTATTACGTGCTTGGTATGAGGAAGCGGGATATGGGGCGAATGATGGCTATGTTTGGGAAAAACTGCGCTTAGTCGTTGTTCACTCAACGGAAGTTTACATTCCTCTGGATATCAATCAATCACCGTTTAATGTGGGTTTGCCGATAGAATTGTCGGAATTTAGCGCGGATCAAGTGTTTGACTTGGCGTGCCGGCATGGACTGAATTGGGGGGAAAGCGAGGTTAAACAACTCATGACTATTGTGGGAGGACATCCTTATCTAGTCCGCTTAGCGCTTTATCACATTGCTGGGCAGCAACTCACCTTAACGCAACTGGCAGAAATTGCCCCCACAGAAGCAGGAATTTATGGTGATCATTTGCGCCGGCACTTATGGAATCTCCAACAGCACCCAAATTTAGCGGCAGCATTCGCTAAAGTAGTTGTAACCAACGAACCGATTGAATTAGAATCTGTGCCGGCGTTTAAATTACACAGTTTAGGGTTAGTGCAGTTGCGGGGAAATGAGGTAACACCGCGTTTCGATTTATATCGTCAGTATTTCCGAGATCGTCTAAACAAAATTTCCTCAAGTTAAAAAAATGAGAGATATCCATTCAGAATTATTGCTAGAGGTGATAAAATGCCTTTTCCATTTCCAGGAATCAATCCCTACTTAGAAAAATCTGACGATACGACCGGGCAGAATTCGATTTAGCGGTAGATTATACTCAGCTGCCGGTGCCGACACTTAAAGTAGAAGATACTATCTGGGCTGGTGTGCTACTAAAAGAAAAAGGATTGCGGTAATTTAAGCAATTATGTAATGCCTCGATTTCATCGATTTTGTCAGGATTTGTGCATCTCAAAACGGATAATAGGTGGGTCATTTCCGCGCTACAACTGCATCTTAAATTGTCAGGGACGCTATGTTTTCGCAAAAACCAGAAACCGTGTTAGATGAAGAACCAAACTCAAACTATCGCTACAAAGTAGGCGGGCATTTACCCCTTGATGCCCCGACTTATGTCGTCAGGCAAGCTGATCGAGACCTTTATGAAGGGTTAAAAGCCGGTGAGTTTTGTTATGTGCTTAATTCGCGACAAATGGGTAAAACCAGCTTGCGGGTGCGAACAATGCACCGGCTGCAAGCGGAAGGCGTTGCTTGTGCGGCAATCGATCTGACGAAAATTGGTAGCCAGGATATCACGCCGCAGCAGTGGTATGCCGGTTTGATGAGACGCCTGGTGACAAGTTTTCACCTTCAGATTAATTTAAGGTCTTGGTTGCGAGATCGCGAGTTTTTGCCGCCGGTGCAGTGCTTGAGTGAGTTTATTGAACAAGTATTGCTTGATTCTGTCAGTGAACAAATTGTTATTTTTATCGATGAAATTGATAGCATTCTTAGCTTAAATTTCCGAACTTATGACTTTTTTGCCTTTATTCGCGCCTGCAATGAATACGACCGGCTGACCTTTGCATTGCTGGGAGTTGCGAGTCCATCAGATTTAATTAAAGATAAAAACTACACTCCATTTAATATTGGTCGCGCTATTGAATTGCACGGCTTTGAAATTGATGAAGCTCAACCACTTGCTCAAGGTTTTGAAGGGAAAATTAGCCATCCTGAAGCTGTTCTAGAAGCTGTCTTAGACTGGACCGGCGGCCAACCGTTTCTCACCCAAAAGCTTTGCAAACTTATTCTTGAGAATGCAGAAGGTAAATTGATCAAAAATCCCGAAGCATGGGTGGAAAACGTTGTGCAAACTCGCTTGATTGAGAATTGGGAAGCTCAAGACGAACCCCCGCATCTCAAGACAATTCGCGACCGGCTGCTCAGAAGTGGAGACCGCACAGAAGCCCTACTAAAACTTTACCAGCAAATTTTACAGCGTGGTGAAATTGCCGCTGATCAAAGTCTTGAACAGATGGAATTGCGGCTTTCTGGCTTAGTCGTAAAAGAGGGGGGAACCCTCAAGGCTTATAACCGCATTTATGGGGCTGTTTTTAACTGGATTTGGTTAAACAAAGCTCTAGCAATTCTGCAACCTAGCTTTCAGCAACTGGTTGCTAATCAAGAACACAAACTCATGTCGATGCTCAGCGGCATGGAGGGGAAAGATTTTGATGATATTCTTTACGAAATTCTGGGTTCGATTATCCTGAAGTTGGGCGAGTTAATGAGCGTTGATCGCATGGCTATCTTTTTTATTGATAAAGATAAAAATGAATTGTGGTCAGTGATTGCCAGAACAGCCAGTATAAGTTCTACAAAGATACAAATATTGGCAAATAATCCAAGTGCCGGTCGAGTCACTATTTATAAGCAAGCAGTCAATGTTCCCGCTGATTTATCAGAAGATTGGTATTCCGGAGTTGCTCAGGAACAGGATAAAAGAACCGCCTACCACATTTATAATGAGTTTACTTCACCTTTGTTGAACGAAAAAGAAAATATTTTTGCCTTCGTTCAGTTGGTGAATAAACTCAAACAACCGAATAATCCCAACGATTTGTTTGTCGAAAGAATTGCAGAAGCAGGTTTTACAGAAGCAGATAAACAGCAATTTGCTGAATATGCGCCGGCACTGCAACGAATTTTAGAAAGATGCCAGTCTTGTTATAAGTTAACTCAAAGATTGCAAGCTTCGGAAGCCCTCACAGAAGCTACTCGTTCCGTTTCTCAAAGTAGTCTAGATTCGGAAGAAATTATCACGCGGGTGATGGAAGCCGCTAAAAAATTGATGAATGCGGATCGCAGCACGCTTTGGTTACTAGACTCTGAAAACGATGAATTGTGGACAAAAATTACCTTTGAAGATGGGACTGTGCGGGAACTGCGCGTGCGAGTGGGACAAGGATTTGCCGGCAAAGTTGCTGCTACTGGCGAACCTTTAAATATTGCCTTTGATTTGTACAATCACCCTGACTCAGAAACCGCCCAGCGAACTGACCAAAAAACAGGATACCGCACTTGCAGTTTACTGTGTATGCCGGTTTGGAGTCCTGAAGGTGAATTAGTCGGGGTGACGCAATTAATTAATAAACGAAAACCGGGTGAGCATCTTGAATATGATCCCGAAACTTGGCCGGAAGCGCCTGAATGTTTCGAGGATAGTTTTGATGCCAATAGTCAAAAATATATGCAAATTTTTAACTCTCAAGTGGGAGTTGCTTTGCAAAATGCTAAACAGTTTGCTGCCCTGAAACAACAAGCAGAAAATCAACCGCAAAATGTTGTCAGCCAAACATTAGCAATGCTTAATCAAGTCATGGACGGTCAAGGGTTTGATGATATTCTTGACGCAACTTTGCGATCAATTACTTTAAAAATGGGTAAATCATTGAGTGCAGATCGCACAACGATTTTTCTATTTGATGAAGAACGAAATGAATTTTGGTCAATAATTGCTGAAGCGGAAGGGGATCGATCTTTAGAAATTCGACTGCCGGCAGATAAAGGAATTGTAGGGGAAGTCGCAGCTAGCAAACAAATTATTAATATTCCCTACGACTTTTATGACGATCCCCGCTCTACTACTGCCAAAGAACAAGACATAAAAAATGGTTATCGCACTTATACAATGCTGACATTGCCCCTGTTAAATGATCAGGGAAATTTAATTGGAGTTATTCAGTTAATTAACAAATTAAAGCGTTTTTATAATCGGACGTCACCTTTGTCTGAACAAATTGAGCCAGAAGGTTTTACTCAACTAGATGAAGAACGATTTGCAGAAAATGCTCCCCTAATTCAAATGATTTTGGAAAGCTTCCGCTCTTATCATAAAACAGCGAGAGGACAGCGGGTGGCGGCAGCACTCATGGCAGCAACTCGCTCGGTTTCTCAAAGCAGTTTAGAACTCGATTCGATCCTAAAACGCGTGATGGAAGCTGCGAAAGAATTGATGAATGCAGATCGCAGCACGCTTTGGTTACTGGATCGCGAGACAAACGAGCTGTGGACAAGAATTCCTTTTGGTGACGGTTCGATGAAGGAACTGCGGGTGAGTGTGGGACAAGGTTATGCCGGCAAAGTGGCAGAGATGGGGGTGCCGCTAAATATTCCTTTTGATTTATATGATTACCCGGATTCGGACATGGCGAAGAAAACTGATCGCGCCACCGGCTACCGCACTTGCAGTTTGCTCTGTATGCCGGTTTGGAATCCCGACGGTGAGTTGATTGCTGTCACTCAATTAATCAATAAAATTAAACCGGGTGAGCCTTCAATACACGCGCCGATTCAGGCGAATGTCGTGCCTGATTATTTCCAGGCAAGTTTTGATCAAAGCGATCAGCAATATTTACAAATATTTAATAATCAAGTGGGCGTGATTCTCCAAAATGCTGAGCTTTTAGCAGCAGTCAAACGACAGGAGCAAACACTACGCATTAACCTGAGTGGCGCATCAGATGTTGAGTCGCAAGTTGCCGGCAACCAGTCAGGATAAAAAGCATTCAGAAAAATTAAAATGATAGCGAAAAACTAGAAAAATATTCTGTTAGAAATCCAACACAACAGTTATTGAGCGGTAAAGTTGACGCCCCAGCATCCCCAGCTTCTTTCCTCCTTGGAACCAAGCAAGAGAGGGAGGTCGCCTACTATGGCATGAAGTCTTTTAACCAAAGCTAGGACCCTGTTCTAAACCCCATTGGTGCTTTAGAAGATTCTGATAAGTTGCTTCACGAACCATCATTTGTTCGTAAAGTTTTACCAAAAAGTCCTGAGCTTGTTGCCGACTCATTTGCTGAACCTGGCTTTCAAAGGCACGAATACTGAATTGTTGTTCCAAAGAAAGGTTAATAGGTTGGCTCATAACGTCCTCCGATAAGAAGAAGTAGGATTTTTGACTCTCAAACTCTGGATAGACCAGATCGATTCACCCGTTTTCAGTGATCGCCGCTTGGTTTCAGGATTGCCGGAAACTGTCAACGCTCAACTTATATTACAAAAGATAACAATCGTTTGACAAAGTGCACATCCCTCCAAATAGGTAACTTAAGTATGAAGATGTTAAACCTCCCTCCTAATGTTCCCGGCGAAGTAAGGTAGTTGTATCAACTTGTAAAGAGTAAAATTGCTCAACCTGAACAAATCTTTAATGATCCCAGCTTATATGTTTAATTAAAAATGATTTATCTTCTACCCTAAATCAGGAAAAAGGTTAGCAAAAGCCTTGATATATAAAAGTTTGAGCGACCTGTTGCCAAAGCCCCTCTTCTCGGCTGGATTAAAGATTATTTATCCGGATTCTGTAATAAATGTCAGGCCGACATAACACAACAAAAACAGCGAGGAAGTTGTGAAGTGTTCCTCGCCGTATCCGCCGGCACATAAATTGTTACCCAGTGATCCGCCTTAAGTTCGTGTTTCAACCGCCACGATCACCACGGTAATGTTATCGCGTCCGCCTTTATCTTTTGCGGCATTCACCAGCGTCTTCGCCGCTTGATCACAGGCACGGATTGACTTAAGGTAAGAGCCGATGGCACTGTCAGTAAGTTCTTCAGTCAAGCCATCGCTGCACATCAGTAGGCGATCAGCAGGGTGTACTTCCATCGGCTGAATATCAATTTCTTGCAAATCCTGCCGGCCTAAGCATTGAGATAGAACGTGACGCCAGGGGTGGTTACGGGCTTGATCCGAAGTAATATGCCCAGCTTTTACCGCCCGCGAGATCCACGTATGATCTTCAGTAATTTGCTCCAGCTTGGCACCGCGCAGCCGGTAGAGGCGCGAATCACCCACATGAGCCACCCAACTTTTCAGCGACTGGGTGCCGGCAGGTTCCGAGGCTTCCTCTCTAAAGATCGCCACTACTGCAGTTGTCCCCATATCTGAGCGTTCTGGATGATTGCGCTGATCTACCAAAATAGCTTGATTTGCTTTAAGAAAAGCTTCCTCTAACAGAGCAGTTGAAGACTGAGGCGAATCCCAATGCTCAATCAGATAATTCTGAATCACCTGAGTCGCGATTTGACTCGCCTCCTGACCCCCTGCATGACCGCCCATCCCATCCGCCACGATAAAAAATCGTCCGCTGGGGTCGATGTAGTAGGCATCTTGATTGACTGAGCGAAGCAGTCCCTGGTCTGTGAGGCCGGCAAAGTAGCGTTTCATGAATTCAGTATTAAGCAATAAGTGCTGGTTGCTAAGTGTTGAGTACACAGTCCCCTGAGTGAGTCAGACTAACCAAGTGATTAAGCCTTCACTTAAATACTTGTGCGGGCAGTCTGTGAAGAAATCACAGCCTGTGCTAACGCTTACTGCCCCATCTTCACTCAGCCAGAGTTCAGAGCGCGTCAAGACATCCGATCAAATCGGTCAACCCGCATCAGGAGTCGAATCAAAGTCACAGCTAGCACCGTTGCAACTAGAGCCACAACCAGCGCCAACCAGACATAATTATTCACTAATAAAATCGTAGCCGACAAGGTGAAAGCACCGATCAGCAACGCATAGTTCGTTGCCAAATGCATACTGCTCAGCCGGCGAATGGCCCGATCTGTTTCAGTCGAGCGGACACGAATGCGGAGATCCCCCCGCTCTAGCTTTTCAATCGTATCGTCAATTCGACCCGGCAAACCCAAGGCCGTGCTACTCACCTGAGCTGCTTGACGCCCCAGTTCATCGAGAAAGCTACTGCGATCTGAGGAATTGCCATTCGTCATAATTTGCATTGCAAAAGGCTTTGCAACCTCCATAAAATTAAAATCTGGGTCAAGTCCCTTCCCCACCCCCTCTAAAGTGGAAAAAGCCCGCATCACAAAGGTAAACGTAGCCGGAAAGCGGAAAGGCTGATCGTAGGCAATCTCGTACAAATCATCAGTAATGTCGGCCACCGACTGATTTTCAAAGGGCTGATCCATAAAGTGATCCAGCATATACTGGATCGACCGGCGCACCGGACCCATATCATCCATCGGGGATAAAGCTTCTAGTTCTATCAAAGAAGTCACAACTTTATTGGCATTTTTTTGGGCAATGCCAAAAAACAGCTGCATCATCTTTTCCCGGACATCATTTCTGACCCGGCCCATCATGCCAAAATCATAAAAGATCAACGATCCGTCCGGGTTAACCGCAATATTGCCTGGATGGGGGTCAGCATGAAAGAAGCCATCATTGAGCAGTTGATGCAAGTATGCCTTAGCACCAAGATTTGCCAATTCCTTGCGGTCTAAACCGGCAGCCTCCAACGCTTCGTAGTGACTGATCTTAATCCCTGGCATATATTCCAGAGTCAGAACCCTCGGCGAAGTGTAGCGCCAATAGACACGCGGCACCTGCACCCAGTTCTCATCACGGAAGTTGCGGCGAAAAGTATCCGCGTTGCGCCCTTCGCTGAGATAATCGATTTCCTCATAGAGAATCTTGCAGCACTCGTCATAGATTCCCATCCAATCCTTACCTCTGCCCCAGTCTGGATGGTTTTGAAAGTAACGGGCAATTCCCTTAGCGATATCTAAATCGATTCCGAACAGCCGGCGTAGTCCAGCGCGTTGCACCTTAACCACAACCTCTTCGCCGGAGTGCAAGTACGCCTTGTGTACCTGTCCCAGACTTGCGGCTGCCAAAGGAACCGGGTCAAAAGTTTTGAAGAGCGTTGCTATTGGCTTGCCTAAGTCTTGCTCAATAATCCGCTCCACCTTCTCATAACTAAAAGCCGGCACCTTATCTTGCAGCTTAGTGAGTTCTTCAACATACTCACCCGGAATAATATCCGCACGCGTTGAGAATAACTGTCCCAGCTTGATAAAAGTTGGCCCCAATTCCAGGAGCGACTCGCGAATCCAGATAGCTTGGGCGCGGCGTCTGGCAGTCCGTTTAGGTTCCGTCATGCCACCTGGATAACTCCAAGCTTTGCTATCGCGCCACACACTGAACATAAACAACAGAAAAAACGTCCAGATTTCGACAAAGCGCCGCTTGTGGGAGTAATCGTCGCGACTCCAGCGGTAAGCTTTATCCTTGTTAGCCTTGCCGAAAACTGGAGGCCAAGCTATTCCCTGGGTAGAGGCGGCACGAACACCGGCGGAATGCGCGGGTAATGCGGAGCGCTTCTGGTGCTTATGGGTGACAGGATCATCAGGGAGAACAGACACTAGGCTTCCTAACTTGTGGTTTCAGGTAATTGATAGTCTCAAGTCGCAAAGTCGGAGAGTCCTGAGTCAACCGTTGTACTCAGCACTCTCTATTTAAAGAGAGCCGGTGCGATAGCGCTGCAACTGAACCCGCAATTGAGCGATTTCCGCTCGCAGCTCATCAATGGTTGCTTGCAAGTCAACCGAAACTGAACTGTACCGGCCCGTCGTAGAACCAGACGTGCCTTGCGTGGGAACCGCTGCTGTTGCTTGATTGGCCCGATCCATCACTGCAATTGTGAACTGCCGCAAGCGCTCGCGTTGCTCAGCATCGAATTTACCGAGTTCACTAAACGCGTTGGTTACGGATTTCTCTAGCTCTTCGTTGAGAGCTTCAGCCACGGCTCTGCCGACAAAAAAAGCATGAATTAATGGATCACTCATAAAAAAATCTCTGTGCCTATCCGCACAAATTATAACCTGCTGGCTGAGGCGCTGTCTGAATCTAGATTAAAGCAAGTGGGCGAGAAGGGAACCCTAGCTGCTGTGGCGAAAGCCGGCAATTACGGTCAGGTGTAAGGGTGGCTTGCTTTAAGTGAAACAGTCTGGCGCTACATTCAGGCTGGACTCGCTGACAAATTCTCCAAGCTGGAAGGAAGGTTAGTCAGGATTGCCGTAGGGGAATGGCAGCGCCGGCCTCAGAGGGTGACGTGCTAGATGGGGAAACCGAGTTAGGTGGAGCGGCCCATTCTGGTTGAGCTTCAAGCTCTGAAGCTTCTTGTGCCGGCAGGACATCGACCGTTTCTTCCTGGGTGTAAGCGGGAAAACTTTTCTTACCGAGGGCGTATGGAGACAAGCCCTGCGTCTCTGTCCCCGGCCAGTCTTTTAGCGGGGGAAAGGACTGTTCAGTATTAAAAAGGCCAGATCCCACCTTGCCGGCGTTGCCAAAGCGAAGTGACAATCCAAAGCCGGCACCGGCTAACCCAGCGAGGACGGCAGTTAGGATGAAACTGAGTCTAACGAAGCGTTTAGATGAGTGCCGATCTGAAGTTTTGGGGCTGGTTACGCTTGCAGGCTCTTCTACTTCTCCGCTGCTTTCCCCTTGAACTTCTATAATTGCCGGCTCTATCTCGTTCATGTCTTCTCCAGCCGGTAAAAGTGACAGCCACGCGTCTACTGTTTGGGGACGCCGGCTCGCCTCTGTTTCCAAACCGCAGCGAATCGCCTCAAGAACAGCCAGAGAGAGGTTGGATTGACAGGGTTGCTCATTGGTGGAATTGGTGGAAACAGTACCCTCGCCCAGTTGTGCTGCCACCGGCAGTTGGCCGGTTAGCAAGCCGTAGAGGGTCGTTGCGAGTCCATAAATATCGGTGCTTCGGGTATGCCGCAAGTTTCCAAAGTCTGGCTCAGCCGGCCCATAAAGGGTGGCAAAAGAGCCGCCGTCTGTTCCCTCTTGGCCGGCACTCAGCTCATTGGCAATACTAAAGTCAGTCACTACAACACAATTGCTGCCCTCTAAGCGAATCAGGTTTTGGGGCTTAATATCTCCATGTACTAAACCATGTTGATGAAGGACGCCCACCGCTGAGCCAATCTGACGGATATAGTCCAGTGCTTGATCCTGTGGCATTGGCTGGCTGAACTGTATTAGTTCTGCTAAAGTCTGGCCTGGAATATATTCCATGACCATATAAAACAACCCAGCTTGTTTGAAACAATCGAAAACTCTGACGATGTTTGGGTGCTGGCACTTTTGCAGGCGACGAGCGAGGCTTTGAAATTGCTTCTGCAACTGCTCAAAGTTAGCCTGGTGGCGCAGGCTCTCATTGAGGGTTTTAATCGCTACAGGTAAGTTTAAATCGGTCTGGGTGGCCCGATAGGTGATGCCTACTGCACCTTCGCCCAAAGTCGCGTTGATGACGTATTGGCCATTTTGAAGGACTGTGCCAGCTGTTAAGTTCATAGGTATTTGCGCTGCCAGTTTTTCAACTTATGCTAACCCTTTGCGCGACATCTGCCTTGAGAACCTCCCTTGAGAAAGGTAGTTGCGCTTTTTTTTGGACACGCTACAAAGGATGGTCTACAGAGTCTTGCACAAAAAGTATTAGAAATATCAAACTTACTGTTTGACAATAACTCAAAGATATGCATAAAAACAGACTAAATTTTCACGTAGCGGCCATCAACGAGGGAATTATAAGAATAACAACTCCTCGCTATTTGAAAAAGAGGTAGGAATTTTTTTATCCCTAAGTGAACATCAGTCTGTTAAGGTTTGCCGAGTAAGACTAAAGTTGAGAAGTTGTCAACTGCATTGAAAAGTTTAAATTTAACGTAATTCTATAAAATTAATAATATTCTATAAGATGTTTTTATCTAGAATGTAAAAAACATGAGACTAAGAACTCTATTTTTAAAAAATAAGGTTTTAGCCGTCACAAACAATAGATATTTGCTATAGGTATCTGATTAAAAATTTTCACCGGCACCTCTCAATTATCTGATTTTTCCGAAACTCGAATCCTAGCTTTTTGGTAATCAGTAAATTTTTCAGAGTTAGCAAACAAAAAGCAAATAAAAAAACGACAAGTGACGAGAAGAACGGCCTGTCACTTGCCACTTGAATGCTGAAACCGGCTAGTCTATTTGACGCTCATAGGTCGCTTCCATCGTACTGATGAGAGAGTGGCCGGCCATGATCCCACTAGAGTGATAATACTTATTAACATCCATGCGGTGCAGCGTTTCAAAACCACTGCGGCGCTGCCGATCACCGAGTACCCAGTAGCGTTGCACAATCGATTCAGGAGCAATCCAGCCTTCACCCTCCACGCGGCCAAATTCACTGTGCTGAAGTACAAAAGTATACTGACGCTCACCTCCATCCAAGTGTCCTCGGTACTGAAACGTAATTTCACCCCGCTCACTGCCTGGAAATATTAGCTTTGTAACCATCGTGAACCAATTGTCTTGATTCCAGGCAACTAAAGTTCTCCCTTTAACAGGAATCGGCATTCCATTGCGCTCTAGCCAGTTACCGTCTAACATCCACCGACCTGACTGCATTAAAAACGTGTGACTCACGGCATGATTCCTTGCTTGAACTAATTGCTGCCGTAATGGCCTTGTTTGCTATCTTATTGCCTTTCGCCGGCAACAAAGAAATCTTGTTAATTGCTCACAACTGTTTGAATAAATTCTCTTCTTCCTTTGCGATCCTGCCTGAAAAAATTAGTCCCAATCTTTGCTCGCTTCCTGCATAGAACAAGGAAAATGAATATCACCGAGGAGCATCGGCTTGCACGCACCTGTGACCAGTGGGAGATTACCGGGAATGTTCCTCTGACGCCAATAAGCTAGCACAGCAAAAGCAATCGCTTCTTTGAAATCAGCATTTAAACCGGCTTCATCAGTGGTTAACACCGGCACAGAGTCGAGTTGAGCTTGCAGTCGGTTTCTTAAGTATAGATTTCGGCTACCACCGCCGCACAACAAGACTTGATCCGGCATTTGGGGTAAAAAAGTCCGATAGCTGTGAGCAATCGAAGCAACCGTGAGTTCAGTGAGTGTGGCCAGCAAGTCAGAGGGACTGAGTGAATAAGCTTCAGCATCTCTGAGACAGCCGTGAAGGTAGTCTGGGCCAAACAGTTCTCGGCCTGTGGATTTGGGCGGTGGCTGGTGAAAAAATGGGTGTTCCAACCATTGCTCAACCAAACTAAGACAAGGAGTGCCGGCGGCGGCTAAAGCACCGTCTTTGTCGTAAGTTTGAGCGCCATTTGTGAGATGTTGCACGGCCAGATCCAGCAAGACATTAGCTGGGCCGGTGTCCCATCCCACCGGCTTTTGCATACTGGAGGCGGCTGAGGGTAAATAAGTGACATTGCCAATGCCGCCGAGGTTTTGAATGCAGTGGTTGCGGGTGGGATGGGTGAGCAAACACACATCGATTTTGGACACCAAAGGCGCACCCTGGCCGCCGGCAGCAATATCAGCAGCGCGGAAGTTAGTGACTGTGGGAATGCCGATTAAGTGGGCGATCGCAGCACCCCGTCCAAGTTGCAAGCTGTAGCCCAAGGGTAGCGTTGTCCTCGGATCTGGCTGGGGTGGACGATGATAGACCGTTTGGCCGTGAGAACCAATCAGATCAGTTGGGGTGCCGGCGGCAACGGCGGTGGCTGCGAAAGCAAATTGCTGAGCAATTGCATCATCAAGTTCCGCGAGTTCTGCCATTGAAATTGCCTGGCCGGCACATAAGGCTAAAATTTGCGCTCGGAGTTGGGCGGGATAAGGATAAGTATCTGCCGCCAATAGCTGAATTTTTAAATCGAATTCAGTGCCGGTGATATCTACTAAGGCGGCATCAATGCCATCCACTGATGTGCCGCTGATCAAACCAATAACTTTGGTCATTTATTTGCTATTTTTTGTTTGCTGTCATTTGTCATAAGTCAAGCATCAATGTTCCATTGCTGACTTATGACAAATGACTACTGCATCGCGTTTTCCATCAAGATTTTCTGGGCGGATTGCTCGTTGCCTTCTTCTGTAGGACGCCGCTGGATGTAGCTGCCATCGGGCTGTAAATCCCAGGCTTGGCGATTATCTGCCAGCATAATTCCCAAAACTTCTTCAAGGTCTTTGACAATCTCCGGTTCTTCCACCGGCACGATCGCTTCAACGCGCCGGTTGAGGTTACGGGGCATCCAATCGGCGCTGCCGGTGTAGACTTCTTCTTGACCCCGGTTGTTGAAGTAATAAATTCGCGAGTGTTCTAAAAAACGACCGACAATGCTGATAACGCGGATATTTTCACTCACCCCAGGCAATCCGGGGCGCAAGCAGCACATCCCGCGCACAATCAGATCGATCTGCACGCCGGCACCAGATGCTTCGTAAAGTGTGGCAATAATTTGTGGGTCTACCAGGGAATTCATTTTGGCCACAATGCGGCCTGTTTGACCGTTGCGGCAGTGTTCGATCTCGCGCCGGATCAGTGAAATCATGCGTTCGCGCATATTCACCGGCGCGACGAGTAGTTTGCGGTACGATCGCTGCCGCGAGTAGCCGGTTAAGTAATTAAACAAATCTGTTAAATCTGCCCCCAACTCTTCTCGGCAGGTTAACAGTCCTAAATCTGTATAAATCCGGGCAGTTTTCGGATTATAGTTGCCGGTGCCGATGTGGACATACCGGCGCATCCGATCTTCCTCTCGCCGCACCACCATCGCAACTTTAGTATGCGTTTTTAGCCCCACCAAACCGTAAACCACATGAACACCGGCTTTTTCTAGCTTCCGCGCCCAGTGGATATTATTCTCTTCATCAAACCGGGCTTTCAGTTCCACTAAAGCCGCCACCTGTTTGCCATTTTCCGCCGCCGCGATCAAGGCGTTGACGATGGGGGAATCTCCAGAAGTGCGGTAGAGTGTCATTTTAATTGCCAACACTGCTGGATCGTGGGCAGCTTGGGTGATAAAGCGCTGCACTGTTGCGGCAAACGATTGATACGGGTGATGCAGCAGCCAATCTCGCTGGCGGATTAGTGCGAATATATCTTCTCCCTCGTCGCTATCTACTTTCGAGTGTTCCACATGGGGTTCACTCAGCCGGCGGAAGCGAGGGGGCACCACCGGCGTCCACGGGGGATCTTTAAGTTCTGGCAGGGGCAAAGCCATAAAAGACATCAAATCCCCCAAACTTAGCAAACCCTCGACTTCGTAAACATCACTTTCAGCCAGAGAAAGCTCCTCTCTGAGCATTTGCTGCACAGGTATCGGCATGGCGGCTTGAATTTCCATCCGTACAACCGATCCACCAAATCGGCGTTTCCGTAATTCCTGCTCAATTGCCAGCATCAAGTCATCCGCCTCGTCTTCTTCCACTTCCAAATCCGCATTGCGGGTAATTCGGAACGGGTGATATTCCTGAATGTTCATGCCGGGAAACAGGAATTCTAAATTATGGGCGATCACCTGCTCAAGGGAGATAAACAGAAAAGCAGTTTCGCTGCTTCTTTCGGCTGCCGGCAAAGAGACAAACCGGGGCAAAACCTTAGGCACTTTGACTCTGGCAAAAAATTCTTCTTCGGTGTCCGGATCTTTTACCACAACTGCCAGGTTCAGGCTGAGGTTAGAGATATAAGGAAATGGATGACCCGGATCAACTGCTAAGGGCGTCAGGACGGGAAAGATTTGCTCCTCAAAATACCGTTGCAGATACAGTCGTTCTTCTTGATTTAAGTCTACATATTCCAAGATGTGTATCTTGTGGTTTGCTAAAAGCGGTCGGATTTCCCGCTCAAAATGCTGGTGCTGTTCCGTTACCATCGGGCGGAGTCGTTGGCAAATCACATCTAGTTGATCTTGCGGCGAACGCCCGTCGGCAGATAATTTACTGACTTTCGCTTCTACCTGCTGTTTTAGGGCAGCGACGCGAACCATAAAGAACTCATCTAAGTTAGCGCTGAAGATGCCTAAAAATTTCAGACGTTCTAGCAGTGGCGTCCGGGGATCGAGGGCTTCGCGCAAGACTCGGTTGTTAAACTCCAGCCAGCTTAGTTCGCGGCTTAAGTAGTATTGCGGATCGCTCAGGTTGATTTCGTCTGTAGTTGTCTGGGTTGTGGTCATGATTTTGAGTGGATATGGGCATTCAAAATAGCTGTGGGCTGAAAGCGCTTGGCAAGGAGGAAGAATTCAAGAGGCTTATATTTATTTTTTATTTAAAATTGCTAATTGCCTCTACTAAATTTTGCTATGCGCTGCCCTCTCTGAGAAACTTGCCTTCACATTCAGAAAGCTTCGTCTTCGATGCCAACCCACCACTCCCCTAATTTCATCAAATCTTGGTGAATATCGGCTAGCTCTTTGGCATAATCTTCAGGCGAAAGGGTGTCTTTGCTTTCTTGCAATTTTTTCAAGCGCAACTGTACCAGCAGCCAAGGTTTAGAGATGCTGCCGGTGGCTTCAATGTACTGGGCCAGTTCTTTGCTATTCATCTTAAAGGGGTTGCTAGTTTCAGGTTTGGTTATTGACAGATTAAGTATTATATGAGTTTTTAACCTAGTCTTAAATCTAGAAAAAGGAGTGAGATTGCCACTAGCTTGCTTCATCCTCTATGGTTGACCCTGATAAAATTCCTAGATGAAGCTTTACTCAGCGTACACCTTTTGTATTAAATCAGAAATACAGCCGATTGAGAAACGACGTTAAGTTTAATTAATTTACAAACAAAGTAGATTTAAACTAAAGAAACAGAAATTTTACTTTCTTATGTAACTCGTTATAATTACAGAGAATTGGCTTATTATTTTTAATAAAAAATAATTGATATTTTATTCATTTTAATTTTTACTAATATATTAATTCTCAATCATTCGTGATATCTTCCGGGATTGCCTTCGCTACTCGAACGCGTTTGGTTCTTTCTAAGATGCAGGCATTCCATTTTTTTTACAATTTCAATAGTAATGCTATATAAATGCATTGATTTAAGAAAAGTTTTATGTTGAACACCGGCAGCCTTCAGCTAATTGGCTTATCTCAACTAAACTGATAAAAACCCGGCTTTTTAAACCGGGTTTTTCAAGTCAGTAAATAACTCGCTTAGGAAGCTTTAGCCAAGTTTTCGGCAACGAAATCCCAGTTAACTAGGTGATCGAGGAAGTTTTGAATAAAGTCAGGCCGGCGGTTTTGGAAGTCGAGATAGTAGGCGTGTTCCCACACATCCAGAGTCAGCAGTGCAGTTTGCCCGTTTGCAAGGGGGTTTTCTGCGTTGCCAGTCTTGGTGACTTTCAGAGTGCCGTTATCCAAAACCAGCCAAGCCCAACCGCTACCAAATTGGGTGGTGGCAGCGTTTTTGAACTCTTCTTTGAATTTGTCGTAGCCGCCGAGGTCTGAGTTGATTTTATCGGCAAGTGCGCCGGAGGGCTGACCGCCTCCACCTGGTTTCATGCAATGCCAGAAGAAGGTGTGGTTCCAAACTTGGGCGGCGTTGTTGAAGATGCCGGCTTTGCTGGAATCTTTAAAAGTTGCGGTAATAATTTCTTCAAGAGACTTGTCGGCGAGTTCCGTCCCTTCGATTTGTTTGTTGAGGTTATTCACGTAAGCTGCGTGGTGCTTGTCGTGATGGAACGAAAAAGTTTCTGCCGACATATGACCTGATTCTAAGGCATCGGCGGGATACGGTAATTCAGGAAGCGTAAATGCCATCGTGTTCAATCCTCTCTAATACTGCGTTTAAGCACTGAATCGGCTTTCAGGCTTTATTAAGCTGATCGTGTCCTCTCACCGGCATCTAAATTGCTTCGAGCCGGCGGCTATCAGACTTAATGATAGAATTTTATATCAAAAGTCCCGTTTCAACTCAAGTGCGTCAATTTTGCGGTGCAGGGCAAGCCCATCTCAACGCAGGCTGTTGTCCAACCGGCACACAAGTCAGAGCTATTGCCGCTCAGCGTTTGTTAACAGTGGTTAAAATAGAATTTAAGGGCATCTACAGGCTTTTTTCTAAACCAAGTGCTTTCACAATTGCTTTAATTGCAGCATCTCATCTACGGTTGCTGCTGTTACATTTACAACACTCTAGGGTTCTAAGTATTCAGCATTACATCTCAACTTAATAGTTTTTTCGTCCTCTTGAGAGACATCTGGGCAAAAAGTGGCGATGAATGAAGTCACAAGTAATAATATAAAAAAGTCAACTATCTTAAGAATGATATCTCTTAATAAAAATGCTATCAAAGAGAATAAATGAGATTTGTAGAG
The DNA here is from genome assembly GCF_014695725.1 of Microcoleus sp. FACHB-672. Lineage (NCBI taxonomy): Bacteria > Bacillati > Cyanobacteriota > Cyanophyceae > Oscillatoriales > Microcoleaceae > Microcoleus > Microcoleus sp. FACHB-672. The sequence continues at coordinate 139,896 of NZ_JACJOU010000020.1, read as the reverse complement.
TCTTATATTTCTTCCAGGTTTGGCGGTTGGCCACTCAAGCCCAGACCGGCAGCGCCCCTCAGCACCCTATCGCAAAAGTCAACCTAGCAGCAGATTCGCACTCAGGCTAATCGTTTATTTCTACAAACTGCCGGTTCAAAGGTTTTTTTAACAAACACCCGTTAAAAGGTCACAAATAATGCCAGGCCAAGAAAATCTGCTTCATCAAATCACCAATCGCATTCGGCAATCACTAGAGCTGCCAGAGATTTTGAACACAGCTGTGCAAGAAATTGGCTGCTACTTAGAGGTAGACCGAGTCAAGATATATAAATTTGATGCAGATGGCAGTGGCGCAGTCATTGCCGAAAGTATTCAAGAGCAGCACTTACCCTCACTGCTGGGCCTGCATTTTCCTGCCGATGATATTCCCCCTCAAGCTAGGGAAATGTTTCTTAAAGCACGTCAGCGAGTGATTATTGATGTGACCGCTCAGCGGAAAATCCTTAATCAATTGGACTGTGCAGAAACCGGCGAAAATCTAAGCGTTGAAGACACCCGCTACGCGCCGGTTGACGAGTGCCACGTTCAATATCTTTTGGCAATGGGAGTGCTCGCTTCTCTAACCGTGCCGATTGTTTATCAAAACCGGCTTTGGGGACTGCTTGCCATCCACCACGCCGAACCGCGTCGCTTCTCAGATCGAGAGTTGCAAATTGTACAACTATTAGTAGATCAGATATCGATTGCCATTGCTCAATCTAACTTGGTCATTCAAGTGCAGCAGCAGGCACACCACGAAGCCATGATTAATCGAGTGAGCAGCCTCCTCCACTGCCCCCTTAATCAGGCTGAAATCCGGCAAATGGTTCTAGAAGAAACGGTTAAAGCACTGCAAGGTTCTGGCGGGCGGCTACATATTGTTGTTGAACCGGCAGCGCAGCCATCACAAATTTATACTTATGGCGAACAGCCGACGGTGCCGTTTATTGAAGAAACCACCGCCTGGAAAGAACTGATCGGTTGGCAGGAAACGCCGGCAACCCACAGCCCAACTCATGAAGAAATCGCTCTCGCTTGGCAACAAGCAGGAAAATCGCTGATTGCACTCGATCTCAACTCTCCAAGCAGCCCCACCTTCAGCACCAACGGAGTTCCCTCCCCCCAGATCCTCACCACCTTCTCCGGCGACATTCAAGGGCAGTCCCTAGCATTTGCCTTTGAATCCACTCCAATTCGTTCTATCTTGATCATCCCCCTCCAGTATCGGCACCAATGTGTCGGGTGCCTGAGTATTTTTCGCAATGCTTATGATACTGAAGTGATGTGGGCAGGGCGCTACAACCGGGATGAACGGAACCTGCACCCGCGCAACTCATTTGAAGCTTGGCGCGAACTCAAAACAGAGCAAAGTCCAGAATGGACTGCCGATGAAATCAAGCTGGCACAGTCGATTGGGATTCACCTCTATATGGCGCTGATGCAAAAGCGCGTAGAATCTATGCTGCGCCATCAAGCATCCCACGATCGGCTGACAAAGCTTCCCAACCGGCTGCTATTTGACGAACAGCTTTCCCTGGCACTCGCCAACGCGCATCAAACCGGAGAAATGCTAGCGGTAGCATTTCTAGATTTAGATCGCTTCAAAACCGTTAACGATACTTTAGGTCATGCAGTTGGCGATCAGCTATTGCAGCAAGTAACAGAACGCTTACGGGGTTGTCTTCGTAAGTGCGATGCCGTTGCGCGGTGGGGTGGAGATGAATTTACGCTTTTGTTCCCCCATATTGGTTATGTGGAGGACATTAGCAAAATTTCTCGAAGAATTTTGGATGCGCTGAACGCTCCATTTTTTATCGAAGCTCAGGAACTTTATATCAGTGCAAGTTTAGGAATTTCCTTAGCTCCTTATGATGGCGAAGATGCAGACACGCTGCTAAAAAATGCAGATACTGCCATGTATCGAGCTAAGCAGCAGGGGAGAAATAACTATCAGTTTTACTTGCCTGAAATGAACACCAAAGCCCTAGAAAAATTGGGACTGGAAGCCGATTTGCGTAAGGCGTTGGCAAGAGATGAATTGCTGCTGTATTACCAACCTCAAATAGATATTAACACCGGGGAAATTGTCAGCTTAGAGGCGCTAATTCGTTGGCAGCATCCGCATTTGGGATTGGTGCCACCAAATCAATTTATTCCCTTAGCAGAAGAAACAGGACTGATCTGCCCAATTGGGGAATGGGTGATCCGGACTGCGTGCAGCCAGCATCAAGCTTGGTGCGAACAAGGGCTTCCTCCGATTCCTATTGCGGTTAATCTTTCGGGCCGGCAGTTTCAACAGCAAGGTTTGGTTAAAACGATTGAGCAAATTCTGCAAGAAACTAACATCAAGCCTTGTTATCTAGAAGTAGAAATTACTGAAAGTATTGCGATGCAAGACATCAATTTCACCATTGCTATTTTGCAAGAACTGCGGCAAATGGGAATTAAAATTGCAATGGATGATTTTGGTACGGGTTACTCTTCGCTGAATTCTATCAAATATTTTCCCCTACATACCATCAAAATTGATCAGTCGTTTGTGCGGGATCTCATTCACGATCCCAGTGATGCCGCAATTGCGAAAGCCGTTGTTGCTCTCGGACAGGGTTTGAATTTAGAAGTCTTAGCTGAAGGAGTTGAGACGTTAGAACAGTTAGCATTTTTACAGTCAATTGGTTGTGACAGCGCTCAAGGCTATCTGTTTAGCAAACCACTGCCGGCAGAAGCCACTTTTCAACTTTTAAGCAATTGGGTGCCGGCGCAACAACAAGAGCAGCCTTTAAATGAGGGAAACAACTTAGAGAATTTGCTGTCTTATGCACAGGTTAGTGAAGGTGCTGAAGTAGCGACTCAAATATCACCCGCACAAATCAATGAAAACAAAAAACCAGAAGACATTCTGATTCGCAGCAAAGCTCTTGAAGTGGCCAATCAAGAACTTGAACAACAAATTATTAAATACAAGCAGATTGAAGAAGCGCTGCGCCAGCAAAACAAGCAAGAGCAATTAATGGCAAACATTGCTCAAAAAATTTGCTTAAACTCTAACTTAGAAGAAGTTCTAAACAAAATCGTTAGAGAAGTGCGTCAGTTTCTTGGTGTTGATCGGCTTATCTTTTATTGTTTTGAACCGGATTGGAGTGGCAGTGTAACTGTAGAATCTGTTGCAGAAGGCTGGAGATCTCTAATCGGCATAAAAATAGAAGATTGCTGTTTTCAAGAAAAGTACGTCCACTATTACAAAGAAGGGCGAGTGAGAGCGATAGAAGATATTTATAACGCTGTTTTAGCGCCCTGTCACATTAATTTATTGGCTCAGTTTCAGGTCAGAGCCAATTTGGTTGTTCCTGTCCTAGAAGGGGATAATTTGTGGGGACTGTTAATCGCTCAACAGTGTCGCGAACCGCGACACTGGCAGCAAAATGAAATTAGCCTGCTGAACCAAATCGCAGTTCAAGCGGCGATTGCTATCCAGCAAGCTGAACTTTACCGGCAGCTAGGCAGCGCCCAACCGCAGCCGTAGCTTTAAGGGTAAGGGAGAGATTATGAGAAAATCTTTTAGACAAAACAGATAGGAAAGCTGAAAAAATGGCTTGCCAGAGTGCCGGCTCTCAAATCACAATGGCAAAGAGAGCGGCATCATGGCAGTTGTTATCTTTTGTAAATTAAAATTAAGAATTGAATATAGCCCCCGTCTGGTTGATAAAACTTTATGAATCAAGAACAGATTGAGAGGCGGTTGCAGCGGTTAAAGGAGGAGCGAGAACTCATCCTTAACCAAGTCGATAATGCGATTGCGCTGTTTGACCAATCCGATCACTTAATTTTGTTTAATCGGAAACTCGCTGAAATTTGGGGGATGTCGCCTGAGTGGCTTCAAGAGCAGCCTCATTGTGACGTCGTTTTTGCCAAGGTAGTAGAACAGCGCTATTGGTCAACTGAGCAGGTGGAACAGCTCAGGGAAGCCCTTGCACAAACAGAAACCGAGAGTGTTTCCCTCTATCTGGAGCAGGCAAATGGCATCTGCTTGGAGGTATATACCACCATGACTTCAGATGGGGGCCGGCTATTTACCTTTCGGGATGTCACCGGCTATCGCAGATCCCAAGACAGTTTGAACGCCGAAGTCAGACGTCTGACATTTATACTCGGTTTGACGGAACGGCTACAAGCATCTGTGGAACTGCGGGAAATTGGCCAGTTTGCCCTGAGCTACCTCGTACAGGCGATGAATGCTGCCTTTGGGGATGTGAAAGTGATCACCGGCGTCGGAGTTGATCGTTACGCCGGCATCCTCACCAATCAAATTTCCACTGAGTTTATTGCCACTTATGGTGCGCCGGCAGTGGCTGAGATGGAGGCGGTGCTGGCGCAAGGTATTCCCTACGGGCAAGGATTGGTTTGGGACGTTGTAGAAACCGGCAAACCCCTATTTGTGGATGACTATCAAAACCACCCAAAGGCAGTGCCGGCATTTCGCCATCCCGGTATTGGGCAGTTGGGCATCTTTCCCATTCCCTCCACCACCGGCAAAATTATTGGGTTGCTCACCTTAGAATCGCGCAATCTGCAAAAACTACAGGAAGCACCGCAACAGGATATGCTCCTCGCCGCCTGTCGTACCTTGGGTGTGGCGATCGAACGCGCTGAAGCCCAAGCGCACTTACAGCAGATTAATAAAGATTTAGAGCGGGCATCCCAGCTAAAATCTGAGTTTCTGGCGGCCATGTCTCACGAACTGCGGACGCCCCTCAACAGCATTCTAGGCTTCGCAGATTTGCTACACCGGCAAACAGGTGGCCCATTGACTGATAGACAAGTCACTCATGTCAAGGCAATTGAAAAAAGCGGCCAGCATTTGTTGCAATTGATTACCGATATTCTGGATCTCTCTAAAATTGAAGCCGGCAAAGCTGAGCTAAATTTAGAGCCGGTTTCAATTCCAGAATTGTGCGGGCAGTGTTTGAAAATGATTCAACCCCGCGCCCAAGCCAAAGGGTTAGCGCTGAGTCTGGAATTAAATTACCAAGTCAGTGGTGTCATGCTCGATGAGCGCAGAGTTCGGCAGATGCTGATTAACTTGCTGTCAAATGCCGTTAAATTCACCCCAGAGGGAGGACACGTTAAGCTGACTGGGCGTTTAGCTTACGGCACTCAATTGGCGCAAGATGTTCGCCCCGATACAAGTCCGGTACACCCGATGACGCCGTACCTATGTTTGGAGGTGAGTGACTCTGGGATCGGGGTGCCCCAGGAAAAGTGGCACTTGCTGTTTCGCCCGTTTCAGCAGGTAGATTCTTCCCTGACACGCCGGCATGAAGGCACGGGTTTGGGATTAGCGCTGACAAAGCGACTGGCGGAACTGCATGGGGGGACGGTGTCGTTCCAATCAATTGCCGGCGAGGGTAGTACGTTTCGAGTTTGGCTGCCGGTGACGGAACCGCGTCGGGAGGTGCCGGTTGCTCATGATCAGCTTGCTCGATTAAGCCGTTCTAGCGCACCTACCAGTTTCGATGGAAGTGCAACGGCTGTTAGTGTCAAGCGTGTTTTGGTTGTAGAAGATCAACCGTCTAACCAAATTTTGATCGCGGAGTTTTTGGAGTCTGAGGGGTACATGGTTGAGCTAATTTGCGATGGTTCTGCCATGTTGGAGGCGATTCACTCGCCTTTAGTGACAGTGGCTTCACTGCCCGATTTGATTTTGATGGATATTCAGCTGCCTGATGTAGAGGGGTTTGAATTGATCCGGCAGCTAAAAGCTCATGCACTTTGGCAACGGGTGCCGGTGATTGCGGTGACGGCGATGGCGATGCCGGGAGATCGTGAGCGATGTCTTCAAGCCGGTGCGGATGGCTATTTAAGCAAGCCGCTTAATCTTGATCGCGTGTTTTCAACAGTGCGTTCTTTCGCCGGCTCCACTTAATATAGAGCCGAAGCGAACCATCTAATGGCTTGAAGGCTCTAGAGCTTGGCCAAACTGAATCAGGGGCATCTAAATTAATTATTAATGAATGTGAATTTAAAAGTTTCACCGGAGAATTTTAAATTCTTTCACCTTTTCTGCCATGCCACTTTTTTCTTAAGTTTATGTCAAATAACCAGCCCCGTATTCTGCTTGTTGATGATGAGCCTAACAATTTGTATTTATTAGAAGAACTGCTGCAATCAGAAGGGTATACCACCCTTTTGGCAGAATCAGGACTCAAAGCGCTAGAACTGGCAAAGACCTCTTTACCGGCAATGATTTTGCTGGATGTGATGATGCCGGATATGGATGGGTTTGAGCTGTGCCGGCGTTTGCGCGAAGATGTGAACTTACAAACGGTGCCGGTGATTTTTTTAACCGCTCTTGATGATGACGATTCTCGCCTGAGAGGATTGGAGATGATGGGAGATGACTATATCACCAAGCCGGTTAAAAGCACGTTGCTGTTAAAAAAGATTGCGAGTGTATTGCACCTAAACCAGATGCGAATGCAGCAATCGCAAATTCAAATCGGGCAGCAAATGAAGGAAAAAAGTCAACGAAATATGGCAGCCGCTTGGCAAATCAATCAAGCGCTTACGGAAAAATTTCGGTTGTTTGTGCCCGAACAATTTCTCCAGCGTATTGCGCCGCGTGGTGTGGAATCGATTGAGTTGGGAAATGCGAAGGAGGAAGAATTATCGATTGTATTTTGTGATATACGTGGGTTTACGGCTATTGCAGAATCCCAACAAGCGATTGATACGTTTAACTGGTTAAATGCGTTTTTTACGCAGATGAATCAAGCCATTTCATCCCATTTTGGCTTTATTGATAAGTTTTTGGGCGATGCGATTATGGCGGTCTTTGACCGGCCAGGACAGCACGCGCAAGATGCTTTGAATGCGGCAGTTATGATGCGGCAAAACCTGCGCGAATTTAATGCAAGCCGTGATTTATTTAATTTAAAAGAGCCGGTAAATATTGGGATTGGGCTACACACCGGCAGGGGTTTGATCGGCACACTTGGGGCGGATTCTCGTATGGATTCAACCGTGATCGGTGATGTAGTGAATACGGCGTCTCGGTTGGAAGATTTGACAAAGGTTTACGGATGCCAGGTGATTGTCAGTGATGCGGCGATCGCTCAGTTAAATCAACCGGAGTTTTTTCATTTACGCTGGATTGATCGAGTCGCGCCGCGTGGGAAGCAGCAAGCGATTAATATCTACGAAGTATTGGGTACGCAAACCTATCCCCTTGACGAGGCGAAGATCCTGTCACTGCCGGCATTTGAGATGGGAATTCAATCATGGCAGCAGGGAAACTTCCCACTCGCTCTATCATCTTTTCAAGATATTGTTAATAAAAATAGGATAGATAGCGTTGCGGCGCTTTACATTCGACGCTGCGAGTCTCGCTTAACTTCACTACCGCCAGATTTCGAGCAAAGTGGGCCGGCTTGGGATGGAGTGCCGGTGGGGTAAGCAAACTCATCAATTTGCTACTACAAATGTGTTTAAGGCGATGAGATCGGCTGCTTTTAAAGGCGCTGATAGATAAGCTTGATAATTATTATCTTTAACGTTCGGTTGTGCCCAACCGCAAATACACAACATCAATATTTACTTGTCACAATAGTAATAGAGACTACTCGACAGTCCGTAAAGTCATAGAGACAATACGGACTTTCTTAGCCAATCACAACACAAGCATATTCAAGAGGTTTAAAAATGGCAACTCTCCAACAGCGCCGGCCTGAAAATATCGCTGGTGACTTTTATGTGGATAGTACCTGTATTGATTGCGATACGTGCCGGTGGATGACTCCGGAGGTGTTTCACAGTGCCGGTGATCAGTCAGCAGTTTATCGCCAACCCACTGACGAAGCCGAAAGATTGAAAGCGATGCAAGCGCTTTTGGCTTGTCCAACCGCTTCTATTGGCACGGTTGAGAAGCCAAAAGATATTAAAGAAGCACAGCAAAGTTTTCCCATCCCAGTTACAGAAAATGTTTACCATTGCGGCTACCATGCTGAAAATTCTTATGGTGCTGCAAGTTACTTGATTGTGCGACCGGAAGGCAATATTTTAGTAGATTCTCCTCGTTTTGCCCCGCCGTTAGTCAAGCGCATAGAAGCAATGGGAGGAATTCATTATTTGTATCTCACTCATCGAGATGATGTAGCGGATCATCAGAAGTTTTACGAACATTTTGGCTGTGAGCGCATTTTACATAAAGATGAAATCAATGCCGGCACTCGTGATGTAGAAATTCAATTGACTGGATTGGAGCCGGTGGAATTAACACCCGATTTGTTAATTATTACCGTTCCAGGTCACACGAAAGGTCACACAGTTTTACTCTACAAAAACAAGTTTCTCTTTACCGGCGATCATCTTGCTTGGTCTGCGGGACGCAAACATCTGATTGCTTTCCGCGATGCTTGTTGGTATTCGTGGCCAGAATTGCTTCAGTCAATGCGCCGGCTGACTGAGTATGAGTTTGAATGGGTGCTTCCCGGTCATGGTCGGCGATTTTATGCGGATAAAGAGGCAATGCAGGAACAGATGCACAATTGTATTAGCTGGATGGAAAGGCAATAAAAAAAGTTGGCTTGGTTGCCGCAATTAGAAATAAGCCGGTAAACTTGGTTACTGTTGGTCGTGAATCAAGTATTTAACGATCAAAATTTCAATGCATATCTTTTGAAAAATACTCGTTCTAGATAAATTTCTGAAAAACTCAAGAAATTTCTCTGGGTAAAAATGTATGGTATTTAACGGATGTGCGTTCAATGCCAGTTAGTTGATGTTATTCGGTGCCTTTGATGCCAAAACTATATATCTGGGTTTTAGTCTTGCTGTGTGGTGGTCTCTTTACTCTGTGCGATTCTTTAAGTGCAAATTGGGGAAAGACTGGCGACTTGAAAAGCATTGCAATTGTTTGCCTGCTTTCCCCAAGTACCTACCTGTTTTTTGGGTTTCTGAATAAGCAAGTAAAACTCGGTGTTGCCGGCTCATTAGTAAATCTGACCATTGTCATTGGAACTGTTTTAGTGGGAACTTTCTACTTTCATGAAATCTTGAGCAGAACTCAAATGTTAGGGCTTGCTTTTGCCGGTCTTGCTATTGTTCTGCTAAACGCTTAAAACAGGTAGAACTTAGCCAAGATAGAGGCGGTTGAACCCTAGCTAAACAAACGAAGTCGGCGCGGTGGACTTAAAATTTGTCTACCCGCGACTTCATCGGAAAAGCTATTTTGACCTTGTAATTTCAACGGTAATTTTACCGCCAAAGTCGGGGATGGGAGCAGCCGGCTTGCTTAACCGAACTTGGACTTGCTGCACCTGTGCCGGTTCTAAACTAGCCTCTGCGATCGCATCAACCAATCGCTCAATTAAGGCAAATTTAGAGGTTTTTACTAAGTGCTGTATGGTGGAAATTACGCTGCGGTAATCGAGGGTATCTTCGATGTGATCACTTTTGCCGGCGATTGCTAAATCGACCCAGAGTGTGATATCCACTTCAAACCACTGACCGAGAACTTGTTCCTCTGGCAGGTAGCCGGTGTATCCATAACATTTGATGCCGGTGAGTTGAATTGAATCCATTAACTTGTTACTCCACTACACTTGTCTGCCAATTATCTACTGAGGAGAGTTCCTTTGCATCCAATGCAATCAAATCTTGAATGTGATTCGAGATTTTTGCTGTAGGTGGGACTGAAGCGCAAAGTTGTAAAGCCAATTTAAATCACTGCAATTTTCCACCAGCCATTAAGATATTATTTGTCCGTTGCCTGTTGCGCCAGTAGAGTAATGAAGGATAAAAAATCAACGGTTAATTGCTTTACTTTTGTTGGTAATTATGTTATCTTTAAAGCTAAATTTTAAATTCAAAATAACCTAATAAAATAAGAAAGTTCTAGCAATTTTATACAATTTTTGGAATTTTAAGCTTTTTTTTAAAGATTTATTTATAGCTCATTTTTATATTGAATGAGCGCTTTTTTCTAAATAATGGATAAGCGCTCACCCAATATAAAACAGCATTTTCTACAAATCTTTGTGCGTGAAAGGTTTCGCATCTTTGCCTGAATAAGTGGCCGCAATATGCCCGTCACCGGCAACTTTATATTTATACGTGATTAACCCTTCTAAACCCACCGGCCCGCGAGGCGGCATTTGTTGTGTGCTAATTCCAACTTCTGCACCGAAACCGTAACGGAAACCATCGGCAAAGCGTGTGGAACAGTTGTGAAAAACGCCGGCAGCATCCACTTGATTTAAAAATGTCTCAGCGGCGGCTGCATCTTCAGTGGCGATCGCATCCGTGTGTTTTGAGCCATAAGTATTGATGTGGTCAATTGCTTCTGCTAAAGAATCCACAACCTTAATGGATAAAATTAAATCGCTGTATTCAGTTGACCAGTCTACTTCCGTTGCCGGCACAATATTGATAAACTCGCGGCTGCTATCATCTCCCCGTAATTCCACATTCTGTTTTTGCAACGCCTCGCCAACTGCCGGCAAAAAATCAGCAGCCATTTCTTTGTGAACTAACAAAGTTTCAATCGCATTACAAGCAGCAGGATAATGAGTTTTCGCATCCACTGCAATTGTTACCGCCTTCTGAATATCTGCGGCTTTATCTACATAAAGATGACAAATTCCATCAGCATGACCGAGTACCGGAATGCGAGTATTATCCTGTACAAATTTCACAAAAGAATTAGACCCTCTGGGAATAATCAGATCTACATACTCATCTAACTTCAGGAGTGCTTGAATTTCTTCTCTCGTTGTCAGTAATTGCACCGTATCTGAGTTAACAGCGGTTGTCGATAAACCTTGATGAATTGCTTTGACTAAAGCTTGACAAGATCGCACCGCTTCCTGTCCACCTTTGAGGATGACACCGTTGCCAGATTTAATCGCTAAGGCGGTAATTTGAATTAATGCGTCGGGACGCGCTTCAAAAATGACACCGAGCACTCCCAAGGGACAAGTAATGCGTTTGAGGATTAGTCCTTCATCAAGTTGCCGGTGAATTTGAACTGCACCTACAGGATCGGGTAATTTACCCACATCTCGCACACCGGCGATCGCACCTTTGAGCTTCGTCTCGTCCAATTTCAGCCGGCTGTAAAGCGCTTTAGCAATACCGGCAACCTCTGCGGCTTCGCAATCTGCTGCATTTGCTGCCAAAATATCGCCGGCAGCCGCTTCTAAAGCCAGAGCAATCGCTTCAATCGCTTGGTTTTTCGCTTCGGTAGGGAGAATTGCCAGCTGGCGTGCAGCTTGACGTGTCTGCTGAGCAAGCGCAGTCAGAGGAAGAGAAGCTATCGGAGTGGTGGTCATGGTTTTGAATCAAACGCCAAAGTTTCGCCAAAATATCGGCTTCTCTTTCAATCGTAGTGCAACGGGTACAGAAATCTCCCACGCCGCCTTTGGCCACCGGCAGCTTAATTTTTGTGGAGGATTGCAGACGAAATTAAATTTCCAGGTTATCAAGGAAGAGAAAACTCTATCTAAAGGAAGTTGCATCAATCAGTATCTTTGCCATCTAAGACCTGAGTCTGTTCTACTCCTTCTTGACGGAAACACCTATGTCATCTCAATCTGGATTGCTCAATGCGGGGCATGACGCCTTTAAACAAGGGCGCTACCCAGAAGCGATTCAACACCTCGAAGAATTTTGCTTCAATTGCAACGATCTTCAATCGCCAGACTATTTCCGGGCGCAGATGTGGCTGGTTCAAGCCTATCAGCACAATGGCCAGCACTCACAAGCGAGAGCCATCTGCAACCGGCTAGCGATTAGCGAGAATCCCGACGTGGCAAGCTGGGCACAGCAAGCCCTTCAATCTATCACCGGCGAGCCGGCAAGCGCTCAAACTCAACCGAGTATGGTTGAGAAAGCCGGTCGCGCAGGAAGTACCGGCCTAAAATTGGCCATGTCTGGAGCCGGTAATCTCACCCTCGCCTCTGGGGTGACGATATTTTTGCTGTTGGGTATGGTTTTGGTTTTAGCCTTAGCCGTCTTCTTCATCCTCAGCAGCGAAACGCCCACCACGGGTTTAATCATCTCAGTGGCGTTTACCCTGATTTTCAACCTCGCTGTTTTCTTCCTCTCGCCTTGGTTGATGGACTTAACCCAAGGCTGGCTGTATCACACGCGTTGGGTATCTCTGGCAGAGATTGAAAATCAAAGTCCCGAAGCTGCCGCTGTCATTCAGCGAGTTTGTGCCGAGAAACAACTGAAACAGCCCCGCTTGGGAATTATCGATGACGAAAATCCCACTGCATTTACTTACGGTTCCTTGCCAAATACAGCGCGGGTGGTGGTGAGTCAGGGGTTGTTTACCTACCTTGATGATGACGAAGTTGCAACGGTTTACGCCCACGAACTCGGCCACGTTGTTCACTGGGATTTTGCAGTGATGACGTTAGCTTCAACGTTGGTGCAGATCGTTTATCTGATATACATCTTTGCCCGACGCATGGGGCGCAGTGGTGGCGAAAAGATGAAAGATGCTTTCGCAACTGCGGCAATGGTGGCTTATGTGTTTTATGTTGCCGGCACGTATCTGGTGCTGTATTTGTCGCGCACACGGGAGTATTTTGCCGATCACTTTGCCGCTGAAGTCACCGGCAACCCGAACGCCTTGTCCCGTGCTTTGGTAAAAATTGCCTATGGCATTTTGGAAGAGGGGCAGCGGGCGCAAGAACCCAGCCGGTTGATGGAAGGCACGCGTGCTTTAGGCATTTATGACCACAAGGCGGCTTCTTCCACCGGCACCGCTTACCGAATTGCTTCCGATCCGAGCAAAATCGGTCGGGTGTTTCTGTGGGATATGTTTAACCCTTGGGGTTGGTGGATGGAGTTGAATTCAACTCATCCGTTGACAGGTAAACGAGTTCGTGCGTTAAGTACCTACGCGGAACAGTTGGGCATTGAGATTGAGTTTGACATGGGCCACGTCATCGGGGAAGGTCGCGGTTTGAATAAGGGCCGGCTCTACGGTAGTTTTGTGCTGGATCTGTTGCTCTACAGCGCGGAGGTGATTGGGATTTTCGCAGGGTTGGTACTCGGCATTTTCCTGATGGCTTCTATGGGAAATCAGATGGCGCTGGCTTGTCCGCTGATTGGCTTTGGGTTGGGAACTTTAATCAAGACGCTGGTGATGTTTCCTAGCTATAAGCAGGCACCGGCAACGGATGTTCTCACGCTGATGTCTAACCCCTATGCAAGTCCGTTGCGGGGTGTGCCGGCAAAGTTAGAGGGTGAGTTGATCGGACGCGGGGATGCCGGTTATGCGTTTGGATCGGATCTGATGTTACAAGATCGGACTGGGTTAATGTATTTGCGTTATGCGTCTCGTTTCGGGCCGGTTGGGAATTTCCTATTTGGCATGAAACGAGTTAAAAGCCTGATTGGGGGGCAAGTGGGTGCTTTGGGTTGGTTTCGTCGCGGCGTCGCACCGTGGATGGATTTGATACAGATAAATAGTGAAAGCGGCACGGTGGTGAATAGTTACCATCGTTTTTGGTCGTTTGTGATGGGTGCCGGTGCGATCATACTCGGTGTTGTCGTGGCAGTGGTTTTAACCGGCAGCGTTTAATTTGCAATTGTGCCGGCAAGGCCGGTTACATTCGCCCGTTTTCTTAAAGAAACGGGTTTTTTTTGCAAAGTTACGAATTATGAGTTATTGATGGTTAGTTCTGACATCCTTTGCCATTTTTGGTATACCACTCAAAATTCTTTATGTCTTACGAACAAGAGAAACAAGTTGCCATTGAAGCTGCAATTGCGGCGGCGAAACTGTGTGAGCGAGTCCGCGCTGCAATCCCGGCAGCGATGGAAAAAAGCGACAAAAGCCCGGTGACAATTGCTGATTATGGCTCTCAGGCGGTGATTTGCAAGGCGATCTCAGAGGCGTTTCCCGATGATCCGGTGGTGGGTGAGGAGGATGCTGCCCAACTACGAGAGCCGGCGATGGCTGAGAATTTAACAAAAATAACAAATTATGTTAAAGAATTAATCGCGGATGCAACGTCAGAGCAGGTGCTGGACTGGATTGATCGGGGCAATGGCACGGTAGCGCCGCGTTATTGGACACTCGATCCGATTGATGGCACCAAAGGGTTTTTACGTCAAGATCAATATGCGGTAGCGATCGCCTTAGTGGAAGCCGGTGATATAAAAGTGGGGGTTTTGGCTTGCCCTGCGCTGTCGGTGGAAGGCGGTGAAACGGGGGCGTTATTTGTGGCAGTGCGCGGTGAGGGGGCGCAGATGATGCCACTTGCCGGCGGTGAATTGCGCTCAATTCAGGTGATGAGTGCCGGCAATGTCAGCAATTTCTGCTTTGTGGAAAGTGTGGAAGCAGCGCACAGCGATCAGTCGCGTCAGGATGCAGTGGCAAAGGCAGTGGGCATTAATGCGCCCTCTGTACGGATGGATTCTCAGGCGAAGTATGGCGCGGTAGCCTGTGGGATGGCGACACTTTACTTGCGGTTGCCGTCACCGAAGACGCCAGATTACCGGGAGAATATTTGGGATCACGCTGCCGGTGCAATTGTGGTGGAAGAAGCCGGTGGGCGTGTCACAGATATGTATGGCATTCCCCTAAATTTTTCTGAAAGCACAAAAATGGTGAATAACCAGGGTGTCGTTGTTAGTAATGGGGCGATTCACGATGCAGTATTAGAAGTATTTCGGGAGAAGATGCCGTAGCGTTGCACAGATAAGTGATTAAACCGCAGATAACCGGCAATTAATCTGGGCTTATCTGCGGTTTTTGCGTTTTTCTATTTCAGCGATGGGTAATAGTAAGGTATCGTCTATTTCCTGTCGTACTTCAGGGGATACAACGCAATCGCTGTTGAGGCATTTCACTAGCAAGAGATTAGCATCGTAATACTGATCAAGTAATTTAAAATCCTCAAGTTTTAACTGCCAATCATGGCCTATATTGCGATATTCAATCATTATTTTTCTTACTTTATCAATCCAAGTTTGACGGTTAGATTGCCACCATTCTTGAAATTTTTCTTGATCTTGATTGGGATCGGCTAACTCATCCCTAAGTTCTCGTAACGATTGTTTTAGTTGAGGTTCAATATCGTCATCCAGAATGAATTCAATGCTATCAGCAAGGGCACTATTGGGACTGAAATTAGAAATATTTTCGTAGAAAAGTAACTCGTAGCAATTGTGATCGATAAAACGGTTGTCATCAGTGCCATAATAATTATTATTAAAATTTTGAACACCAAAATAATCAGCTAATTCAATAAAATTATCGGCTGAAAAAATATTAAAATTATAAACATACTCAAGGCAAAGGTAAAAAACTCTAACAGCGGTTTGGTCGTAGCATTTATCAACTACCAAAGATTTTTGATTTACCCACATTAAGAACCGCTGTAGCTTTTCATCATCTGCTAAGATTGTATCGACCTGCTGTTTCATTAACAGTAAGAGACTCTCTGCATTTGGTAACATTCCTAGCGTGAGCAAAAAGACTTCGCGCCAACGATGTTCGGTAATGTGGCTAGCTAAACCTTGCAAAGATTTGTCATCTAATGAGTCCGGATTACAACTGCTGACAATCTTTCGTGCTGCGAAATACTCCTGAAATGTGAGATGAGAAAAAGAATAAATGCCTCTTGCCCTTTCTACCAGTAGCCCATGTTGCGATTCAATGGATTTCAGCACTACTTCACTATCTAGTTGCAAAGCTTCTGGATCGGTTTTAGCATCTTGTAAGTTACGAATGTAATCAGTAATATATCGCTCAGCATCTCTCTGCTTGAAAAAGTAATCTTTACGTTCAAAGGTAATCAATGCAACTTGACTAAGTAAATCTTCCTTTCGGTTGGAAGGTAGGTTTTTATAAACCTGATCGCGCTTAATTCCACGCTTAGTGTCCCATTTTCTCAGTAGAGTATGGGTTGCCCTTTTGTATAACTCTGCACGATCATTTGGAAAATCACCTGAATCTTCAAATTCCAAACATAGTAAGTTAGTAGCAGAGGATTAGTTGCCAATTCTCTAATTGGTTCATGTTCCTCTAATTCTTTCATGAATTGCTCAACCAAGCTTAACTTTTTTGCCTGAAACCATTTGCTAACAAATATTTTTATTTGCTCATCATTAAAATCTGCAACTTCCACTTCTTTGAATCGTTGAAAAGTATGTTCTCGTGCCGCTATTCGGCAGGTAATTGCAACATGATTCATG
The DNA here is from genome assembly GCF_014695725.1 of Microcoleus sp. FACHB-672. Taxonomy (NCBI): domain Bacteria; kingdom Bacillati; phylum Cyanobacteriota; class Cyanophyceae; order Oscillatoriales; family Microcoleaceae; genus Microcoleus; species Microcoleus sp. FACHB-672. The sequence continues at coordinate 123,663 of NZ_JACJOU010000020.1, read as the reverse complement.
GAATAGCGTTCTGAAAAATTCTCAACTTGCTTGATGACTCGACTCGCATCCTCTTCTCTAACTTCATCCAAGCCATCGAGCAAAAGAAATGCCATCCCCTGCTTTAGCAATTCAACAGTTTGAGTTTCTGTCACCCCGCTCTCAGCGAATTTCTGGATGATGAATTCAATTAATCCAGGCTGAGAATCAGTCTCGGCAAAATCCTTGAGGGTGATAAAAGCCGGCACTCGATCCCGTAGAAAATCCCCACCAATGCACTGAAGGGCCAGATATTTCAAAAAAGTAGTTTTACCCGCTCCTGGTTTACCCAAAACCATTAGCTTAGAGTAACGCTTCACTGCTTCTAGTCCGGGTACTTGTGTTTCAGAAATTCTGCCAAATCCAACACGGTCAAAGTTTTCTTTTTCGGGATCAAAGCCTTGCATCAATTTATTAATTTCAATGCCTCGGCGTCCAGTGATTTTCTCCAAAATGTTGACGCTGGTGTAGATATCATTTAACCCAATCGATTCAGTCATGTCCAGCACCTGCATAGTGCCACATTGCTCGATGGTTCTAGGTTTGATCTTTTCTCGCACCTCTCGCACCAAGGCATCGAGATTATTACCAAATTCCTGTACCTCTTCAGCAAGTTCAGCTTGAGCAATCTCCTCCCAATTCAAACTAAGCTGAGAGCAAATTTCCATAAAAAATTCGCCATCAATTGGATTGCCTTTTAACAAACTCCAAATAGTCTGCCGAGAGCAGCCCGCCGCACCAGCTAGATAAGTTTGTGACTGTTTCTTGCGTTTGAGAGTTTTTCTGATTGTTTGGATGCCTTCGGGAGATGCCTGGATTGTGTGCCCTGCCATATCTGTACTCTCTGTATTAGTTAATTTTACAACTTTGACAACTCTTACACTAACTCAAACACTGACTCTGACTTTGTTTCAAGCTACGGATGTCATGATGTCAATGTCGAGATTGAAAGTTTTTTTATGCACACTCCACAACAAACCGAACAAGAGCTATATTTCAAAGATCATTCCTTGCGACTCATCAAAACAGCAGAAGGAATCGAATGGATTGCTGAAGACTTGCTGCCGGCACTGAATCTCACCGAGACTGCATTAAAGAAAGTTCCAGAAAACTTAAAAAGTTTGCGTAAAGTTAGTCAGGGCAAAAATGGTCAATTATATCTTTGGCAACAGCTTCTTTTAACTGTAGAACAGCGGGGAATAGAATTGTTACTTGACCTTGCAAATCAGCAAACCGCTATGCAATTTCAGAAGTGGATCTATGAAGAGGCACTACCTTTACTAAAATAGCGAAAATCGAGTTATAGCCCGCATTGACGGGCTTTACTTGTGTAGATACAATTTTTACTCGCCCGAATTATCCCTTTCCTGCTTCTGCTTTGCCAACTGAGCTTTTGCCTGCTGCCACATTGCTTCTAACTCATCTAAGGTATAATCTGTTAGCGGTCGATCTGCAAAGATTTCCATTTTTGAAAAGCGCTGAATAAACCGCAAATTAGTTTCCTGTAAAGCCTCAGCCGGATCTAAATCATACCACCGGCCTAAATTAATCAAGACAAATAGAATATCCCCTAATTCTGCCTGCTGATGGGCTTTATCTTCATGTTCAATGGCGTATTTAAATTCCCCTAACTCCTCCTGAAACTTCTCCCAAACCCCCTCAATATTTTCCCACTCAAACCCAACACCAGCAGCTTTTTGAGAAATCTTCATTCCTGCCATCAACGGCGGCAACGTTTTCGCATACCGGCTTAGTTTTGAGGAAAATATTTGTGATTCTGCGGTTTCTCCTTTTTCAGTTGCTTTGATTTCCTCCCAATTTTGACGAACTTCATCAACGCTGTTAACTTCTACATCACCAAATACATGAGGATGCCGGCGAATTAATTTTTCTGTGATGCCGGCGGCTACTTCAGCCATTGTGAAATCACCAGACTCACTGGCAATTTGCGCTTGTAGCACCACTTGCAACAGTAAATCGCCTAATTCTTCGGCAATTGCCTTCTTCTCGCCACTGCGAATTGCATCTACCACCTCATAAGCTTCTTCAATCACATAAGGAATCAAGGTTTGAGGTGTTTGCTCTAAATCCCAGGGACAACCGCCTTCAGGAGATCGCAACTTTGCAACAACTTCAATCAGCTTTTGCAAAGCTGTAAGGGCAGCGGAATCAGATGCAGCCGGTTCGGGTGTTTGTGGGCTAGACATGAGAAAAAACTCCAAGACTTATTAATAATTTTTAACTAAATTGGCTGCCGGTGCCAATAAAATTCTACAAAAAGACCTTATTAATAGTTATGAGGTTTCAAAAAATTGCTTTTGGCTTATTTTTTTATAATTTAATTTGAATAAATAAATATGTTGCTAAAATCGAAAGTTTTCAAAATCAACGGCACTTAACGTGTAAGACATCCGCGCTCATCTGCGTTTATCTGCGTGCATCTGCGGTTAAAAATAAAAACAAATTTTTGAAAAAAGTCTAATTTATCAACCTAAAAAATCGCAAACTTAAATTTTAGACTTACCTTTAGTTTGCCGGCGCTTATTCTCACTAGCAGGACGGCGGTTTTTTTTAGAACTCGTAGCAGAAAACAGCCAGCCCATCAGCCCATACTTCTTAATCCGCTTATAAGCTGAACCGACCCAATCACTGAGATAGTGACTCATCGAGCCTAATTCCAGCCCGATATAAAGCGCAATCCATTCAGCATAATAAAGTTTGAGTGATTGTAGAAGAAAGTCAGCAACCATGTCCCAAGTCCAAGACCAACCCCAAAACTGCTGACCGGCTAATAACCCCAACATTACCACAATCCCCACACAGCCGGCCAGATAAAGCAGCCGCAGCGCAGATCCAATTAGTGGGCCATGAGACAAAAATGACCGATGGCGCAAACTGTTTTGATAAGGCAACCAAATCCAACGCAGCCATCCCCAACGCTGGAACTGCCGTGAGTAAATGTCCAAATCTGGGCCAAACATCAGGCCGCTGAAGAAAAAGCCACCGGCAACCAGCAAGGTGAGATTACCACTCCGGGTTTGCGCGAACGTCAGGCCGGCAACCACCGGCAAAGTCCACAAGGTAATACGGTCATGGGTGCGACCAGAGGGCATTCAGGATTTAGGATAGGGGAATGGGGATTGGGGTAGAAAATGCCCATCTTAAATCAGTTTGGCTGATTGATTTATTTTCTACAAGGTGCTACCATAGTATTCTATGAGAAACCCGGGCGGTTAACTCAGTGGTAGAGTATCTGCCTTACAAGCAGAGAGTCACTGGTTCAAGTCCAGTACTGCCCATCCAGTCAATTTTAATAAAATCAGAAACTGTAGAAGCGTGTCACAGGGATATTTGTGACATTTCTCAAAAGTTTCCGAGATGTCAAATCCCCGGACGTTGAATACTAAGCTTCAAAGTTATAATTTCTGCTGGGCAAAGAAGTGAGTCAAGTGGGTTGGTCTTTACCCAAATAATAATCCCATAAAAAGTAGGGAAATCCGAATCACTGCCGGTAGGGCAATCCCTGAAGCAAAATCAGGCGTCAGCCTACAAAATCGATCATAATCGGGACTGAGCAGTAAAGTTCAGCAGTCAGCCGGCGAAGCGCTATAGGCTGAAAGCAGAAAACTCAACTCAGTCCTCAGTCTTTAAGTAGTAACCAAAACAAGAGCTATGACAATGCTGGAACAGGGCACTATCAGTATTCATACCGAGAATATTTTTCCCATTATCAAGAAGTCCCTCTACTCTGATCACGAAATCTTCTTGCGGGAATTAGTTTCTAATGCCGTCGATGCAATACAGAAACTGAAAATGGTTTCCCTTGCCGGCGAACTCAGCGGCGAGGTGGAAGAACCCAAAATTCAGATTACTCTCGACAAAGAGAAGAAAACCTTAGCCATCTCCGACAACGGCATCGGTATGACGGTTGATGAGGTAAAAAAATACATCAATCAAGTCGCCTTCTCGAGTGCTGAAGAATTTATTCAAAAGTACAAAGCCGGCGACGAACAGCCGATCATCGGTCACTTTGGCTTGGGTTTTTATTCCTCCTTCATGGTGGCTAAGCACGTTGAGATTGATACCCTTTCCTACAAAGAAGGCGCTCAAGCGGTACACTGGTCTTGCGATGGTTCACCCACTTTTCAGTTAGAAGAATCTTCTCGCACCACTCGCGGCACCACCATTACCCTCACCCTTCAAGATGAAGAGGGAGAATACGCGGAATCGGCTCGCATTAAGCAGCTAGTAAAAACCTATTGTGACTTCATGCCGGTGCCGATTGAACTTGATGGCGAAACCATCAACCGTCAAAAAGCTTTGTGGCGGCAATCTCCCAGCAGTCTCACCAAAGAAGACTATTTAGAATTTTACCGCTACCTCTATCCATTCCAAGAAGAACCGTTGATTTGGGTGCATTTAAACACCGACTATCCCTTCCTCGTCAACGGCATTCTCTACTTCCCCAGACTCAAACCTGATGTCGATGTTACCAAAGGACAAATTAAACTGTTCTGCAATCAGGTTTTTGTTAGCGAACACTGCGAAGAAATTATTCCCAAATTCCTGCTGCCCATGCGGGGGGTTATTGATAGCCCTGATATTCCCCTGAATGTCTCGCGCAGTGCCTTGCAGATGGATCGAACCGTTCGCAAAATTGCCGATTTTATTGCCAAGAAAGTTGCGGATCGCCTCAAAGAACTGTACCGCGACAGCAAAGAGCAATATATCAATTGCTGGCAAGATATTGGCACCTTCGTTAAATTCGGCTGCTTAAACGATGATAAATTCAAAAAACAAGTTGAAGATATCATTATCTTCCGCAGCACAGCCGAACTGAATGCCAATGCCGGCAGCGACACGCCGGCAGTGGAAGTGCAATCTGAAGAAGGCGACGTTTGGCAACAAGTGAACCCTCCATCTAATTCTGCCGGTGGCCCTTCTTATACCACGATTAAAGAATACCTGGAACGCAACAAAGAGCGCCATGAAAACCGGGTATTTTATTGCACCGATGAAGTGAACCAATCAACTTATGTGCAATTGCACAAGAACCAAGGTTTAGAAGTCCTATTTATGGACTCCTTCATCGATCCTCATTTCATCAGCTTCTTGGAACGAGAGTATCAAGATGTTAAATTCTCTCGTGTAGACTCCGAACTCGACGACAAGCTGATTGAGAAAGATAAAGCCTCTGAAATTGTCGATCCGACAACCAACAAAACCCGCAGTGAACAGATCAAAGATTTGTTCCAAAATGCTTTAAATAAGCCGAAACTAACGATCCGCACCGAGGCGCTGAAGTCAGACGATGCGAAAGGTACGCCACCGGCAATGGTTCTTTTGCCAGAATTTCTGCGCCGGCTACGTGATATGAATGCCTTGATGCAACAACAAGAATTGTCGCAATTCCCAGAAGAACACATTTTGGTGATCAATACAGCTCACCCAATGATCCAAAACCTGGGCAATATCAGCCAAGGCAGCATTATTCAAGGTGAAGGGCAATCTCCCTCTGGTGAACTAGCTAATATGATTTGCCATCATGTCTATGACTTGGCGCTGATGGCTCAGAAGGGCTTTGATGCTGAAGGGATGCAAAATTTCGTTGAGCGCTCTAACAAACTATTAACGAGCCTCACAGAACGCGCTGCCGGTGTCTAACAGAGGCATAGGGTAACCTAGTCAAGGTGACTCAACTTTCTTGGCGTTATTGACGGCAGGTTGATCAACCAAAAGTTGACGAATCTAGCGCGTTGAACGCTTATTGATCGGTTTGGTGGGCAGAGTGAATCTCTTCCTCTTGCCCCCAGCCTGTAAGAGTGGGTTACAATGGGACATTGCACACATAAGAAGGATGATTAGGAAGTTGCAATGGCACGCAAATGTCAACTGACCGGCAAACAGGCAAATAATGGTTTTGCAGTTTCTCACTCCCATCGGCGCACCCACAAACTGCAAGAAGTTAATTTACAGTGGAAGCGAATTTGGTGGCCCCAAGCCAACCGTTGGGTGAAATTACGGCTTTCCACTAAGGCGATTAAAACTTTAGAACACAAAGGTTTGCAGGCTTTTGCGAAAGAAGCCGGTTTGGATCTGCGGAAGTTTTAAACCACAGGGGATGGAGCATTAGGGACGAGGCATTGAGAAGTTTTTTCTTCCCTCTCCCACTCTCCCCCTCTGCTACTCATCCCACTCAAGACTCAACACTCAAAAGCTCAGCACTGCCCCTCATCCTTCATTTTTTCAATTTCCAAGGCGGCTTTCACTCGCTCATACTCCGCCTCAACCTGCAACGCCAGCGCCGGCGCTTCGGCTATGCCGCCGGCACGTCCCATTGATTCAAGCTGGTTGCAAAGTTCAAAAAGAGTCAGGGCACCTACAGTCCCGCTGGTTGATTTTAAAGAGTGAGCTGCTGTTCTCAATGCCGGCGCATCGTCCGCGCTGATCGCTTCGCTGATAGATTGCAGCAATGCCGGGACATTTTCCAGGTAAAGATCAATCACCTCAACTAAGGCATCAATGTCCCGTAGTGATTGCAACATTTTGGCATCAAGGACTGGCGGCATTTGGGATTCCTCAAGGCAGTCGTCTTCTATCTTTTGACCAAACACTTCGTCATCCCCCTCCCCAACAACCGAAGCAGTCTCTGCGGGCTTGGAATAAGGCTGGCACTTGGCTAAAGCTTGCACCAGTTCATCTACCCGAATTGGCTTGCTGATGTAGTCATCCATGCCGGCCTTAATGCACGCTTCTCGATCACCCTGCATCGCATTCGCTGTCATCGCAATAATTCGAGGACTCTTCGCATCAGGCCATTCCATACGAATATGACGGGTGGCTGCCATCCCATCCATTTCAGGCATCTGGACATCCATCAAGACCACATCATAGGGCTGCCGGTGCAGGGCGTCAAGCACTTCCAACCCGTTGCCGGCCATATCTGCCCGATACCCCATCCGCTGTAACGTGAGCAAAGCCACCTTCTGATTAACCGGATTGTCCTCAGCTAAAAGAATCCGCAAAGGTCGCAATTCTCCAAGATCGGGCGAGATCGCACCCATATGCAAGGGTCGAGATTCGAGACGCTGCCCACCAAAAATGCCTATTAAAACATTATATAAGTGAGATTGTTTGATTGGCTTGCTCAAAATGGCTGCGAACTCAACACCGGCAGAGGGAAAATCAATTTCCTGCCGGCCTAAAGAAGTCAGCATCACCAGGGGTAAGGCGTTGTTACCCGCGATGCGACGGATTTGTTTAGCCAAAGTCAAACCATCCATTTCTGGCATCTGCATATCCAGAATCACCAAATCAAACAACTCTTCTTGTTTGAGCCGGTTCAAAGCAATCGCACCCGATTCAGCCACTTCAGTCAGCATTCCCCACGACTGGGCCTGTAAGGTCAAAATTTGGCGATTCGTCGAATTATCATCCACAATCAGCAGCCGTTTGCCGAGCAGTTGGGGTTGAAAGTCGGCAAGATTAATCACAGAGGAAGTTTCAACGGCGGTAGCCTTCACCGTGAAATAAAACGTAGAACCTTTGGAGTTTAAACGATCCAGTTGTTGCTTAATTCCAAATATTTCTGACTCCCCATCGCGATCTCTCAATTCAAATTCATCAGGGGGATTGCCGCCTAAAGTGCCCCGACTTTCCACCCACATTTGACCCCCCATCATTTCGCTCAAGCGCTGGCTAATCACCAAGCCCAGTCCCGTGCCGCCATAGTGGCGAGTGGTGGAGGAATCTATCTGGGTGAACGACTGAAACAGGCGTTCCATCCGGTCACCCGGAATACCAATGCCGGTATCTTTGACCGCGAATACAATTGAATATTGAGAACTTTCTTCTTTCTTTATTCTTAATTCCTCAGGCTCTATTTTTTGAGCAATTACTAATACCACTACCTCACCTTTATTGGTGAATTTAACCGCATTACTTAGCAGATTAACCAAAATTTGCCGCAGCCTGGTAACATCGCCCATAATCGCCAGCGGGGTTTCTGGAGAAATTAAATAAGCCATTTCCAGATTTTTTTCCGCAGCTTTAGAAGCGAGCAGATCGATGGATTCTTCAATACAAGAGCGCAAGTTAAAGGGTTGCTGTTCCAGTTCCATCTTTCCGGACTCAATTTTAGAAAAGTCCAGAATGTCGTTAATGATGGTGAGCAGGGCGTCCCCACTGCTGCGGATCGTTTCCACAAAGTCTCGCTGTTCGGGCATCAGGGGCGTGTCGAGCAGCAAGCCGGTCATGCCGATCACCGCGTTCATGGGGGTTCTGATTTCATGGCTCATGGTGGCGAGAAATTCGCTTTTTGCGCGGGTGGCGGCAAGTGCTTGATCACGCGCTCTGGCCAAGTCTTCGGCATCTTTCTGGCGCTCAAGTTCGCGTCCAATCCATTGAGCCATGAGCTTTAAAAGCTCTTTGTCTACGGCTCGGAAGGGTCTGTGGAGCGGGTTAGAATTCCAGAAACTGAGGGTGCCGTAAACTTTGCCGGCCACTATGACGGGCGTACCCAGATATGCTTCTTGATCGAATAAGTTATCAGAGGGAGGCCGGTGCCACCGGGAAACCATGATGGATTCAAAGTAAAGCGGTTCTTTGTGCCTTACGGTTTCCAGGCAGTAAGTTTGGTGCAAATCGAAGACATCGCCTTTTCTGAGAAAGTGGTTGGGCGACTGGCCGGCAATAATTTCGTAGCGGTCATCTTCGATGAATGCCAAAGCGCCGCATTCCATGCCAAATCGGTGGCATCCCATCGCCAGAAGTCCTTGCAGGCGCTTTTCAAAGGTGAGTTTCCGAGCGGAAGTAACCTTATACAAAGCGCGAATAGACGCCTCACTTTCTCGCAATTCTTGTTCTGTTTGCTTGCGCTCGGTGATGTCGCGGGACATTGAGATAATTTCTTGTACGGTTCCGGTTTCCATGTCGCGGATGGTGCGGCTGGTGGTTTCAAACCAGACGTAATCACCGTCTTTGCGACGGATGCGGTAGCTAATTGTGTAGGTAACCGGCTGGTGCCTTAAAGCGCTATAAGATTTATTAATTGATTTTAAATCTTGAGGATGGAAGAATTCATAAGCGGGCCGGCCAATCAGTTCTTCGGGTTCATAACCCAGTAAGGCGCGACAGGCCGGCGATGCGTAGAGAAATACTCCGTCGGGACTGTGTCTGGCAATAATGTCGGTGGAGTTTTCCGCCATCAGCCGATAACGTTCTTCGGTGGTGTGGCGTTCATGTTGGAAACCTTCGATGGCTTCGAGCATTCCGTTGATTTTGTCAGCCAGACTGGACAGTTCATCATTGCCGGTTGTTAAGACTCGCAACGAAAGATCGCCGCGCTGGCCGATGTTGCTCACACTGCTGCTGAGAAATGCCAAGCGAGAGAGCACCAATTTTTCCACCAGCAACAGCGTAACGGCACTAAATACTAGCCCGACGCCTAAAAGGGAGAGAGTAAAATAGCGGACGTTAACTTTACCCTGCCGGTAGACGGTTCGGGGTAAATCGACTTGCAACAGCAGTGCCGGCTTGTTGTAGATGTCTTTGAGCAGGGTGTAGCCGCCGATGCGATCCTCACTCAATGGTTCTACGATTGCCGGGTTGTTTTTTAATAAAGTGGCAATTGCACTCTGTAATTGGGGCTGTGGGGTACTGAGTTGGTTTGCCCTAACTTCTTCAACTTCGTACAAACCGAGAGAAAGCTGGGTTAGCTTAGCCAGCTGCTTCAGTTCGGCGGCATTAAGGTAGCGTCCCATAATCAGAGTGCCACGAACCGGCCCTTTACGTTCACTGGTCAAAATCGGCTGTGAGGCAATCAATAATGGGCCTTCCGACAACAGAAGGATTCCAGATACCCAAGTTTTAGAATTCGAGTGTTTCAGCAGGGGACTATTAGGAGACAGGTGTTTCTGCAAACTTTGAGAAATGCCGGTTTTTGTCTCGCGGTTGAGATCGAAGCCTTTGCTAAAAACAATGCGACCGGCACTGTCACTCAACACCACCACATTTAGTCTTAATTGCTTAAATGTGTCATCCCCAAAATTTGACTTGAGATAGTTCTCCGTAAAGGCCGGTTTTAATTTCTCCTTCCGGATAAAGGCGTAGGTGTCATCCCACGCAGCTTGATCTTGAGTGATTGTGTTTAACTTAGATATCTCGTTACCCAGCGTATCAACAGCGCGTGCTAGATCCTTGCGGACGCCTTGTTTTTCCAGTCTTTGGAAGTCACGCAGCAAAATCGTTGAAGCTGTAGCGTACAGAACGGCATTTAAAGTAATCAGCGCTGCGCCAACAATCAGCAAAGTCTTCTTACGAAGTTTCATGCAGTTGCTCCTTCAGCGTACGCTTCCGAAGTGGGCAGGATTGTTTCTCGATGCCGGTTGCGTCGGGGAATGTGACGCGCCCCGATCAGCATCAAATTAGAAATTACCCCTTTCAGCCCTGAATCCGATTGAGGGGGAGAGGGGGAGAGGGGGAGAGGGGGAGAAAAATCTCTGACTTTTTGAACTCGTGATGTAACTTTTGAAAATTTTAATGGGTCGTTATCTAGCAAATTAGGCATATTGTCTTATAGGTGCGGTAGACGGGGGATTGCTTTGCTGGGCGACATATTAAGGATTCCCAATTTAAGGTCGCTATCCAAGATCGGTTCCACTAAAACCTTCACTTTCTGGGTGTCGTGATACCAGATGCCTGTCCCGCAACGGTTGCCGGCGACGCCCATAGGCGGAACCTTGGGGATCTCCACCTTTCCCCTGCCGGCGCTTGAGTCCGATCTGAGCTGTTATTACAACACGCTATCCCTATGTAAATGCACCTGTTGCGTGTTGTTACTATTATTCCCATGATCCGCCGGCTCTTTCCATAAGCCGGTGGCTGCTTCTCACAATCTTTAATAATATATCGCCGGCCTAGAAGCAGACGCGATTCTTTACAAGCATTTAACTTGTCTAAAAACGCAATCTGCCATTTATAGCCCCAGCTTAAATCAATGAGGCTTTTAAGCGCATTGATTTCTCAATGACTGGCATTTCTATTAAATTTAGTTACGGTGTCGGTTTAATTTACCCTTTTAGTAAAGGCATTTGTAAAGTGTATTCCTACATTAATATTTCTTAACTCAGTTTTTCTTGAACTACCTGTTTGTAAAATGCTTCTAATGCTTCCACGCAGACTTTATCATCAAAAAGATTGTCGTGTCGCATTCTCATTCTTTCGGCGATTTCCTGCCGCCAATCTGGATCTAGTCCTAATCTCACTGCAATTTCTATATATTCAGCTTCAGTTTGAGCAATTGTCTCTGTCACGCCCATCATTTTAAGGAAGCTATCTGCATGGCGTCCGCGCATAAATTCTCCGGGACAAGTTACAATCGGAAGATTGCAAGCAATTGCTTCTAGCGAAGTATTTCCACCTGACCAGGTGAAAGTATCTAAGAAAACATCAGAAAGCAAATTGATTGTGAGATAGTCAGAGCGAGTGGGAATCTTGCGGAATACACAATAATCTTCATATTTTAGCCCAACTGCTAAAAATGCTCGCTGTAAGCGTTCTTGAAGCACAACTCCGCGCAAAAATAAAAACTGAGCGTGAGGAACACGAAGGGCAATTTCTGCAAGAATCTGATCGTATTGTGGCAGATACTTAAACGGAGCTTGACAGCACAAGTAAATAATGCTTTCTTCCCGCAAATCAAAATCAGCGCGAGTCTTGGTTATCGGCGGAATATCTTGGGGTTTTGGGTAGGCTACTCCAATATTTGGGAGCAGGATTAAACTCTCAGAGTAATGTTCTTGCGCGTTTTCTGGTTCCATTAACACGCTAGATAAAAAGTAATCAATGGTTGACAAGCCGGTGGTTACGGGATGCCCCCAAGCTGTACACTGTAGTGGTGCAAGGCGTAAACTTGCGATTTGCATGGTTGGGGGATTCATGCCAATTTCCGGGAATATGAGAATGTGGAGATTGTCTGAAGTTACTTGCTGACAAACTGCTTCCAGGTTGCCTGGAATATGATGAAAAAAATCACTGTATTCCTGAAATTTTTGTGTGATTGAGTCGGGTTCGTTTCCGATATAATAAGAGTATATTTCAAAATTATTTCGGTCATGCTGGCGCAGCCAGCCAATTAACCAAAGCGTTCCGCTATAAGAATGTAGATAAGCGGAAAGGTAGCCAATCCGAATTTTTTGATGGGGTGGAATCGGTGGCATTGAAATAGGCTGCATCCAATTTGGATAATTAGCCTCCATAATTTTATGAAGTAAATTTCCATACCGGCATTGAGATTCTCGAACGTTATGTGCTTGATAGGCTAAGTAAAAGTTTGTTACATTTCCTGTGCCGGCTAAAGCTCCTTGTCTGGCTTCTAGAGTGTCTAAAGCTGTCTCTTGAATTAAATTAACCAGTTCTTTGACAAATCGCTGCCGGTAGATATCTATTTCATCCGGAGTATTATAAATAATCGGAACAATTAAATGACTGAAAATTTTAAAGGTATAATCGTCTGGGAGCAGACGCGACGCTCTTTCTGCACTGGCAACAGCTTCTACATTACGTCCATTTCGCAGCAATGTTTGAATTAATGGAAAGTGTAATCGGCCTTCTTTAGGATAAAGACGAATTCCTTCTTCAACTGTTTTAAGAAACTCTTTGGTTAGCTCAAGCCTACTATAACAGTCACTTAAACTTAAGTAAATATCAACGCTTCCTGGCTGAAGTTCTAAATACTTTTGATATCGATCAATGGCCTCTTGATATCTGGCTGCTTGATAAAATTCATTTCCCCAAGTTAATAGATAATTGGCTGGATTGCTTTTTGCTTCGAGAGCAACGTTTAAATTATTTACAATATCTGGATTATTAGGATTTAATTCTAAAGCGGTTTGATAAGCTTCTATCGCTCGATCAACTTGATTTTTTTCTATGAGTAAATTCCCCAAGTTGAGGTAGCTGCCAAAATGATGGGGATTGACAGATATGGCTTGCCGGTAAGCTTCCTCCGCCGGCTCATTTTCGCCGAGTTGATTCAAAAGCTGGCCCAAATTGTTATAAGCTTCAAAGTTGGTCGGTTCAAGCTCTATTAATTGTCGATAAGCTAAGATAGCTTGATTCAGATTATTATTTTTCTCGAAGACGAAAGCAAGGTAATTATACAAACTCGCGTTTTCAGGAGCAATTTCTAAAGATTTAAGCAGCGCTTCTATCGATTCTGCATACTTTTGTGTTTGTATATAAATAATTCCTAAGTTTAGCCAAGCTTCGGCATCTCGATTTTTATAAAGTAAATATTCTTGATATTTTTTTTCGGCTTCTGCAAATTGTCCTTGATTCTGTAATGACAAAGCTTCCGCAAGAAGGGTTTCAAACTGGTTCACCAGATGCTCAACTATCTGAAGATCAGCAATCGCTTGGATTGCTGTCTCTTGACGCATTTCGTTAAACAGTTCCCAAGATAAATTTTCCTCCCTCCCACTATCCCAACTTAAAATAACAATTCCTTTATCAAAAGCTCCGCTGGGTAATTCTAATAAAATTTGACATTCCCTATGCGTCGCCACAAAGTCCAAAATTGCTTGTCGGCTTGTGCTGCAAAGACTATTATTAATAATTAGTAAAGCTTGAGTTGCTAAAAAAGGCTTTACAAGAAGCAAAGCTAAAAGTTGTGAGCGATAATCAGGCTGACTGTTATAAAAACATAAACCAATTTTGTCTTCAGTTTTTAAATCCCGTAAGTAAAAGAAAAATTCTTCAAAAGTTTGGTCACATAAAAATACTTGTTCCTGAATATTTAATTCTTGAAGCGTCCCTAGTAAAGTTACGGCCATTTCTTCTCCCAGCTCAAACTCAGAGAAGTGATTAACTGCATAAGCCATACAATCTGGATGCTCGTTAAGTGCGGCAATTAAAGTTGAGCCTTGTTGAGTTCCAATCTCACAGTAAATTTCGCCAGCATCTAAACAAGAGACGGCAAAATTAAACAAAGGCATAAGATTTTCCTCTGTCAGAATGGGGACTCGATTGAGTAAATGTTGAAACCGTTGTAACTTGGGTTTAACAGATTCCTTTCCCCAGTTTTCATACAAGTTTGGTAGCTGTTCAATAAAGTTTTGATAATCCACAACTTTCTCCTTAAACCTAAACTTCTTATAATTTTAAAGCTTAAAATATTTTAACGTTAGGAAATATATCCCTATAAGATCCTAGACATTTTTTCATTAAGTTTGCCCACATTCCGTAATAAACTCCTGCACCCGCTGCCAAACTCGCTCAAATAAATCCGGCATATACACATCAAACCACTCGATGTCAGGAACACCTCTAAACCAAGTGCGCTGACGTTTAGCAAACTGACGGGTGTGTAGGACAGTTAAATCTTTCGCTTCAGAGAGAGAAAGGCTGCCGGCTAAATATTGTTTCATTTCTTGATAACCTAAAGTATTTAACAAAGGCAAATCAGAACGGTATTTTTTACAAAGATAATCTACCTCATCTAACCAATTAGATGCTATCATTTGATTAGTTCGCAATTCAATGCGTTCTGCCAAAACCTCGGCCTTACAATCTAAACCAATTTGTAAAATTGGATAATCGGGTGGGTTCTCTCCTTGTTGTGCGGAAATGGGATGACCCGTCACGTAAAATACCTCCATCGCCCTTAAAGTCCGTATGGGATCATTGGGATGAATTTTTGCTGCCGCAGCGGGATCAACTTGTTGTAAAATTGCGTAAAGCTGAGCTTGACCGAGACTCTCTAATTGCGCTCGCAACTCCAAATGAGGAGCCACTCTGGGAATTTTTAATCCTCGCACCACTGCTTTAATATATAAGCCGGTGCCGCCAACGAGTAAGAGTGGGGGAGGGGGAGAGGGGGAAACAGGAGGAGAGGCAATTAAAGCTTGCGCTTGCTGCTGATAATCTGCAACTGTCAGCGTTTCGGTGGGATCGCAGATGTCTATCAAGTAGTGCGGGACTAAT
Source organism: Microcoleus sp. FACHB-672 (assembly GCF_014695725.1). Lineage (NCBI taxonomy): Bacteria > Bacillati > Cyanobacteriota > Cyanophyceae > Oscillatoriales > Microcoleaceae > Microcoleus > Microcoleus sp. FACHB-672. Next base: position 108,663 of record NZ_JACJOU010000020.1, on the reverse strand, counting down.
TGCTTATCTGCGGCGGATGGCTTAGCTGTACCAATGTTAAACTCTCGGTACACTTGGCGGGAATCGGCACTGAGAATCACCGTTCCCAGACGCTGTGCTAAATTAAGCGCCAATCCAGACTTGCCGGTTGCCGTAGCCCCACAAATTGCAATTAAAATCAAGCAACCTCCAATCTCAAATCTAAATATAAAATCAACAGGTGCATCCCCTACATAAACTTCTCAGGAAATTGGCCTAGCGTCGCCTATAACCCTTTTGTGCTAGAATTTTGTTAGATTTTGTCTTTTTGAAGTCGCCGTGGGCTTCACACCCATTATAGGAGCTATTTTGGTATGACCAGCAGTTACAGCGCTGATCAGATTCAAGTTTTGGAAGGTCTTGAAGCCGTCCGCAAACGACCGGGGATGTACATCGGCACCACCGGCCCGCGAGGACTCCACCATCTAGTTTACGAGGTTGTGGACAATTCCATCGATGAGGCGCTAGCTGGCCACTGCACTCATATCGAGGTTGACCTCAATGCTGATGGTTCCGTCACCGTCACAGACGATGGGCGGGGCATTCCCACAGATACCCATTCCAAAACCGGCAAATCAGCCCTAGAAACCGTGATGACGGTACTTCATGCCGGCGGTAAGTTTGGCGGCGGCGGCTACAAAGTTTCAGGCGGCTTGCACGGGGTTGGTGTGTCTGTTGTCAACGCCTTATCTGAGTGGGTAGAAGTAACCGTTTGGAGGGAGAAAAAAGAATTTAAGCAGCGCTATGAAAGGGGCGTTGCTGCCGGCGAACTTGAATCCAAACCCGGCAAAGAAAATCGCACCGGCACCTCCGTTTCCTTCAAACCCGATAGTCAAATCTTCACCACCGGCATCGAATTTGACTACACTACCCTATCCGGGCGCTTGCGGGAATTGGCTTACTTGAATGCCGGGGTCAAAATGACCTTCACCGACAATCGGCTGGAACTGCAAAAAAATGGCGAACAGCGAGTAGAAACCTACTGCTATGAAGGCGGCATCCGCGAATACATTTCCTACATGAACCACGACAAGCAACCCTTGCACGAAGAAGTTATCTTCGTCCAGGGAGAACGCAATAACGTTCACGTAGAAGTCGCCTTGCAATGGTGTGTTGATGCCTACAGCGATAACTTATTAGGCTTTGCTAATAATATCCGAACCATTGATGGTGGCACCCACTTAGAAGGCTTGAAAGCCGTGCTAACGCGCACGATGAATGCGATCGCCCGTAAGCGCAACAAAATCAAAGAAAACGAAGCCAACCTCGGCGGAGAAAACGTGCGAGAAGGCTTAACCGGCGTTATTTCCGTCAAAGTACCCGACCCCGAATTTGAAGGGCAAACGAAAACAAAATTAGGCAACACCGAAGTGCGGGGAATTGTTGATTCTTTGGTGGGAGAAGTTCTCACCGAATATTTAGAATTCCGCCCCAACGTTGCAGACGCCATTTTAGAAAAAGCCATCCAGGCATTTAAAGCCGCAGAAGCTGCCCGCCGCGCCCGCGATTTGGTCAGGCGAAAATCGGTTTTAGAATCTTCGCCTTTACCTGGAAAATTAGCAGATTGCAGCACAAGAGACCCCTCAGAATCTGAAATTTTTATCGTAGAAGGGGATAGTGCCGGTGGCAGTGCCAAACAAGGACGAGATCGCCGCACCCAAGCCATTCTTCCCTTGCGTGGTAAAATCCTCAATATTGAGAAAACTGACGACGCAAAAATCTACAAAAATACCGAAATTCAAGCCTTAATTACAGCTCTTGGCTTAGGGGTAAAAGGTGAAGAATTCGATGCTACCGGACTGCGCTATCACCGCATCGTGATCATGACAGATGCAGACGTTGATGGGGCACACATCCGCACCCTGTTGCTAACCTTCTTCTATCGCTATCAACGTTCGCTTGTCGATCAAGGCTACATATATATTGCCTGCCCTCCCCTCTATAAAGTTGAGCGGGGACGCAATCATTATTACTGCTACAGTGAGCGCGAACTCGCCAGCTTAGTCCAGCGCGAATTCCCCGCCAATGCCAACTACACCATCCAGCGGTTCAAAGGTTTGGGTGAAATGATGCCGGAACAGTTGTGGCGAACCACGATGAACCCAGAAAGCCGCACCCTCAAACGCGTGGAGATTGAAGACGCTGCTGAAGCAGATCGGGTCTTTACTGTTTTAATGGGTGATCGCGTTGCCCCTCGCCGCGAATTCATTGAAACCTATGGGCCAAAACTTAACCTGATGGATCTGGATATTTAAAGCCCTGTTTGACATCTAATACTGAATTGCATTGATTGGTAGGGGCGATATTTTGTTCGCCCCTTTTTTTGACTTTACTTATGTCGAATCGACTCGTAAATTTCCAAGTAATCTTTACCTGGATAGTTCCATGAGTAGTCGTAGTTCATCCCCTGAATGGCGAGTTGGCGGAATTCTTCGGGAGAGTTATACCACAACCCAATTGCTCGATCTATCGTAGATTCCAGAGCGTGAAAGTCGGTGTCATAAAAGACATAACCGTTGCGTTGTTCGGGCAAATGGTTTTCGTCGTAGTCTCGGTCAAAAACGGTATTGACTAGACCGCCAACTCCCCGCACAATTGGCACAGTTCCATATCTAAAGCCAATCATTTGTGTTAATCCGCAAGGTTCGTAATTACTGGGCACAACAATCATGTCTGAACCTGCATAAATAAGGTGAGATAATTCTTCATTAAATCCCAGTTCTAAATGAACATCGGGGTTATCGTTTAAGACTTCTTTTTCATGCCAGAAGTGGTTGTTAATTCCCGCTTCGGTTGCTGAACCCAATAGCACAAACTGCGCTCCTTTTTCGAGAGCGTAGTAAATCGCGTGATGGACGAGGTGAACGCCTTTTTGATCGTCGAGCCGGCCAATAAAGCAAATGAGGGGTTTATCGACATCGCGCAGCAGCAATCGTTCGCGTAAGGCTTGCTTATTTTTCGCTTTTCCTTCTAATTTTTCTTTTGTGTAGGAATGGGGAATGTAGCGATCCCTTTCTGGATTCCACACCTCATAATCAATGCCGTTGAGGACGCCTCGGAATTTACTTTGGTGCGTATGTAAAGTGTGCCCGAGTCCGTATCCAATCGGAGTATAACAGGCTTCCCAAGCGTGATGGGGTGAAACTGTTGTGACGTAATTCGAGTAAACAATGCCCCCTTTCATGAAGTTCAACGCAAAGGGATTGAAGTTATCCCGCAGGCGATCATACTGGAAAAAGTAAGCTTCTTGGTTGAGTCCTGTTGCCCACAGAACCTCTGAACCGCCCATTCCTTGATGTTTGAAGTTATGGATGGTGTAGCAAACCCGTTGCAATCCCATGTCATATTTATAATTCTCAAATAACATGACGGGAACTAAGCCGGTTTGCCAGTCATGGCAGTGGATGACATCGGGACGCTTGTTACTCTTGTGCAAAAATTCTAGGGCAGCTTTGCTGAAGAATGCAAAACGCATATTGTCGTCATCGCAGCCGTAGTAACAGTGCCGGTTGAAGAAGTTATCTGGTGAGTGCGGTTCAATGAAGAAACACAGTCGCCCGTACACCCAGCCGCAATAAACGGAACAGTGGATCGCACCGCCATACCAGGGCACCCATAAATCTTTATAGGCATCATGAAGTCCCCAAATATGGTCATAGCGCATACAATCGTATTTCGGCAGAATCAACTCTACCGTATGACCGCGACTTTCTAAATCCCTGCTGAGTCCGTAAACCACATCACCCAAGCCTCCAGCTTTGATGACGGGGGCGCACTCGGAAGCGATTTGTACGATATACATCCAGACTCCTCGCTCAATAACAAATGTATTTTTTAAACTTCACAGAAGTATACATATTTAGAGCCAGAACGCAACTCAGTCATTGGAAACAGATCCAGTGCGAGGGTTGTGGCGGCTTGGGAAATAGAACTTGGTTTTCTTGGATTATTCTCAATTAATCGGCATTTACGGTAGCGAAAAACACTGGCACCCGAAAAACTAAAAACCACCCAGACTTTAAAATCTTAGGTGGCTTTGCTTTAAATATATCTAGCTTTTAATTAAATGGAGCCGAGCAGAATTGAACTGCTGTCCAAACAAGGTATTGACTCTCCGCTCATTCACAGGCTTAGCCCATCTGACCCTCAGGGCGGGAACCATCCATTATCCCGGATGACAGGATGCACTGGTTAAATCTTAGCTAGTAAGCCACCCAGAGAACACTTACTAGAGCATCCGTTGGGGTTTTGTCTGCAATCCTTAACGGAGTCGAACTACAGACGCTCGAACCTAAATGAGGTTTTTATTAGGCAGCAACAGTGGCTGTCTTACGAGCAAAAGGAACGATGTTGTTCGCATTTACTTTTTTTTTGAGCCTAGGATTTACGAGAGGCGACTCACTCTCGGCCTGAATCACAAAGTAGCTTTCGCTCGCCTGTCGAAACCATTACGGCCCCTTACGTTCTTTTCTTATTATAATCAATTCTTTTGACCAGGACTAGGAAAAAAAGATTAAAAAGGTGGTAATCCCCGAAACTTTTGTAGGGTTAAACGAACCTTGCGGAAAAATGAGCCAGTTTTGCGGAGTGTAACTCTGACGGCGGTGAATGATGAAACCGAAGTTGACCACTACCCCCCTGTTCCTTTGGCTTGCCACCGGCAGCTAATCCTGATATATAGGGGGGGTTTCAAGGGAGATGGGAAATTGAAGCTACTTTGCCTCAGCAATGGTCATGGGGAGGATGCGATCGCGGTTCGCATTTTGCGGGAACTACAGCAGCAGCCAAATCCCCCGGAATTAGCAGTCCTTCCCCTTGTCGGTGAAGGGCGAGCCTACGCCGAGTTAGAGGGCGTACCGATGATCGCCCCGGTGAAGAAAATGCCCTCTGGTGGCTTTATTTATATGGATAGCCGGCAGTTGTGGCGGGATGTGCAAGGAGGCTTACTGGATCTGACGTGGAATCAGTTACAAGCGGTGCGAGCTTGGGCACAACAGGGCGGATCGATCTTAGCCGTAGGGGATATTGTGCCCTTATTATTTGCCTGGTGGAGTGGGGCAAATTATGCGTTTGTGGGCACTGCCAAATCAGAATATTATCTGCGCGATGAAGCCGGCTTGCTGCCGAACCGTTCGTGGTTTGAGGATCTGGAGAGTTGGTCTGGGTCAGTTTACCTACCTTGGGAACGCTGGCTAATGCGTCATCGGCGCTGCAAAGCTGTTTTTCCCAGAGATCCGCTCACCGCCAAGACGTTACAAAAGTTTTCGATTCCCGCGTTTGATCTGGGAAATCCCATGATGGACGAATTAGAACCTAATCACCCACCGGCACTCTTTTATGATCCAGATGCGGAATTGAAAGAAACTCGGCGTCCCCTGATTGTCACCCTCCTGCCCGGTTCTAGATCACCCGAAGCTTATGATAACTGGCAGAAAATTTTGCAAGCTGTAGCGCAGTTGTGCCAAACCTTTGTCGAGAGAGCGCCGGTGTTTTTGGCTGCGATCTCGCCTGGTTTAAGCTTAGATATCTTCTGCGAAAAATTAGAAGGTTATCACTGGCAAGCGGGAAAGCCGGATAAACCAGCGATTTTTCCCCCAATTTCTGATTCTGCTGCTGTGACGTTTACTCAAGGAAATGCAACCCTGATTTTGAGCCAAAACGCCTTTGTTGAGTGCTTGCAACCGTCAGATTTAGCGATTGCAATGGCCGGCACTGCAACCGAACAGTATGTGGGGTTGGGAAAGCCGGCCTTCGCATTTCCTGGGGTTGGCCCTCAGTTCACGCCGGCTTTCGCCGAAGCTCAAAGCCGGTTGCTGGGGCCATCCTTGATTTTGCTCGATCGGCCAACCGAAGTGGCTATAGTATTACGGCAGCTACTGCGCGATCCAGACCGGCTGCAACTGATTGCGGACAATGGGTTGCGGCGCATGGGCGAACCCGGTGCCGCAGGCCGCATCGTGGCTTGTTTGAGCGAAAAATTGTTAAATGTAAATGATTAATTGATCAGAAAGCCTTGAATTTTCTCTGCCCCACCACTTTTAAGGGGTGGGGGATCGCCTCAACACATTATCCGTGCTTAACCAAAACGCCCGGTTCTCGCTGAATCGGCAGCACGTCTAAAATATCCGTTTGTACGCAATATTTTAAGTCTTCGTGGCAGTCGAGACGCAGGAGGCGTTGGCCGTGGCTGGCGTGGTGCATGAGTTCTAATAGTTGGTCTTGCCATTGCCGGTAAAGGGCGATGGCGGCAACGGTTTCATCGTTGCCGGCAAAAGCGCTCAAAGTGCCACCAATGCCGGTTAAGAGGCTGTCAGCGAGTGCGCCGGCGCAAGCGGTATCTTCGAGAGAGAAACTGCCTTCCCAACCTGAACCGACTATCCAAACGGTTTCTGGCTTCTGGGATATCAGATAGTTCACCACTGCCTGCCGGTTGATAAAGGCAGCTGCCAAAACCATGGAGGCGTCTTGCACGCGCTGTAGTGCACGGGTGCCATTGGTGGTACTGATGAATAACCGGCGTCCTTGCATCCGTTCTGGGGTGCAGTCGAGGGGAGAGTTGCCCAAGTCGCAGCCGGCTACTTTGGAACCGCCTCGTTCGCCGGCGCGAAGACGTTTCTCTGCGGGCCACTCTTCACTGACTTGCATCAGTTTTTCCATATCGCTGAAGACTTGCACGGCTTCCGCGCCGGCATTCAGTGCGGTTGCTATTGTAGTGGTAGCGCGGAGAACATCGACGGCAATCGCACAGTCTGGCTGGCTGTCGGTTGGCGTCAGTTCAGGGGTGTGGTAAACAAATAGCTTCACAGATTGGGATTCCCTGTATTTACAACTGCCGAACTACTATTTTATGGGTCGGCGTTACCGAATAGATAAGGCAGTTTGAGGTATCCTTTGAACACTCGCTGCATCTGTTGGGGAAGCCGGCAGGAAAGCTGCCGAGTAAGATAGTAATTGTTCGCTTCACAGAAAAAAGGGGAAATGTTGAGACGTACATTAACTCGAAGGGCGGCACTGGCATTTGGGGCAGCTTTGTTAGTTGTAGCTGCTACAAATCTTGCCGCCACCGCAAAAACCTATTATGTCGATCCTGCCGGCAGCGATAATCAAGGGGATGGATCGAAGCGTAAGCCGTGGAAAACGCTTGCTCATGCCGTCAAGAATGTCCCTACGGCGCAAGCACACACTATTCATTTAAATCAAGGCATTTTTACAGAGACTGTCCCCTCCATTGTTCCCCCCGGAATTAGTATTGAAGGGGAAGGAGCCGATAAAACTGTAATTAAAAGTGGAATTGATGATTTTTTACTTCAACTTGAATCCGCGCCAGTGGTGGAGGGCAATCAAATTTTGAGTAATTTCAAAATTGAGGGGCAAAATCGCAACTTGAAGGGGGGTATTTTTGTTCGAGGCCGGCATAATGTGATTATTCGGGGCGTAGATTTTGAGGAAATTGATTTTACCGGCTTGCAGATTATTGCTGAGTGGACTTCTTCTAGAACGACACCTCCAGCAACTTATCTTAATGGGATTGAAGTTGATAACTGTAACTTTAAAAATTGTTCTAAAGATTTGGATAAATGGAGTTCTGGCTGTCTCCACATTGGCGGCTTAAAAGAAGCAAAGATTCACGATATCAAAATTCAAGAGGATCGAGGCTATGGCATCAAGTTTTTCGCTTGGGGCTGGTTTAAAGGAATCAAAATTTATAATTGTGAACTCGCGGTTCCCGATTCAGATCCCCTTTGGAAAGCAGATAGTGCTTTGGAACTGTGGCGACTGTTCGATGATTGTGAAATTTATAATGTGAAGTCTAACCAGTGGTTTTCTCTCGTGGGTGGGGACAAAGGTAAAGGAACCCGAAGCGTTACAGTTCATGATTGCGAAATTATTGTCAAACGGTCGGATGAGCAATACCTTCAAGGCATAGAAGCAACCGTTTCAGATAGTGAATTTTATAACAATTATTTTGAAAATCCTGGAAGTTTTGGTGCGTTTGCCATGTGGGGAGGTGAACCCCTCTCTAATATTCTCATTCATCATAATATTGTTCGGGGCGGAACGAATACAAATGCGCTGGCATTTGTTCAATCTGATGATTCGGCAGATTTTTCAGATATCAAGTTTTATAACAACCTTTGTGAAAACCTAGAATTTGGAGTAAAACTGAAGCCGGTGGGGACAGGAGAGATTCGTAAAGTTGAGATCAAAAATAATATTTTTATTGATGTCAAAACTGCAATTTTAGCTTATAATGCGCCCAATAAAATACGCGACACTGCTATTGCTTTTAACTGTTTTTATCAAGTAGAGAAGACATTTAAAGAAGAAAAGGGTAAAACGGTTAATACAAATTTTGAGAATAATATTGAAGTCGATCCCGAATTAATCGGTTCTGGGAAAAATCGAGAGCAATACTATAAACCGAAGAGTGCAAAAAGTCCGGTGGTAGATGCCGGCATAGAAGTTGGCTTGCCCTATAAAGGCAAAGCTCCTGATATGGGTGTTTATGAATATTAATCTGTTAGATCAGTTTTCCTAAAACAGCTTTTTGCTGAAATTCCTCTACACTACAAGATTGAGAATTTATCAGCGTAATTAGGGTAACTTCTGGGGGACAAAATAGGCGACCAGGGCGGTACGTCCCCAGTCCTCGATTGACATAAAGCTGGTTATTTCCTAACTGGTACAATCCCGCTGCCCATTCCCAATGCTCAACCACTTTGTAACAGTTTCCAGACATATAAGGAACCCAGCGCCGTAGGGGTTTGGGAGTAGCGCACCGCATTGGTTTGAGAAATGCCGCCACCGGCCCGATTTTGGGTAAGACAATTTGGCCACCGTGGGTGTGCCCAGACAGTTGCAAATCCACTCGCCACTTTTGCAGGGGCAGGGCAGTATCCGGATTGTGAGATAATACGATTCGGGGGGTCGTTTGATCTAGCAGGCTAAACACCGGCTTAGGATTGAACTCGCCCGACCAAAAATCGGCTAGCCCCACCAGGGCTAATTCTGGCCCGAAGGGATAGACAATTTCATTCCACAATACGCCAATATCGATTTGAGTTAAAGCTTGGGTAATTTCGGTTTTCGAGTGCGGGTATTTGAGGTCGTGGTTGCCTAAAATCGCATAAATGCCGGCGCGGCTTTGCAGATGTTTAAGGTACAGCACGAGCTGGTGAATGGGTTCTGGCTTTTTCGTTACATAGTCGCCAGTGAGCAGGATGAGATCGGGTTCTGCCTGATTGGTAACGGCGAGGGCTTCTTCTAAAAGGGAGTCAGACAGCCTGCCTCCATCGTAGTGGAAGTCCGACAACTGCGCGAGCTTTGTCCCTTGGAGGTGCGCCGGCAGGTTGGGGATCGCAACGGTTAAATTTTCTACCCGCAATGGGCCAGTTAATAGCCGATGCATATTTGGGATATCGATTGACAAAGTGCAAGTTTAGCTTAGCAAACTAGCCGGTGTTGAGGGGGTGCCGGTGTGGAGGTGCGGGAGTGGCACCGGCTGCCAAATTGCCATATATTTGGAGCAAAATTAGAGATTTTCAAATCCTTGTAACTCCTGTGCCATAACTGTTTTGGCACCCACTAGACAAATAGGCAGTTTGTAGGAGACGCTATAAATGAGCTGGCTCTGAACAAATCGTTTCTTTTGTACGTCGGTTTTTGGTACAGCTACGCTAGTTGCGAAATCAGATACAGAATTGCCGCTGTGTCTACCTGTGAAATGAAGGATGCCTTAAAAAACATGAGCCTTACAGTTAAAGTTGTTCAACCTTCCGGAATTTTAGATAGCACGAAAGCCAATCAATTTGAGCAAGAAATTAGCGAGATCATTGAAGCCGGCGCTGATATTGTGTTGGTTGATTTAAAGGATGTAACCTTTATGGATAGCTCAGGCTTAAGAGTTTTAGTATCTGCTTTTAAAACGGTTCAAGCTGCTAAAAGCAAACTAGCTGTCTGCTCCGTTAACCATCAGGTGAGAATGTTATTTGAGCTAGCTAGTGTTGATAGATTCCTTGATATTTTTGCCAATCGTGAGGAATTTAGCAACTCTTTAGTCTCATCCGACTCATCACGTTGATTGTTTGATTAAATTGTCGCTCGATAGGCAATACTGTTTAATCAAAGACTGGCGGTTTTGGAGCCTTTGGTTTTTATTTTACGCCGGCATCACTGAAGTTTCAGTCAATTTTTCTAGCCAGTCGGGGCGATTTTTAATTTCGCCCCTATAATTTTTAATAAAAAATAATAGCCGCCATGAAGATTAAAGCTCTTGGAGCGTTGCCGCTTGAGGGTTTAAATTTAATCAAAAGTCACTTGTAAAAGAGATACATCATCTTCAAAGGTATCTTTGCTGCCCAATGCCCGTAGGTCGTCTAAGATATGTTGAAGGCTGAGGGTGTCCGGTCGTCTGGACTCGGCCAACCACTCAATGAAATGATCGAAGCTCCAAATCGTCCCATCAGGTTGCTTAATTTCGTAAATTCCATCACTGTAAATGTACAACGTGCTGCAAGGTTCAACCTGACACTCAGCGTTTGCATATTTGACGTTAGGAAACATTCCAATGGGCAACCCTCCTGGGGTTCTTAGATGTTGAACTTGGGGGGAAGGGGTATTTATATTTGATAATAAGACTGCCGGCGGGTGGCCGGCACTAGCATAGACGAGTTTGCGCGTGACTCGGTTATAGACTCCATACCAGATGGTAAAGTACATATTTCGTTGCTTTTCCATCTGAAACGCCTCATTCAGCGCATCTAAGACCGCATTCGGTTGATAAAAATTTGTATTAAGAGAGCGCGAACGCAAAACATTTAGAACAGAAACTGATAGCAGTGCCGGCCCTAAACCATGCCCGGAAACATCCAGCAAATAAATCGCTAAATGGTCTTGATCGAGCCAGTAATAATCAAAGCAATCGCCACCCAATTGTTGCGAGCTAATAAACTTCGAGTCGATGCTTAACGGCTCATTAACCGCAGAGGGGAGGAGCGATTTCACATACTCAGCCGCTTCTGCCAATTCCGCCCGCAACGCTGCCTCGGCTTGCTTGCGCTTAGTAATATCGATTCCGACAAAAACAGCCGCTTCATCTCCCAGCCACTTCCACTTTTTGGCAATCACCACCAGACTGCGGGGAATGCCATCGACTGGCGGACCCTCTATTTCTATGGAGTCTTCGCTCGTCCGGTTAGCAAAAAAACTGCGGACAAATTTACCAAACTTATCTTGACGAAAGCCGACTTCTTGACCAACTAACGCGTCTTGAGACAAGTTGAGAATGCTGGCCAAATGCCGGTTCACTCCCAGATAGCGAAAATTGGAACTAATTAAAGAAACTGTACCGGGCACTGCATCCAGCACAACTTGGAGCAAGTCCCTCGCCATCTGCAACGTCGCCTCTGACTGCTTGAGACTGGTGATATCCTGCACAAACCCTTCCACAGCCACAGGCCGGCCTTGGGTATCTCGCAGCAGCCGGATCGTTTCGGAAATCCAGATGACCGCTCCATCCCGTTTACAGACCTCAGCCTCCGTCTTATGCTGCACCTGGCCTTGAGTTTCTAAGTAGCGCACGCACTCAGCCCAGTGGATGGGATTAACATAAAGTTGATTGATATTTCCTACCCTCTCGAGAAATTGCTCTGGGGAATCATAACCGTAAATGCGAGCCAAGGCCGAGTTAGCGGTGCGATAATGTCCGTCTAGGGTCACTTGAAACAGCCCTTGAGCGGTATTTTCAAAAATTTGCCGGTATTTCCGAGCGGTGATATTTCGGAAAATCCCTCGCGTGACGGCAGGTTGACCATTTTCCCACCGGCAGCTGATATTTCCTTCCACCCACACCGGCTCCCCCTGCTTGCTGACAAAAATCATCTCGACTGATTCGAGCGATTCTCCGTGGCGCAGTTTTTCCAGCAACCAAGGCTGACGGCTTTCTGGATGTAAAATATCCCAAAGCGATAGTTGGGCCGCTTCCTCGTCGCTATAGCCCAACGTTTGCCGCCATGTTTGATTAACAGACAGAAAATGCCCATCAGAAACTCGAATGCTCTGGATCAAAACATTGGCTCTGTCGAGAAAATTGTGGAGATGAGCTTGGGTTGTTTCCATTTGCCGCAGTTGCCGGCCTTTCTCCATCAGCGCCATTACCTGACGCGACAGAGTCGCTAGAATGTCTAGCTGCGCCTCGCTCAACTCTCGCGGCACATAATCCATAACGCATAAGGTGCCCAAGGTAAAACCATCGGGGGTTACTAGCTGGGCACCGGCATAAGACCGAATATAAGGAGGACTAATCACTAAGGGATTGGCAACAAAACGGGGATCTTGCAAAGTGTCGCTGACCGTAAACACTTGATCGGACAAAATTGCATGGGCACAGAACGCCACATCCCGTTTTGAAGTCCGTCCTGCCCATCCCACTTTCGACTTGAACCACTGCCGGTCGGTATCGATTAAGCTAATCAGGGCGATGGGAGTTTCACAAATTTTTGCAGCGAGACGCACCAGATCGTCAAATGCCTGTTCAGGTAATGTATCAAGTACCTGATACTTCCGTAGCGCTTCAATCCTCTTGGCTTCGTTATCAGGCAATGGTGCCTTGATCATTGCGATACGACCACTTGCGAGGGAGTTAACCATCAGACGATTTGCCTCAAGCCAAGATTCTGAATGCATAAGCTACTCCTATACATCTAAATAGACGTGGCTCATCGAGGCAATCCCCCTAGGGGTTGATTTTAAACGGGCTGGTAAAAAAGCGCAATTGACACAACCAACATTAAAAAATTTGATTATTTGCTAATGTTCTTTTGCATCAGCAAACAATTGCGCTCGTCTGGTGTTCGCGTATACGAAAGCTCATCCATTAGCTTGTACATAAAGATCAATCCATTGCCATGCGGGTCGGGATCGCCAGGGCGAAAGAGCGCTAGGTTTTCGTGCAACCTTTTTTCTAGGTCGAACGGTTGACCTTGATCCCAAATTCGCATTTCCATTCTGTGTGGAAAAAGTTTGACCTCAATCTCAATTGGGGTCGTCTGAGGCAAGTTTCGGTGGGCATGGCGCACCGCGTTCGTCAAGCCTTCTGCAAGGGCTGTTTGGCATTGCCACCAAACGTTACAGGGTAGCAGCGCCAGCTTAAACTGCTCAAACCATTGCAAAACTTCGGCTAGAGAATTCAGTTCCGTCAATACGGAAAGCTGCGCTTGTTTGAGGGGTTGTTCTTGTTTCTCTGGTTTTTTTCTCAGGTGGGATTTCCACCAGCTGCCAAGGTTGTCTAACACCATCTTCTCAATGAAGAATGAAGAATGAAGAATGAAGAAGGAAGAATAAAGAATTCTCAATTCTTAATTCAGAAATCTTCCCTCACATCGCACCGCTGTTTTTATTAAACAGGACCAGAACAGTTTGGATAATTAATTTTAAGTCATATATAAGGCTCCAATTCTTTTGATATTGCAAATCCAGGCGGATCACGTCCTCAAATTTGCTGATGCGAGACCGGCCCTTTACTTGCCATTCGCCGGTCATGCCGGGTTTGACATCTAAGCGCTGCCATTCTGGCACTTCGTAACGCTCTACTTCATCTGGGGTCGGGGGGCGGGTGCCAACTAAACTCATTTCCCCTCTGAGCACGTTCCAAAACTGCGGCAACTCATCCAAACTGGTTCGCCGCAGAAACCGGCCTACTCGCGTGATCCGGGGATCGTTGTCGTTTTTAAATAATGGGCCTTCTACTTGGTTGGCGACTTGTGACTTCAGCGCTTCTGCATTGACGCACATGGAGCGCAGTTTCCACAACCGAAACCGCCGGCCCATCCAACCGCAGCGGATTTGACTGAAGAAAATCGGGCCAGGATCGTCCAGTTTGATGGCAATCCCAATGGGGATCAGCAAAATTGCCGTCAGAACCAAACCTACCAAAGCCCCCACCACGTCTATCAAGCGTTTGACCCATGATCGTACCGAGGGATGGGTCGTCGGTAGCTGATTTTGGACGCGACGGGCGCTATTGGTTGTCGCCGTTGTTTCCGTTGCGGGTTCAATTTTTAAAACTTGATCGAGTCCAGTTATGGACAGGACTGCCATGACTTGGGGCTGGACAGTTTGCAGCACCAATTCAATTCCCTGCTGTTGGGTGATTCGCACATTATTGACCAAAGCCCCTACCCCACTGCTGTCCATAAAGTGGGTTTGGCTAAAATCAAGGATGATTTTGCTGGGAATGGGGCTTTGCTGGCAAAGCTGTTGGCAGGTTTGCTTAAAGGCGACTGCTTCTAGCACGCTGAGGCGAGCAGGCAGCTGAACCAAGGGAATTTCGTTAGTGACTGTAACCCGAAAGTCTGCGTCTGAGGGTTGGCTAACCATAAAAGCCTGATACTAAGTTACGCTCGCATAATTTTATTTTGAAACTTTGGCGAATGATTTTCATCCTTATCTGGCTAATCCTAACTGAGGAAACAACTTAGTATCAATCCCACTCACACTTTTCTAACACAGTTGCTTGAACAAAAAAAAGTCCCCTAGCAATTTATGTCAGATATCTTTAATTTAAGGAAAAGTTTTTACCGGCCAAACTGACCGCTTTGGAATGCTTCGATCTAGCCGGCTGTATTGCCGATCACACAAAGCCGCATCCAAAACTCAAATTGAATAAGCTAATAGTCGCTTTTGTCAAGCTTTTTTTGGCTTTTGTGGCTGGGACACCCGAACTCCCAGTGGATGGAGCGACTCCCGCAGAAATAATATAAGTTGTTCGCTACCAGTGGTTAGTTTTTTAGGCGTCAAGTGCAAAAAAACTTAACAATTTGTTTGGGGAGCGTTGAGCTTGATCGGAAGGCAAACTAGGCTGCCGGCAGAAACATCATAGCCCTTCCCTTGCCACAGCGTGATCCCCATTAAAAAAGCCCACAGAAGCAGGCTCTAGCACAGCAGGTCAAATTAGATGTAGCCCGGCCAAACAAAATATTTGCTAATTTGCACTTCCAACCTCGGATGGGTGGGAGAAAATTTTACCCATCATAAACTTAGGTGGAAATTGTCCTAAGTCTTCTGGATTGGTAGAATCCTCTGCTATTTCAGGCGGGGCCACGCAGATACCTGTCTGGGCGACTCCAGGCATCAGGTTGGTTACTTGAGTGATGATGCTGCCGATGCTTTCGGCTAGTTGCTTTGCCGCGTCTAGGGAAGGAGCCAAAATGAAAAAGGTTTTCACGCCAGTTTGACTGGGGGCAATACCAAAGGTGCAATTATCTAACAGGCTGCGGGTGGAACCATCAAAAGAATCACAGAAGCGATGTAGTAACGCTTGGTAAAAGGATTCAGCCAGAGTTCGATCATCGAAACTGGGTCTTGAGAGCATGGCAAGTCCCTCCTAGGACTGTTGGGTGCCATAAACAAATCTTCATATTTCTAGTATGGGGCATTTTTTCCCACCGACAGTGACCGATTCATTAAAATTATGTGACAATCATCTACCGGAAGAGTGATTCTAGTTATTGAGGAAGGGTGATATAAGTATGGAAAGTATGTGATATAGATCACTAATCGGAACGAATGGATGAGATAGGTGGCTAGTGACCAGGCAGTACAGCAGCACGAGCGTAAAAAAATTGAAGCGTGAAAGAGTAGCAGACAAAAAAGGAGAAACGCGTTTTTGCTCGGTCTGCTTAGAAGGATCGGCGCAATTGGAAGAACTTCTCTAGAATGCTCTGCAACCGGCTATTTTTGGCATATTTTTGCTTGGTGAGCTGCAAAGCCGCTTTACTGTTAACTTCTGCCAGGGTGGGGTAGATGTGAATCATGCCCGTGAGGGCCGATACCTTGAGCCGGTTGGACATCGCCAAAACGACCTCGTGAATTAACTCGCCGGCAGAAGGGCCAACGATATGAGCGCCGAGAATTTCTCCGTTACCTTTAGTAATAATTTTAGCAAATCCACCTGTCGCTGCTTCTGCTTGAGCGCGATCTACAGAGGCAAATTCCTGTTTAAGTACCAGAATGCGATCCCCGTAACGGTTTCTCGCTGCTTCCTCTGTCAATCCGACCCTAGCAAGTTCAGGATCGGTAAAGGTTGCCCAGGGAATCACCCGATAATTCGCTTTAGTTAGGGGAAAGAATAAAGCATTTTTCAGCACCACACTGGCTTCATAGCTGGCAACGTGGGTAAATTGGTAGCCGCCGATCACATCCCCACAGGCATAAATGCGGGGATTGGTTGTTTGCAGTTTGCCGTTTACCTGAATTCCCTGTTTACCGGCTTCCACACCGGCAGCTTCCAAATTCAGAGATTCTACATTCGCAACTCGACCGGCAGCCACCAAAATTTCAGCCGCGACAATTTTCTGGTTTCCCATCCACAGAACTTTTTCACCCTCCAGCACTTCCACCCGATCTACTCGTGTGTTCGTTAGCACTCGAATGCCTTCAGATTCAAACTGGGCTTGCACCGCAGCCGCAGCTTCCGGGTCTTCTTTGGGTAAAATGCGATCTTTGCTGGCGATCAGCGTCACCTGCGAACCTAAGCGGGAGAATGCTTGACCCAATTCGCAGCCAATTGGCCCCCCACCGATGACGGCAAGGGATTCTGGACGCTGTTGCACAGAGAAAACTTGCTCGTTGGTTAAATAACCGGCTTGTTGCAGTCCCGGTACAGGGAGAAGTGCCGGTTTTGAGCCGGTGGCAATCACAAATGCTCTGGCGCGGAGTTTTCGGCCATTTACCTCAAAAGTCTGCCCGTCAAGGAATTGGCCCGCTCCAAAGATGACTTCAACGCCTAAGCTTTCAAATCGTGCCGATGAGTCATTGGGTTCAATGGTGGAGATGACGTGCTGAACGTGCCGATTGGCTTTGGCAAAATCAATTTGGGGATCTTGGTAGGAAATGCCAAAACGCTCAGCATTTTTGACTTCATAGGCGATACGAGAGGCGTGAATCAGGGATTTGCTGGGTACGCAACCCACCCAAAGACAGTCCCCTCCCAAGCGATCCCGTTCTACCAAGACTACTTTTGCTTTCAGTTGCGCTGCCGCACTAGCGACGACTAAACCCCCAGATCCACCGCCGATGATGACTAAATCGTATTCAACTGCCACGATTTCACCTGTTATTCCCGTGTTGCGTCGTAACTTTAGCTTAGCTTGTGATGCAGTTAAAGCTGATTGAGCGATTCGGTTCAGTAATATTTGTTGCACCGATATTTTTAAGTTTTGCCTTTTTATGGAAAGTCATGATTGGTTAGTCACCGATAGCGGGCAGTGTCAAGCTTGTGTGTTGCTGAGCGAGAGTGAGTGGCCAACCAACACTTACCGGCTCTATCGGTTTCTGACAGAGGTGGAAGATATTCTGTTGGAGGTACAAGAAGATCGCCGGCGTCTCCAAGCAATTCGCCCATTGGTGCGCCGGTTGCTCACGAGTTCCTATTGGCTGCAATGTACTTATCTTGAACCTTCCCCGGAAACGGGATGGTCGGTTTTAAAGCTTTACGAGGAGCCAAATTTTCCCCTATGTGTGCAAATTGTATCTTGGCTGCCTGGAAAAGTTTCGGCGATTCACCATCATGGGACTTGGGCAATGGTGGCGCTAATTAGTGGTCAGGAGAAAAATACGTTTTGGCAAAGAACCGGCGAGGCTGAATTTCCAAATCGAGTTCAACGGGTTGGTGAACGCATTTTGGAGGGTGGGGATATTCTGTGTTTTACGTCTAATGTTATTCATTGTGTTGAAGCTTTCGGTGATGAGCCGGCGGTGAGTTTTCATATTTCTGGGAAACCGGAAAAATATTCACCGTTGAAGTTTGAGCCGGTGAGTTCTACAGCTAAAATTTTGTAAGCTGTTTGGCTGCGAATTAGGTTTTTTTTAACCGCAGATGGACGCAGATGAACGCAGATGGTTTATCTGTATTCACCTAGGTTCGGATGTTTTTGTTAGGGGTTCCCTGCGTCAACCCAACCTGCCAAGAATTGAGTGCGGTTTTTGTGAATGCTGGAAAATAGGGTTAGGGTGTTGTTGGTGTTGGTTCTGTTTGAGGTTGTGGGAAGAATTTCTGACTTACCCAAGCGGTGAGAATATGGGAGAGCAAGCCTAACGGGCCGGCAAACAAGCAGAGGGCGATAGAATGAATTGTCCAGGTGCCGGTGCGTTGTCCTTCTAGGTAGATCCAACGACCTACAAATAGATCCATTACTAGAAAATGTACCCAGCCGGTTGCTGCGGCTCTTTCTTCAGCGAAGAAGCGGGCGATATCTGCTAATTTTGGATTGGATAATGCTTGAGCAGATTCAGATGTGATGGTGCCGCTGAGCAAAAATAAGTACAGCGCGGCTAAGATCACAAAAGGTATTAGGGATTGCATAATCTTTCGGGTGATCCCCCAGTTGGGCAATAAAATCATTAATGTCCAAAAGGGTAAGACGAATAAATTAGCGCCGGTGAATAGTTGTTCGATTGTCATAACCTGGTCGTGACTCCTGCGTGATGGAAGAGAATGTTACTGAAAATTTTAGGCAAAAATAACTCGGCTCGCGCAAAAATCTTTCAAGCACTCGTTTCTGTGAGTATTGCTCTAACACTCTCTTTAGAAGTTTACAGGGTGCCGGCGTCTATCGGTCAGCCGGTGCCGGCAACGATGTTTAAAACGTTTGCTGATTGGTGCTTCAATCAAGCTAATCTTTCGGCTGATGTAAAACATACGGTTGAGGTGCTATTAAAAGAAGCCGGCACTTCTGATTGTGATGTGGCAAACAAGCAACTTTCAAGACAGACTATTCTTATCCTTAAAGGTCAGCAAATTTCTAATCTTAGCCCCTTGCAATCGCTGACTAATTTAACGAATCTATATCTCAGCTATAATCAAATTTCCGATCTTACACCTCTGCAATCTTTAACCAATCTCACTCATCTAGACCTTTACGAAAATCAAATTTCCGATCTCACGCCCCTGCAACCTTTAACCAATCTCACTTATCTTTCTCTGAGTCATAATCAAATCTCAGATATTACGTTGCTGAAATCGTTGACTAAGTTAACGACACTATCTCTAGATTTTAATCAAATTTCTGATATCAGTTCCTTACAATTTTTGACAAATTTAACAGGACTCTATCTCACCGGCAATCAAATTAAGGATCTCAGTCCGCTGAAGCCGCTAGAAAACTTAACCGCTCTTTTTGTTAGCGGCAATCAAATCAGAGATATTAGCGCTTTGCAAGAATTGAGTAACTTAACGATCCTTTTTCTTAGCGTCAATAAAATTAGAGAAATCGAGGCTCTGCAATTTCTGACGAATTTAACTGAACTTAATTTGAATTCCAATCAAGTTAAAAATATTAGTGCTTTGAAATCTTTAACGAAACTAACAACGGTTAATCTGCGGCAAAACCGAGTTTCTGAACAAGCTTGCCCGGTTCAACCTGAGTCAATTTGTAAGTTTTAGCTTTAATGTAGATTAACAAAATATTTTACCACTTCCGAAATTAATGAGCGCAAAACTTAATTATTTTAAACATAATCACTACAAAGCTTGAAGAATTAGAGTTTGTAAATATGCCAATGTATATTTACAAATTAAGTGTACATTCCTAAAATTAGGACAAATTATTTGTGCTTCATTAGAAACTTTAGTTTTGCAACTTTTTAAAGATTGAGCAAATAAATGTTTGTTTTATGATGTCACCGTGTCACAAGATTGAGTTGCAGTTTCAGCAAAGACAGGGGTGCAAAAAGCATGGGTTACGGTTGCTCTCGGAGCGTCCTCAGGGTGGGGCGCGGTTTAAGGGACTGGCGCTTTGGGTCGATGGGTTGTGTCAGAGGTGTTGTCTGCGGCGCTAATCATCAAAAATATTTATAGCTTATCAGTATTTCAGTATTAATAAATTTATCTAATATATTTAGGAGAGTAGGCAATCAATTAAATCTTAGGCAGATCTCCTATTCCGACAGAGATAATTCTAGCTGAACTGGCTTTAACTCTTGCTGTTCTGCTCTCTTACTGCTTTGCCCATGTTTTTTGTTGTCGTAACCTTGTTGTATAGAGCTAGGCGTGTAACAACAAAAAAGCTTATAAGCTCTAAGCTGAAGTTCCGCTCAATGAATAGCCTCCTAACTCATGAAAGGTTTACCCTGTAATTGATTGAGCGATTTTTACCGGGAAGGCTTACCCATATACTTAAGATTTCCTCGATTATTTGAGGGGGAACTCACTCTTACCCTATTTCTGTGTGGGATTAACCAAAGCTTTTCTCCCGTAAGCTTTTGAAGTGACTCCTCCCGCAAGATATCCAGTAGCCGCCCTCCTCAAAATCGCCCAAGAAAAGACTGCACGAGCCTTTCCGGGAATGTTCTAGACGAAACTTCAGCTTAGAGCTTATAAGCTTTTTTGTTGCTAAAAGGTTTGTGGTTGATATTTTGTTCTTTTTTTCTAAGCCTACTTGCAAGGCGCGGAAAGATATGTTAAAACAAAAATGAAGCAACCAGCTTTCCTCAAAGCATGGTTGCCTTCATCTTTTAGTATGCCTCTGTTCTTTTTGAAAGATTTAACGCTTACCAGGCAACAATCTTCAATTAGCCAGAATTAGAGGCAGCTTTACTCCCCTGTTGAAACTTAGGAGCTAAATTTTCTATGTCATATTCTAGCGAACAATCAAACGCTGATCAAGCTAGCAGCACTGACTCCAGCCTAGCCAGAAGAAACTTGCCGCACCTCAGTACGCGCGATCAGTGCGATCTGGTGGCTTTAGAATATATCGGCAAAAACACCGACCCAGCAGTTGGTCTCGGTGTTACAGTGGTTGAGATGATGCGCGTGATGGGCTTATCAAACGCAGCCACCTCAACTCGCCTCCGTCGAATGAGCGATCCTGAATACGGGCAAATAGATAGAGCATTAATAGAGCGACGTAAGTTTGTCGGCCCTCAAGGGGCAGATTTATATTTTTTAGCGAACTGGGTAACTTTGGCGGACGTCCAAAAAATAATGGCTATGAAAGGCTATAGCTATGACAGTTACCAGGCCAGACGCAAGGAGAAAAAGCAAAGTAATAGTAGTAGCGAGTATGAAAATTGGGCAATTGATGATGTAGAAAATGAATTAATCGAGGTTGATAACAATAAAATTGACTCTCAACTTTCAGAGACTGAAGAAAATCAAAAACAATCAAATTCTTTACAACCAAGTGCGACGTATGAACTCAAGGGCAAAGACATAGATGATTCTGATTATGAAAATGATGATGCCGAAGGCATAGAAGTAGCAATTGTTCGGTTAATTACAGAAGTGGCCGAACTCAAGCAAAACTATATCGTCATTAAAGAAGAAAATGTTCTTCTTAAGGAAGAAATAGCCAATCTAAACAGTCAGTTGGCTAAAATCGAACAAAAGCTTTTGGCTGGAAGTAGTTATAAGAGGCTTGTGGCGAAATTAGATGAGGTGTTCGCTCCAAACCAAACTCAAAACGGCAAAGATGCTCATTAAAACAGCTTTGCCGCTTTGAGTTTGGTTTGTTCTTTTGGGGGTGTGGCGGAACGCAAACGCACTGGACTCCTAATCCAGCGGCCTTGACCTAGGTTTTGTGGGTGCAAATCCCACCTCCCCCACGATTAACCATTCTGCGTGGCTAAATTGAAAGGCTAAAGTCAGTATCTACAGGTTTCCTACTTCCTGGGATGCAAAACTTTAGATTGCTTATTGTGCCTATGATTATACATCAGAATTGGCGCATTTGTCACCTTTTCCAATAGCCACACAATGCAAAATTAGTCAATAGGTAGACAAATGACAAAATCACACAATTCTAAACCCAAGGATTTCTCTAAGCATCTACTTTGTAGTATTGAGGATGGTGGCGAATATTTCACAGTAAAGTCAACGGGTCGCTCTGGAATGTCCCAACGTGGCCTAGCTCGTTTTGTGGGAAAGCATCCTAGCTCTATTTGGGATTGGGTTAACAAAGTTCGCAAAGCTGACCCATTGAGCAATCAGCTACCAGAACCCCTAAAGCTTTTTGCGGGCAAGACTTTGACGCTGTTGGGGTACACCGATCCACAAGGGCGAGATATTCTTGAAGACAGGTTTTGCTCTGCCTTAGTGGAATATTTTGCTTGGTGGGCACAAGATGCTGAAGCCAACGTTCAAGCCAAGCGTGCATTTGGACTAATCCGTGATTTAGGAATGCGATTGTTCATACATCAAAAAACTGGCTGGCACCCAGTTTTTAATTCAAAAGAGTTTGAGCAGTTGCGTGAAATCCATGAACAGCGCTTAACAGCAAGAAATATCTTAAAAGACGAACTACGCCCAGAACTTATGGCAGCAGTTAAGGAGTGGCAAGTAGCGAATCGTGCATCAAGAAAGATTTACTCGCAGACTCACGATGCGCTTAATGAATGTATTCAAGGATTGAAATCTCGAGAGATTAAAGAGAGCAATAATCTTCCAGACAAGGCTTTGATTCGTGACTACTACGATACACGACCTCTGATTGATTATGGAGCAATTAGCCGTTTTGCAGGTAATCTAATCCGATTTTCTAATATTCATCCTGTAGAAGCCGTAAAACTGACTTGTGCTTGTTATTTCCCACCAAGCTACGCAGTAAAGCCTTTGCATCTGGTCGAAAATATTCACAAAGTCAGTAAAATTTTACAGGCTAAACACCAGGAAATGGAACCGTCTGAGAAGATTCCACCATTGTTACCAGGCTAATCCTTTATTGACTATGTATGAGTCATAGTTAATATTATGGCTCTTTAAAAATATAACTAGGAACTATTTACAAGTAGGTTCTAGTTATATTTTTATTTTTTGAACTTGACTGTAACTCAGTTTTCTAGCCAATTGTTTATGTATCCGTAACGACACGAAAATTATAGGCTCACCCGCTTTCACTAAGGCGATTACCTTCGACTTATCAAATTCTACCAGTTAAAGCACTTCTCCCTTACCCCTTCACTCGCTCGCAACCGCCCATAAATCACATCTATCCAAACCGTCACAACAGCCGTGCCCCCCCGCCCAAGCAGCTACTACTTTGTCCAGCTCTAGCTCTACGAGCTTGGCAGTTCCTTCCTGCGGTTCTTTCACTAAAATTAAATGTTTTGCCTCCTGAGCGCTCAAAAACCCCGGATACTGCTAATGTGGCAATCGACAAAAAAACGTTAGCTTCAACCGGCTCACAACCGGCTTCTAATGCGGATGAAAGGACTTGAACCTTCACTCCTTGCGGAACCAGAACCTAAATCTGGCGCGTCTGCCAATTTCGCCACATCCGCATGATGCGCTTTGCTATCATAGCAAAGCTTTCTGGAATAAGGAACTCCCTGAACTGGGTAATTGGAAGAAATTTTAGCTCACAGGGGCTTTGAGAGGATTTGCTAATCAGTGAGGGAGATGCCTGCCGGCTATTGTAACCATTGCAGGGGAAGGGTTGCCGGCTGCTAGTGTACTCAGCAAAACTCATGCCGGTGTGCGTCCTGCCGGCAGCAAAAGTATAAACGTTAAGATTTAAAAGGTTTACTCGCTTTCCACTTTAAGAATACCCGTTGGGCAGCACAGAAAAATGCTGAGATAGCGATAATCTTCTTCTGGGAAGGGAGTGATCAAGACAAAAAATCAAATCTAAGCGCATAAACCCTATGAATGAAGAACGCATCCAAGCTTACTTGGCGCTGATCGAATCGCTGATGACTTGTACGAGTGGTGAAGAACTGGAGATTTTGAATGCCCACCTAGACTTGATTGATGCCGGCTTGGTAGAAACGATGCAAATGGTATCGGCAAAGCTGCAAGAGGAGGGCAATCACGATGCTGCGGAGTTCTTGCAGGAGTTCGCAACTCAGCTAAATGCGGCGATGGGTAACGCAGCCGCCGCCGCAGCTAGTCCAGAGGAGTATTTCAATTTCTTGGGTGAAATCTTGCAAGTCGTGTCAGAAAATCCTGATCCGCAAGTAGTTTACCCCCTGCTGCAAAATAATGTAGATAAGCTGGATGGATTTTTCGCGCAATTGCTGCAAAGCTGGGCAATGTCAACGCTGCCGCAGGTGGATCAAGAAGAAGGCGAAGGACTTGCCGGCGTGATTGGCAATTTTAGCAATCTGATTCAGCAATTCCCAATGGGTGATAAGGGCAGTAATTTAGAGATTGCTATCACCGGCTACGAAATTGCGGCTGCTGTGTTTAGCCCGGAAAGCTTCCCAGAAGTGTGGGCTGGCACCCAAAATAATTTAGCGGTGGCTTACAGTGATCGCCCTCAAGGTGATCGGCTGGAGAATTTAGAGCAAGCCATTAGTTGCTATGAAAATGCCTTGCAGGTTTATACCTTGGATAAATTCCCAGAACAGTGGGCAATGGCTCAGCGGAATTTGGCCATCGCTGAGGATGAGCGCAAAGTTCTTGCCGGCGTGGTTTAAGTTATTTCCTGAAACCAGCCAAGTTGAACCAAAAAGAGGGAAGCTGAGATTTAAGTTTTCTCGGCTTCCCTCTGCGTTATTGTTCTGCAACCTGATGCTTTGAGAGAATTCCGCCGATCCTCAGTTAAGGCACTGAGGGAAGTGCAGATTCCTTTCTAAGCGGAGACTTTTCGGGGATCAGCTCAGGTGCCGGCTGTTGTGGAGCCGGTGTTGCAGCCTGTGTTGGAGTCGCTGCCGGCTGTTGTGGAGCTGGTGTTGCAGCCTGTGTTGGAGTTGCTGCCGGCTGTTGTGGGACAGCGGATGACTCTTTAGAAGTCTGATTCACTGTCGGCTTTTTAGGGACAGATGTGGACTTGTCGGGGTTCTGAGCCGGTGCCCCGCTTTCTGGTGCCGGTGCCGGCTGTTCGGGGATCAGGTCAGATGCTCCTGCGCCTGGTGTCGGTGCCTGTTTTTCAAGCTGTTCGGCTGCCGGCTTTTCTGGAGTTGGTGCAGACTGTTCCGGCTGAGTGGGTGCCGGCACCGGCTGTTCGGGGATCAGCTCAGGTGCTGGCTTTTCGGTTGCCGGTTTTTCCGGCGTTGGCTGCTGGTTTTGTGCTGGCTTTTCGGTTGCCGGTTTTTCCGGCGTTGGCTGCTGGTTTTGTGCCGGCTTTTCTGTTGCCGGTGCTGCATTCTGGGGTGAGTTGCCGGTTTGGAACTGGACAACTAACTGGTAAACCACCGGCTTTTCAGTGGGATCATACTGAGCCTGCATCACCGCATTTATCGCTGCCTTGTCCAGCACTTCATTCCCTGTTTTCGTTAACAGCTGTGCTTCAACAACTTTGCCTTGGGGGTTCACCGTCACCGCCACTAAAGCAGCCGCTTCTTTTTGCGGTGAACCGGCCTCTTTTGGATAGGGGGCCGGTATTGATTGGGGGCTTGCCATCACCGCATCAGGATTTGCCTTTTGTACTTGGGCAAAGTAGACGGTATAGGCTTCTGTCGCCCTCAGCCTCAGTTGGTCATTCTCTGAAATCGAGCCGGTGGCAGTTGCGGCGGCTTGTTGCTGTTGCTGCCTCTGCCGCATCATTGCCGCGATTCTTTCCTCTTGTGCCCTGCGTTGTTGCTCAGGGGTGAGTGAACTGGAATTTGGAGTGCCTGGTTTTGCTAATGCCGTTGCCCCAGTCGCATCTGTTTTACGGGCAGCTTGTTCCTGTTGCTGTTGCCGCCGTGCGATTTGCTGTCGTTTCTCCAAGGTCTGTGCAACCTTTTGTTGAACTTCCCTTGCTTGGGGGTTATCCGGTTGATCAGCCGGCAGCATTTGATCAAGGGGCGATAGCCCTGCCTGCAAACCCGGATTCGGCAATGTCCCACCTGATGTTGGAGGGGGGTTAAAACTTGTCAATGGCGGCGGTGCCGGCAGGCGATCCCAGTTCGGATAGGCCATTGCCGGCGGTTGCTTGAGGGAACCTTGCACCGTGTTGTTCGGTGGCAGGTTTGACCAATCGGGGATATCGGCGGGGGATGTCAGGTTTGACCAATCTGGGAGGGAAGTGGGAGGTATGGCGCTATATAAATCTGGTAAGGAAATGGGCGGCGGCAGATCGGTCAATTTAGGAAAGGCGTTGGGCGGCGGCAGGGGAGGAAAATTATAAGCGGTTATTTGATTATCTAGGGGCGGCAGCTTGGGCAGTTGACCTTCTCCTGGCAGCGCCGGCAGAGGCGGCAGTGAATTAATCGGCGAAGGAATCGGTGGTAGCGTAATTTGCGATCTTGTTGACAAGTCCGGCAGGAGACGCTGTTCTTGGGGAGTTAATTGAATAACATTAATTGTTGAGGCCGGCTTAACTGTCTTGGAAGACATCGGCAACATAGGCCAACCAACAGCGAGAAGTGCATGGATGCCCACTGAGGCGAAGATGGCCAACCAAGTTGGCTCCAACAGTGTTGTTCGCAGGCTATTCAAGGGGGAGGCGTTTTCCATAATCGGTACACTATAGGCCACTCTGTCGTGGCGGACTTGTCAGCAGGCAATCTATTCTACAGAAGTATTCCGCTCACAGATTAAGCGTCAGAATTACTTCAAAATTCTAAGATCGTAGAAGGGGTTTTTACCACTGCTGAGCTAAATTTTCTCTAGAAAAATGACCGCTTTGCCGGCTTAAAAGTTGCTATCCTCGAATCTGATAGGCTTCGTTCCAGACACTTGTACAATCATTAGCGAGAAATAAGGCAACTTTAAGTGGGGACGATCTCGCAAGTCAGTATAGATCACTTGGTCTGGTAAGGTAGCGCGTTCCACCACCCAAGTATTGGTTAGTAAGTTATGCCGGTGTAATAGTGCCCAAACTTGTTCATAAACCGAACTCAGCTTCATTAGCACCACAACATCTGCCCAATTTAACGCTGTTTCCAGTTCAGTGATGTTATAAAGTGCCGGCAACACGACAAGGCGTTGACCACGAATGGTTAGGGGTAATCCTAAAGCTGCTGCTGCTGCCATTGGTGAACTAATTCCGGGGATTGTCTGCACCACAGCTTCTGGGTGCAAATGTTGTAGTGTTTGCGATAAATAGGTAAACGTGCTGTAAAAGCTCACATCTCCCTCAGAGACAAACGCCACATCTTGTCCCTGCTGCAAATATTGCCAAACTGTTTCCGCTGACTGCTGCCACGCTTGTGTCAAGATTTCCTCATCTTGCACGTATGGAAAGTTTAACGCCAGTTGCACTTGTTGGGGACGCAACCATTCAGCCACAATGTCTTGGGCGATTCCCGGTTTGCCGTGAATGCCGGCTGGAAATGCCACCACCGGCACCCTTTCCAGCAGCCGCATTCCTTTGACCGTGATTAATTCTGGATCGCCTGGGCCAACGCCAATGCCGTATAATATGCCGGTTTGCACAGTTATTTCAGTTTTCAAAATTGAATGAATAGCCTGTTTAATTTTTAATTTTATTTTCTAAAGGGCGCTCCCTTTAAAGTTACCAGCTCAAGCGGGTAAATTATCCCACCGCCGGCTACATAATGACAGATTTCTCGAACATCTTGTTCGCGAAGCGGTAGCTTCTCTAATTCTTCTAACGTAAACCAGGCTGCCCCTAAAGATTCTTCATCTGCTATTGTTTTTGGGGATGTGTTATTTTGCGGACGTGCGACAAAAAACACTCGAACACGAGCCGATATTCCATCCACAGGCGTATATTCAATGCGAATAATTCCTTCAAGAATCACAGGAATTCCGGCTTCCTCTAATGTTTCCCGCTGTGCCGCCTCTATCCAAGTTTCTCCTGGCTCAATTCTGCCAGCTGGGAAATACCAGGGCTGATCGTAATTACATTCTTGAACTAACAAAAATCGCTGTTCTAACCGAACAATAACGATTGCAGAATACTTAGTCGGAATTGGTTCACGCAGCATAATGGCATTTTAAATTTTAAATTAACTTTTACTTATCAATTTGTTTATAGAGGGATGCAAAACCAAACAATATGATGGCAAAATATCATAAAATATTACCTAAGATTAACAAAACAAGGAGCTAAATGAGTGTATATTTATTCTCACTTTTTAAGCATATCTTGAAATAATTGTCAACTCAATTTTAACTTTAAAAACTAAAATGCCATTACCAACTGTTATTTTACCGGGTTATTTTGCTGGCGCTGCTGAATATCGCGAATTACAACAATCTTTGGTGGAGTTGGGTTTCCCTGCAGTGACGGTGCCGGTGCGCCGGCGGGATTGGTTACCAACGGTGGGGGGACGGTCAATTGTTCCTATTTTGCGCCTCCTAGATCGCACAGTCAAACAAGTTTTACAAGAATACAATGCTTCTCAAGTTAACTTAATAGGTCACTCTGCTGCCGGCTGGATCTCGCGCATTTATTTAGGAGAAAAACCTTACATCATTCATGGAGATGTGATGGAAGATGCCGGTTTGTGGTTCGCCCATCCATCGGTGACGACGTTGGTGACGCTGGGAACTCCTCAATACAGTTTATATGAACGTTGGACGCGCAAGAATCTAGATTTTGTCAATAATAACTATCCGGGCGCGTTTCATCCGAACGTGCGTTATATCTGTGTTGCCGGCAAGGCGATTTTTGGAGCGCGGCGTCCGGGGCAATTGTTGGCTTACAACAGTTATAAATTGACTTGTGGAATCGGCAATACTTGGGGAGATGGAATAACGCCGGTTGAGGCCGCACATCTGGAGGGTGCGGAAAACCTGGTGTTAGAAGGGGTGACGCACTCTCCAAGGCGTGTTGGTTTGTGGTACGGTTCCTCAGAGGTTTTGCCGGCTTGGGTGCCCTATTTAAAGTAAAAGGTAAAAGAAAAAATTTTTCCTTTTACCTCTATTTCAACTATCCAGCAAATATGCAAATTAGAGACGCTATTCTTAACTGCCGATTATCCTTGCGGAACTGTTGAGTTTACTGATGCGCGTTGGTGGAGAGTTTTAAACCATTGTTCCAGCTGTGGGTGCTGCCGCTGCCACTCTTCCCCAAATCGCAGGGTATAGTAGCCGAGGGCAGAAAGCGCAGCAATATCTGCAGCCGTCCAAGTTGTCCCAAGGAGGAACGGGGAGTTACTGAGTTGCTGTTCTAGGATAGGTAAGAGCCGGTCAATCGCCGCTTGATACTTTGCCTGATCGCCGGCGTCTGCCTTGTCGCCTTTACGCTTCTGATACCACAGGCCAACAATATTATCCCCTAGAGTATCGGCTAGTTCTTCCCACTGCCGGCATTGGAGGCGTTGAGCGCGATCATTGGGGTAAAAACTCGGCTCTGGATAAGTTTCGTCAAGATACTCCACAATCAATGTAGAGTCCCAAAGGGTGGTGCCATCTTCTTCTACGAAGACTGGGACTTTGCCAATCGGAGAAATTTTTAGGAATTCGGGTGATTTATTCGCAATATCGGTTTCCTTGAGTTCACAAGGCAAATTTTTCTCTGCCAGCAAGATCCGCACCTTCCGAGCGTAAGGCGATCTCTGAGCGTAGTATAAGGTTCTAGCCATCAGATTAATTTGGTATCCAAAGTTACTGTTTTAGAGTTTACTCTATGTATGGATACCGAGTCTCTGCATGGAGAGAGCCGTGGATAAAAATTCGCACAGTTTGCCTATAAACTGCATAATCCACTTACCATTGATGCTAGTAATAGCATTCATGCTGCAAAGATTAGGCAGTAAATTCTCTAAGAAATTTTAGAAAATTAATTGTTAATAAAAATTACAGTAAAATACATTCAATTTTTAATAATTTATCAACCTTTTTGCTCTAACAATAGCTAAGCCTTTTACATTCAATACTGCGGATCTCCAATTGTCACCTTAACCTGTCCAATTTCACAAGTCATACCTGTATGACACAAGCCGGTGCCTATAGGATCGTTGAATTTTACATCAATTGCGCCATTCCTAGCTAACCCCGCACTGCTGCTCCTAGCCACTCTAACTCGCACCGCCTCTCCCCTAACCTTCCTAGAGCAAGTCGCTCAACAAATCGCTAGAATTAAAGACATTGATGAGTGGCGAAATATTTTAAGTTGTGCGGATATTCTCGCCGGCTTACGATTCGAAAAAGATTTGAGCCGTCAACTATTTAGAGAGGACATTATGAAGGAATCTGTTACCTATCAAGCTATTCTTGAAGAAGGCCGGCAAGAAGGTCGGCAAGAAGGCGAGTTGGCGAGTTGCTGTTAATTTTACGCCAGATCGCCCGCCGGCTGGGTGGAGTTGATTCACAGATGCAAGAACGCATTCAGCGTTTATCCATCCCTCAGCTCGAGGAATTAGGTGAAGCGCTGTTGGATTTCTCCGAGGCTAGTGATTTAGTCGCTTGGTTAGAAGCCCATCAGTCATAACTTTTACGACTCGGCTTTAACTTCTTCTAAAGCAGTTTCTAACACAGCAGCCGGGATCGGAATTTCTTCCACCGCCGGCAGCTTTTCTAGAGTTAGACGAGAATTGTTTGCACCCGATAGTCGCCTCAAAAGTTTGGGTTTAGGATCGTGCAGCAGATAAATAATTCGATCTCCAGGTTGCCAAGTTTCAGAGGCCGGCACTACCTGCAAATGCGCTTCCCGTTCCCTTAATAAGGGCACCAATTCCCCCGAACGAATTAGCGCTTGGAGATGAGCTTCTTGAAAAGCAAAGCCAGGTTCTTTAAGAAGCGTTTCCCCTAACTTTACTTCCCCGTCGCTAATATATTCGTTCCAAGCTTTACTTGGCACATCTGGCATAAACGGCTGATTTATTTTTGCTTTATTCGTGGGAGGACTGGCTTGCGGATCACGAGGGAATATTGCCAAAACTCTAGGAGGTTGAAATTCTTCCGCAGCACGCTGAGCTAATACTAAATTCACCTCACCATTGCTCGTCATTGCTAAAAATGTTCCGATTGATGCCAGTCCCGCCTCGTCCAATACATTCGTATCAAGGGCACTGCTTAAAAAGATCGGAATATTTTCTTCTTCAGCCAGCTTACAAGCTTCCGGGTTGGTATCAATTATAACGACAGATTCACCCCGTTCTTGGAATAGACGCGCAATCAGCCGTGATAGAGGATTCGACCCAACAATCACAGCGCCGGTTGCCTTTGTGGAGGTAACGCGGAGCAACTGAGCGACCCAACGAGCGGTTAATCCTTGCACAAAAACCGTCAAGATAATTGTTAGAAAAACCAGGGCTTTAATTGAATCTCCCCCGTTAATTCCGCGCTGAGTTAACAAAATTGCAAATAGAGAAGACACTGAGGCGGAAACAATTCCTCTGGGGGCAATCCAACAGACAAAGAGCTTTTGACGCCAGTTTAGCCCACTGTTCCAAGTGCAAAGCCAGACATTAATCGGGCGCACTATAAACATGAGTGCTAAGACTGTGAAAAGGCTGCCCCATCCTAAAGCGATAATACTGGCGAGGGATAAATCTGCAGCCAGCAAAATAAACAGCACTGAAACGGCTAAAATCGTGAGCTGGCCCTTAAACCGGCGCAACAAACGCTCCTCTGGCAAAGACGCCGAACGCAAAACAATACCGGCAACCACCGTTGCCATCAGTCCGGACTCATCCCGCACGCCTTGCGCCAGACAAAATAAACCCCACAAGCCGGCTAAAACGACTAAGTTTTTTAGTTCTTCAGAGAGAAACTCAGCTTTTTTCAGGAAAAAGCCCATACCCCAACCACCGGCAGCGCCGATCGCGCCGCCAATTCCTAAGCGAAGAACCAAGCCTGAAATCAGCCTTACAGGGTCAGCATCGCCATTTAAAATGATGTCGAGCACTAAAACGGCTAAAATTGCCCCCACCGGATCGATTAAGACGCCTTCGCCCTCTAACAAGGCGGCAACCTGACGATCAACCTGTACCTGTTTCAGCAATGGGCCAATCACGGTCGGGCCGGTGACAACGACAAGCGCCGCGTAGAGAAAGGCAATGGGCCAAGGAAATTCGCCCAGCCAGTGCGCCGCCATGCCTCCGCCAATGAGCGTGATTAGCGTGCCGATGGTAACCAAGTTCCGCAAACTCGTTGAAACTCTTCCGAGTTCTCGCAGTTCTAGATTCAGCCCTCCCTCAAATAAAATTAATGCTACTGAGAGAGACACAATCACCTCTAACCCCTCGCCCAGCAGGTTGGGATGCAGCACCCCCAAGCCATCCGAGCCTAAGAGAATGCCGAACAGCAGCAAGAAAACGATACTGGGGACTTTTAAATAGTCGCCCAGAACTTGAGCCGCTATTCCGCTGACGACAGTTAAAACTATCAGCAGGGTAATATCAAAAGGTGAGTCCATAGGCGTGATTCAGTGCAGACTATCCGCTTGGGGTTAAATGCCTCATTTTTCGGGTTGATCGCGACTGAGTGGAGTTGGCATAAACACTGAAGCGGGGGAGTAAAAAGTTTCCCCAGAAGTTCGTCCAAAGTCAGGGGTTAACCCAGGAAAAATGATAATCTAAAGGGTTGTTTTTGATTTTCTTGGAGCCTCAGATCCAAGTCAACCCAGAATAGCATAGCCGATTGAATGGTTTAGTTAGGGTACTAAGCTCAAGGGTGCCGGCCAGAGACTGAAGGCTAATCACTCGGCTCTGTCCGGCAAAATCTAAAGATTGTGAGCGTCTCCTTACTTGAGGAGTAGGTAATAGAGATTTCCTCTGGTGCCGGTGACACCGGCACGTTCTCCAGCCATCTTACCGGCTCCCACAAAATAATCAGCGCGACCTGGCCCTTTGATGGCGCTACCGGCATCCTGGTCAAGCACATAGCGGCTCACCAAGCGTTGCTCTATCTGACCGGCAGCATTGTGGTAAGGCAATTTTGTGTGAACCAAGGCTAAGGCACCGGGCGGCATGACGGATTTATCGGTGGCGATCGAGCGTTCCGCAGTCACCGGCACTTGCAAGCTTCCCGTCGGTCCCCCACTCTTGGTTTCTGCGAAGAAAATAAAGCGATTATTTTGCGGTAGATAGTTATTCAGTTCACCCGGATTTCTGCGGAAAAAGTCGGTGAGAACCGGGATTGTCTGGCCATCGAGCTTTAATTTACCATCGTTTGCCAGGAGCCGGCCAATGCTGGTATAAGGATAGTTGGTTGCGCCGCCATAGCCAACGCTCATCACGCTGCCGTCAGTTAACTGCAATTGCGCCGAGCCTTGGATATGAACCCAGAAGGCTTCTAGGCGATCACTCAGCCACACCAGTTCCATCCCCCGGAGTGGGCCATTCGCCGCTTGCAACCCATCGTAACCTTCGAGTTGGGCGCGAGTGGGATGGGGTTGAGACCAGTTGGCGAAGTTGGAGGGCCGGCGGTAGAGGGGATAGCGATAAACTGAAGTGGGGACGCGGCTGGCGGCAAATTGCGGTGTGTAATAGCCGGTGAAAAACACGGTTCCCCGATCATCGCTGCCGGTTGATTGGTAATACACAAATTCACGGCGAACAGCCGCTTGCAGTTCTGCCGGCGAGTTTGATTTGATCACCAGTTGCCGGAACCGTTGGAGGCTGCGACGAACCCGATCAAGAGTAATATCAGCTGCCGGATACTGCTGATAGGCTTTGGCGGCTGCCGGTGTTTCTAAATATCGTAGGCTGTTGTCAATCGCAGTTAGCATTGCTTGCCGATCACCAGGTTGGCCGGCTTTGTCCCACAATTGGTCATCTAAACCTAAGACGTTGCTGGTATTCTGACGATCTGGAATGATGGGCTGCAATGGGACACTTGAGAGTCCACTCAATTGAAGCGTTGATAAGGCGACTCCTAAACTGAGCACCAAAGCCAATTTTTTAATCATAAAGAGAAATCCGATAGAGTAGGAGACTCAGTCGCTAAGCTGCGCTGAGAGAAAAACACTGGCTGCCGGTTTTAGCCGGCTTCACGCCAATGCCATCCTGATCACTTCGCTATGTAGTCTCAATAACCCGAAAACTCGATGAAGCAATAAATCAATATTGGAGGCAAAAACAATCAGAACTGTGTCTAAATTCCGCATGGGAGTCTGAGAAGCAAGCTCAGCCCGTGGTGTGAACGATACGGCTTGAGCAACCAGGAGAATGAAGGCTGAATGTAATGGTGCCGCCAATATTGGATAGACAAGTAGCCACACTGGTTTCTACCAGAGTGGGGAGGATTTGTTTGGCACAGCCTAAATGAGAGCCAGGTGTGTCAATCTTCTTCGGTGTATCTTTCTACACTAGATGTGTAAATCGGTTCTACCCGAAGCGCCAAAATTCGGGAGGGGCGTGCGACCATATACTCACCTTGAATATTTTTGATCGGTACGCTGATGAAGTCGTTGGAATTGGATTTGGGCACTAATTCGCCGCTGTACCACTTCTGAAATTCTTGAATGGTCGGGAAACGAACTTCTTCCCGGTGTCCACCCTCCATCAAGATGTGAACGGCATATTCATTAGGGGTTCTGGGCATACAGAATGGCTATCCTAAACGCATCCCTCTCATTATGAGCAGGGCTATATAGAAAACAACGCAATTTTCTCAGAAAACTGGGTCAAAAACTCTACCTAGGATAGCAGACTCACAAAATTTTAGATTTTAGAGAAAGAAGGCTGGGATTAGCGGATGAGGGGATTGGGAAACGATTTAGTTGTTTTTAATATTTTAAACAGCAACACCCAAGGCTTTACTAACTGAGTGATTTCCTCTTGTTTGGTGATCTTTTTTAGAGGTGTACTGATTTATATTTTCACTGAGGTTGCTCAGGAATATCAGTGACATTGCTCTCTATCAACTAAGTGAGGAAGTATCAGCGTTTTGCTTGGGTGTGACTGTATTTAGACGAGACAGATTTAAGTGAAACAGCTCTTTTTACCTCTCAATTTAATGGGACTTGGCTGTTGTCTCTGCCAGGGAAGCTTTGTTGCTTCACTTATTAATATAGCACTGCATTTTGAAAGCAACTGTTCATGACAAAAAACTTTACTTTTAGCAAAATTTAGTTATTTTCTAACAGTGGAAAATGCCTGCAATGTTTGCTGCTTAATACTTTCATTAAAGTTAACAAATGTAAAATCATTAAGGCTCGGCTTGCTTAAATGTGTAGTTTAACCTGTTTGAGTAATTGTGCTTGGGATTAATTACCGGCTTCTTCTTGAAGAAAATCAAAGAGATGATGAGCGAGTTGCAGCTTGCTACAGGGGGGAATTTCAACTTGCCGGCCTTCACTATTTAGAAAGATGGCTTGATTGGTGTTGCTGCCAAAACCGGCATCCGGGATATCAATCGGATTGGCAACAATCGCATCTAATTTTTTTGTCTGTAATTTCCGCCGCGCCGGCGTCAAAATATCGCCGGTTTGGGCGGCAAATCCGATCAAACGCTGATGAGGTTGTTTGAGCGTGCTTAATTGCGCCACAATATCAGGCACCGGCTCTAAAGGTAAAGAGGCCGGCAGTGCTCGTTTTGGTAACTTTTGGGCTGTGTAATGCGCCGGCTTAACATCGGCTACCGCTGCCGCCATGATAATTAAATCAGCATCGGGAAAACATTCAAGCATTGCCTGTTGCATCTGCGCTGCGCTGCCGGCGGCAATGGTTCGCACTTGTTGCACAGAGGCGAGCATTTTTGTCTCCATTGGTGCGTGAACCAGTGTCACCTTAGCACCCCGGTGGACGGCTGCCTGGACTAAGGCGATGCCCATTTTACCTGTCGAAGGGTTACCGATGAAGCGCACCGGATCTAAGTGTTCTCGGGTTCCACCGGCACTAATTAAAATTTGTTTACCGGCTAAATCTCGTTTGCCGGCAGTATGTAGCAGCGATTCAATTTGGGTCAAAATTTGCTCAGGTTCTGCCATACGTCCGGAACCTACCCGATCACAGGCTAAAATACCGGCATCAGGGCCGACACTATGATATCGGGAATCGGTTTGAATTAGTTGCCAGTTTCGCCGCACCGGCACCTGTTCCCACATATCTGTATTCATTGCCGGTGCTAACAAAATCGGACAAGTAGAAGCGAGGACGGTATTCGTCAGCAGGTTGTCTGCCATACCGTAAGTTAATTTTGCCAGCGTATTTGCGGTTAGCGGCGCGATTGCGAAAATTTCTGCCCATTCCCCCAACTCAATATGTAGCGGGCGTTTGTGGGTGGGTTGCCAGAAATTTGCATCGGTATAGGCGGGATGCCGGCATAGGGTTGCTACCGCTAGGGGTGTGATAAATTCTTGGGCACTATCCGTCATAATTACCCGAACTTCAGCCCCAGCTTTTGCCAAGGTTGAAATCACATCACAGACTTTATAAGCTGCAATACCGCCGGTGATACCAATTAAAACGCGTCTGCCATACATAAAATTTAGAAAAAAGTAAGGGAGAACTTTTAGTCTAATTCTCCCTCACTGCTGGAGTTCCTCTGTTACTTCCCGTCAAGCTTCGTCATAAGCTTCCATATCCAGGAGGTAGATGTAAGGTTCAACGAGTTCTGGACGTTGAAATGCGATGGCACGCAAAAGGTGCCAATCATTTAGCCCCTCAAAGGCATCCGTATATTCATCTTTCTCTAGCCGTACAGCCAGTTTCGCTACATCATCTGATGTCAGAGTAGCGATTTCTTGCTTGAAAATGCTCGAAGTTACCATTGATCCGCCCTCCTTTGGTTAGCATCTGCATTAACTTTTGACTCAAGGAGTACAGATGCGACTCCGACATCTATCCTAAGCTTTTTAGCGGGTATTCGACACGGTTTCCACAATAAAACTTCGCATCAGAACAATGGCAGCCGGCACAATTTCATGCCCCATGTCGTATTCTTGATACTTCACCGGCAATCCTAAAGCAGTTAAAGTGTCTCGCGCTTGCTGGGCAGCACGCAGAGGAACCATATAGTCTTGTCGGCCATGTACAATCAAAATCGGTGTGGAAATCTTGCCGGCTGGCTGAGGATTTGGATGCAAATAGCCACTAAGGCAGATTAAACCGGCAAGGGGTAAAGTTAATCCCACATCCAGCGTCATTGCCGCACCTTGAGAAAATCCGCATAAAATTGTGCGCGAAAGGGGGACGCCGGTGGTGCTTTCGAGGGATTTTAACCAATCTTTTAATAGTTGCCGGCTTTCTGTTAATCCCTTGGAATCTTGTTGTTCCAGGTTGTACCACGCTTTGCCGGTAGACATCCGGGGATGACTAAAGGGGGCGTTTGGGCAGATAAACTGGTAATCCGGTAAATTCAACACCGGCACCACAGATGCTAAATCTTTGGCGTTGGCACCCCAGCCATGCAGCACAATGACTAAGCCAACAGGGGGTTGACCGCTTGCCGGTGGTATGGTGATAACTTCTAGTGACAGAGGGTTACTCCTTGAATACGATTTGCTAGATCGTATTTTAGACCTCATGCCAAGTGCCGGCTTACCTCTTGAGGAGAGGGTTAAGACAGAGATATTGCATCATATCGGTTCAATATCTAGTCCTTTTCAGAAGACGGGTACAAAATGTGAGTTAAGACCGAGATTTGATAGGAATCCCTAAATCTTCAATCCAAAATCAAATTTAAGCGCTTTTGAGAATCTTCTAAAGCTTCTTTAGGTGCGCCACCTAATAAAGTTGCTTCAATTGCCCTTCCCAAGCTATCAGATAAGCGAGAATAACCGGGAATGATAGGCCGTGAACGCGTCCATTCCATTTGCTCTAAAAAGACTTTGAGCGTCGGTTGTTTTGCAATAAAATCTTGGTAAGTTTGGCTTTTTCGTGCTTTTAAGTTAATCGGTAAATAGCCGGTTCCTAAAGCCCATTGCGTTTGAAATTCTTCCGTTAAAACATACTCTAGAAATTCCCAAGCTGCTTGTTCTCGTGCCGGCAGTGTTTTCATCACAAATAAATTTTCCCCACCCATGACGGCTGCCGGTTTTTCTAGCACCGGCACCGGCATCACATCAAAATCAATCCCTGCCTGGGGCAAATAACCCAATGTCCAAGGGCCGGTTAATTGCATTGCCACCCTGCCGGCAATGAAATCATCTTGCTCATAACCCCGTTCTGGGGCGGAAAGCACAGCCGATCCTTCTTTTACCATATCCGACCACAATTGTAAGGCGGAGATCGCCCCATTATTCACTAAATTTGGTTTGTCAGCTTGTACCAATTCTCCGCCGGCACTATACATAAAAGGCAACCAGGTGAAAACTGTCCATTCACCTTTGCCTAAAGATAAAATTATTCCATGCTGATCGAGCCGGCCATCTCCATTTTTATCTTGGGTTAGTTTGCGTGCGGCTTGTCGAAATTCTTCCCAAGTTCGGGGTAATTGAGTAATACCGGCTGCTTTAAATAAACTTGGCCGGTAAAATACTCCAATATTATTCGTTCCCATTGGAATCGACCACGTATGACCGTCCAAGTTCATGCTTTCAAACATTACTGGATCAATGCCAGACTTTAGCGGCGATTGATTCAACCAATCTTCCACAGGTCGAATTGCTCCCAATTCTACCAACTGGCCAGTGAGCATGGGTGAAAACCACAGAATATCCGGCGGCGCATTACCGACAACAGCCGTGAGAATTTTCGCTAATTGTTGATCGGCTTGCCCAACATAAAGCGATTCAACTTGAATGTTGGGATGAGTTTGATTAAAATTATCTACCAACTTTTGAAATACATCTCGGTTGGGTGGCGGGTTAATGCCATGCCACATCGTCAGATGAATGACTTGCTTTCCCTCCTCGCTGACAGACGCGTTCGGAAAGGTTTGACAACCGCTGATCATCAGCAAATTGAGACTGAGGAAAATTACACAAAACCAACGCCGCCACTGAGCAATCATCGCTAAGCTAGATAAAATTTTATTCTCAAGCTTATTGTGCCAGAAAGATGCCGGTTATGCGTAAAATGAGCATCACCTAACCTCCAAGCACTTAAAACTCAACGACCCAAGGAACGTGATTCAGGGGCTTATTCTAAAGTTGAAAAAGTGCTTTCTATTTAAAAATTAACCCTATTTCCCGTGACGTAAATCTTTAGATAGAATTGGGCTGCAAAGATTGCCACGAGAATCAGCATTCAGCTCGAATTGACTGGTTTAATCCTTTGCTGAGTTAGATTTCCTTAATTCATCCCCAGTAAAGTACGGTTTCGTACTGACTCCGAAGGCCGGCAAATACTATACTGAATCTTAGTTTAGCAGTCAGCCTGAATTTAGCAATGTTTTTGTATTGAAAGATATTCCTGATAAAGATAATGACTGACAGATGAGCCAGGTTAAAACTTTTGAGAACGCGCAACAACTCATAATCTCCAGCCATTAGTTTACCGGCCTACCCAGAGCAAAACGAGCGCATCCATGTTTTGTCGTTGGGAGCTGCCGGCATCAAGCAAAATTCTCCGATATGAATAAGTTAATCGAAACCGTCGCTCAGCCAAGCCCGTACCTTCTAGGGGTGTCTACAACATGAATACAAAAGTCTTTACACAACAGGTTAAAGTCATCTCTGATCGCTTAGCAAACCTGTATCAAGGACTCAATACTTCTGCAGCAGTACCGGAGGCACTGCTGCCCTCTGCGCTGAAAGAACTCGGTATTGTCTCTGAACGGCTTCAGTTGGCCGCAAAAATGCTGTACCACCAGAATGAGCAGTTATTATTAGCTGACCAGACTGCAAAAGCCGAACGCCGGCGATATCAAGAATTGCTGGAGTTTATCCCCGATCCTTGCCTGCTAACCGATGCAACAGGAATTATTCAGGAAACCAATCGGGCAGCTGCCGAATTGCTCAACCTTCCGCAAAACCTAGTGATCGGTCAGTCTCTGACGGCATTTATCGCGCCCCAAACGCGCAAACAATTTCAAACTCAGTTGCAGCAGTTTCAGCAAAGCCCCTGGAAACAGCAGTGCCAGCTAGATTTGCAGCCACGTCACGATATTGCTTTTAGAGTCAGCGCTGTCGTTGAAGGTAGCCGGCCCGCAATTGACGAACCCCTGACCCTGCGCTGGTTGCTATGCCGGCACAAGGATGAGAGCCTAGCCAAAACCCCAGAACAATCTGACAGTAATGCCGAGCTGAACTATCCTGTGCGGGTTTATTACAAAGGAGAAGCCATTCCCCTTAACCCTCAGATCATTTGGCAAGTGCGTTCAGGACTGGTGAAATTAACCACATTTTCCGATAACGGTCAAGAAGTTTTGGTTGGCTTAGCGGGTGCTGAGGCTCCTTTTGGCCCTAGCTTGACTGCCTTGCCACTTTATGCGGCAACTGCCCTCAGTGATACTGAGCTATGCAGCATTCCCGTCGCTGATTTCGAGTCTTCTGCTACTCTCAGACACCGCCTTTTGCCACAAATTAGTCGCCGGCTTAGACAAACGGAATTGCTGCTAACAGTTTACGGACAAATACGCGTGGCAGATCGCCTTTACAGCTTATTACAGCTGTTAAAACAGGAAGTTGGGGAACCTGTGGCGGATGGCACTCGGCTAAGCGTTCGTCTCACCCATGAAGAGTTAGCCACTGCCTGCTGCACAACCAGAGTCACCGTCACCCGGTTAGTCAGCATACTCCAGCAGCAAAAGAAGCTGAGGATAGACTCTCAACATCACTTAATTTTGAAAGGATAAATTTGAAAGGATAAAACCGCGAATAAATGGGAGCATCTGATTTTTACAAATCTTCTATTTGCCCTTTTTACAATCGTGAAAAGCCGGCAAATGAATCTCCCATCGTGGTTTGCAAACTGCCGCACCACAGCATTTCTAAAGGCACCCTTTGATAGATAGCTTATTCATTGGGAAGCTGGGATAATGACTCAATCTGCCCCTTCCACAATGTGGGGATTTCACCGGCAGGAAAAAGGCTGTATTTGTCTGCGAGATTTTGCTTCTTTTTTAGATAAGCTCTAAAAGGTAGGTTTTGATCTAGCAGTTTAAAAATATCCTTATGAAAGTCCACAATCGGCTGCTTACTGCCTTGCCTCGTGAAGTATCCGAGAAACTCGCTCCCCATTTAAAGCTTGTCTCCCTAGAGCGGGGCAAGATCCTCCACCTTCCGGGCGAAACGATCCACGATGTCTATTTTCCCCTGGATTGCCTGATTTCCATCACCATCACCATGAAAGACGGTTCTACCGCTGAGACGGGTGTCATTGGCAATCGAGAAATGCTGGGTGTCAACGCCTTTATGGGGGGCAGCGAAACCACGCAGACGGAATATATCGTGCAAATTGCTGGCACGGGGCTGAAGACAGATGCGTCGGTGCTGCTGGATCTGTTTGATCACAATAAGGAAGTGCGGGATTTATTGCTGCGTTTTACCCAAGCGCTAATCGCGCAGATATCGCAAACAACCGCCTGCAACCGGCTTCACGTTTTGGAACAACGCTTTGGACGTTGGCTGCTGGAGTCTCAAACCCGGATGGAATCGGACGAGCTGTTGCTGACACAGGAGTTCCTTGGCCATATGCTGGGCGTGCGCCGTGCCGGTGTCACCCAAGCCGCGCAAAAGTTCCAAGAAAAGAGTCTCATCCACTACAGCCGGGGGCGCGTCCACATTATCGACCAACAGGGACTAGAAGCAGCAGCCTGTGAG
Organism: Microcoleus sp. FACHB-672; assembly: GCF_014695725.1. Classification (NCBI taxonomy): domain Bacteria; kingdom Bacillati; phylum Cyanobacteriota; class Cyanophyceae; order Oscillatoriales; family Microcoleaceae; genus Microcoleus; species Microcoleus sp. FACHB-672. The sequence goes on along the minus strand of NZ_JACJOU010000020.1, from coordinate 67,222 downwards.
TGTTTTAAGACTGTCGGGGATGAATATAATCGCTTGCTAGGAGCAAAGTAGGAATGTCTAACCTCATGAAAGAGGAACGAAATGCACCGCCAACTATCCTGCTGCTTGAGCCAGATGACGAGACACGGCCACTGCTAAAGCATAATCTCACTAGCAAAGGTTACCGTACGATTGTGGTGCTAGATGCAGAAGACGCGATCGACCGTATCCGTGGCAGAAGCGAATATCCTGACCTACTTTTGATCAATCAGATGGATCTGTCGATTGAGGAGAGCGTAAATTTAGGTCTGTATATCTGCCAAAGCACGGGTCTTCCTAAAGATACGCCGATTGTGATTATCGCTGAGCACTACGGTGCTGATCTCGAAGGCAAAGATATTCAGCTTGGCGAACGTGAGTATGTGACTTACCTGGAAGATGGACAGCAGTTAATGAATCTCCTGTACCGGCTCTGTGGCACTCGGTAACTTTTCACGATTCAATGTGCCGATTTCAATGAGTGGCACACGCTGATAAACTCATATATTTTTAAGTACGTTTTCGTACAGAATTTTGAGGCGGGTTATAATTATTCTTTAAGGAAGATCAGCAATCAGGTTTAACAGTGTTGTTCGCTGCCGGTGCGATTCCTCAACTCATACAATTTTTCAATCATTAGTTCCTATATCGAGGTTAAGGGGGTCTTACCCCTTGGTTAAAGTCTAATTCCCAGATTTTCCGTCAAATATTTGGAGGAAAAGGTGAGAGGATTGTGATGATTGTAGCAATTTTTTAAAGTTTTTCAATCACAGAATCGTCAAAAATATAGGATTTATAGCAATGCTTTGTCAGCAAAAGTTACATAACTATTTGAAAAATTATATTTTTCTCTGAGAAAAATATAATTTTTCAACGATATTGAGTCAATATTTATTAAATAAGTTCAAAAACGATGATTTCAAACACTCCAACGTTAAATCTACCAGAAAATAGCAATGAACTGCCCTTTGAAGACGGAGAAGCTTTTGAAACTTTTTTGAACTACTTTTGGGAAGAATACGGATTTAACTTCACGTATTATAAACGAGCGAACTTGATGCGCCGAGTCGGGCAGCGAATGAAATCACTTGCCCTATCAAGCTATAAAGATTATATCAAATACCTAAAAGCGCATTCAGAAGAATCAACAGCTTTGTTGAAGTTTATCCCCATTAATCATACTTGTTTTTTCAGAGATGCTGAGACTTGGGATCACATCACGACCGACGTTATTCCGCACATTATTGCCAATCAAAAATCTGATGAGTTGATTAAAGTCTGGAGTGCTGGGTGTGCATCTGGAGAAGAAACTTATACTCTAGCAATTCTACTCATTGAAGCCTTGGGAGTCGAGCAATTTAACCGGCAAGTTCGGATTTATGGAACGGATATCGATCCAGAAGCTCTTTACCTTGCTCGTCAGGGCAAATACTCTCAAAATCAAATGGTGGGTGTTCCCCCGGTTTTCCAAGAACGATACTTTGAAGAAATTAATCAAAGTTATATCTTTCGCAAGGAGTTTCGGCATCCAATCGTCTTTGCCCAGAGCAGCTTGCTTGAGAACGCTCCTATTTCTCAAGTAGATTTATTGGTGTGCCGCAATACTTTGATGTATTTTAACGTGAGTGGGCAAAATCGAGTTTTATATCGCTTTCATTTTGGGTTAAAAAATAAGGGAATTTTGGTCTTAGGCAATAAAGAAAGACCAAACACTGGCATTGATAATGTTTTCTTCTCTGGAGTCAGCCAGCAAAACCGAATTTATAAGAAGGTTTCAACAACTTATTCAGCTCGCCAATTAATTGAAGCATTTCAACAGAGGAGACCCGGAGAATTGTAAAATTATTTATACCGCTCAGTTTCCTTCACTCTTTCGCTTGCTGCCGGCGATGGGCAAACCAAGATTGCAACTGCTGCCGGCAAGCAGATTCTAAAATGCCGGCAAGCACGGGCAAGCGATGATTAGAAGTGGCACTGTCGGGAATATTCGCCACGGTTCGGATGGCGCCGGTTTTTGCGTCGTCGGCACCATAAACGAGAAGATTTAACCTTGCATGAACAATCGCACCGGCACACATCGGGCAGGGTTCAAGAGTGACGTAAAGTGTGCAATCATTCAGGTGCCAAGTTTGCAAAAATTGGCCGGCTGCCCGTAAGGCAAGAATTTCAGCATGAGCAGTGGGATCTTTATCTCGCTCTTTACGGTTTTGCGCTTCTGCAATTAATTTGCCGGCATTGTCAACAATTAACGCCCCCACCGGCACTTCGCCAGCATCTCCGGCAGCTTGTGCAAGTTCTAAGGCACGACTCATCCAGTGCCGGTGAATCTGATAGGTTGGCTCATCAATTAGCATCTCAGACTTGAATTTTGGGGCTGCCCAAACAATGCCGGTGAAGGCGGGTAACTTTTATTTCTAAACAGCCGGTTGCTGACTCAGCAGGGGTTCTAACTGTCCCTGGCTATCCAACTGATAAAGATCATCACAGCCACCAATGTGCTGGTTGTTGATGAAAATTTGCGGCACGCTGCGCCGTCCATCCGCGCGTTCAGCCATTTTAACTCGCGCTGCCCCATCTCCATCAATTTTGTATTCGGTGTAATTAACGCCTTTCCACCAAAGTAATAGTTTTGCGCGAATGCAAAAGGGGCAGGTTTGCCAAGTGTAGATTTCTACATTGGCTTTTATGCGTTCTGGATGCCGGTTAAGGATAGGGTTAAGAAAATCTAGCATTTTTCAAAGGGTAGATTGTAAGTGAACTATCTATAGCCTAGATCATTGCTCGTCAGGCAAGGAAATGTATTTTAAAAGTATAGGGGTTCTCAATTGGATGAAAGATTGGAAAAGCCAGAAAGGCATTGGGGGGGTTCCCCCCAAACCCCCGATTGGGTGACGGTTGCGTCCCCCAAACCCCCTCCAAAAGGGTTGATCTGCTGGGTATCAATATTTTGAGCTGAGTCTCTTATAAGTGAGAACTGCTATATAGGGGTTCTCAATTGGATGAAAGACTGGAAAAGCCAGAAAGGCATTGGGGGGAATCCCCCAAACCCCCGATTGGTGGACGGTTGCGTCCCCCAAACCCCCTCCAAAAGGGTTGATCTGCTGGGCGTCAATACCATGAAGTTGATTCTAAATTAGGATTTGAAACCCTTGCTTGAATACAATTGAGAATTGCTATAAATATCCTTTTATTGATAGAAGAACGGCTGAGAATCTGTCTCTAGAAAAAGTTTAATTTGGAGTTGTCCCGCTTATAGAGGGGAAATTCTAAGTGCCGGCACGATTCTAAAAAATTGATTAACTTCCCCCATTTGTGGTTTAAAAATACTGAAACGCATCTTTCAAAACTTCTTGGTGAATTAACGCGCGATCAACCAAAGATTGAATCTGCCCTGGTGAAAGGGGATCGCCATTGGCATATTCTTCTATCCAACGCTTGCTAATGATTGTGGCGTCTTCAGGCATTTGGGATAATTCCCATCCCGGCATTTCCAGTTCTGCCATTAGCTGAGTTACTTTGGGGTCATAACTAAGGGCAAAACACCGGCACTCTTCGGCAGCCGCCATGATTAAACTGTGAAGGCGCATTCCGATTGCCATTTCTACTCCCCGAAACACGCCTTTTAATTGTTTGGGGTCTTCTAGTCTGAGAATATGAGAAGGGCCGGCTAATTGCGGCTGAATCAATTCAGCGATTGCCAAATCTTGAGAAGCCTGAAATGGAATCAGGAGAATACAAGTTTGGGTTGCTTTCTGGAAGTCTATCAGGGCGCGAGTGAGAATTTGCAATCGTGCGGGGGTGAGTTGGGGATGCGATCGCAGCGTTATAGCGACTCTAGGGGCCGGTAAATCCCACAAACCGGGCACGGGCATCGAATCTAGCGCCCAGACGGGATCGGGTGCCATAGAGCAAGGAATATCCCAGTCTAAGAGCAGGCCGGCAGAGGCGCGATCTCGCACGCTGACGACTGTGCAGCCGGCAAAGGCTCGTTTTGCCATTTGGCGAGTTAAGGGACGCTTCAAGGGGCCAACGCCCTGCGCCCAAGCAATGGTTTTCAAACCCAAGCGCTGCGCTAATCCCATCAAGCCGGCATAATAAACTGGACTGAGGGCGCTGGTAACATCTTGAATTAAACTGCCTCCGCCCCAGATAAATACATCAGACTGGCGCAGTGCTGCAAATACCAATCGGGCATTCATCCGATCCACGGCTGCCACCCCATAGCGTTCACGGGTTTCAGCTGGGTTGCCAGAAAGAACAACCGGCGTCACGTCAGCCGGTAACATTTGCAACAGCGAAGCCAGCAACGCTTCGTCACCGCCGTTGCCTTTGCCATAATATCCGCTACATACTGCTTGAATCTGCCCCATTTCACTTCCTAGCTGTGTTCGCCCCTCCAATTCAGTTTAGGGCAGCAGTTGACAGCAAACTTCAAAAGACAACGCTTCAACAATTAATCGGGGTAGCATAAACAAAATCTTCTGTGTCCGTTATTTTTATGCACGCGCTTTCGATTCCCACTTGGATTATTCACGTTTCCAGTGTCATTGAGTGGATTGCAGCCATTTGGCTAATTTGGACGTATGGCGAAGTTACTGGCAACCGGGCTTGGTGGGCGCTGTCTTTAGCGATGCTGCCGGCATTAATTAGCGCCATGTGCGCCTGTACTTGGCACTTTTTTGACAACCCAGCATCCTTAGAATGGCTTGTCACCCTGCAAGCTGCCATGACAGTGGTGAATAACTGCACCCTTTGCATCGCCGGCTGGTTAATTTGGCGTACAAGAGACTCTGCCGGCAATCAACAGCAACTTGAAGGCGAAAAGGGTTCTCGCCCTTCTACCACACCAAAGGATTTCGAGGCATGATTTCTAAAGAAACTCTGTTTGCTGTGTCCTTGTTTCCTTACCTGGGATTCTTGTGGTTTGTCACCCGTTCAGGGCAGATGCCCCGGCTGGCGCTGATCGGGTTTTACATGACTTTGGTTTTTGTTGCCGTTACCATTCCCGCCGGCATTTACGCCAAAGTTGCCTATAACGAGTCTTTAGCAAATATAGATTGGTTACATGGCGCTGCGGAAGTGTTCTTAACTCTGTCAAATATCTTGGTTGTGCTAGGCTTTCGGCAAGCTGTACTTGACAGCCGGCAGTCATTAAAATAGAAAGCTTAAGCTCGCGCTCGACCAGACAGATTTAGGGTGGCTGCCGGTCAAATCTAAACACTTCCATGCTGCCTCGCCAAACTAAACAACGCTATTCATTGGGTAACAACATTTCCGATGATCGATTTGCAGCAAGATAACCAGAGTATGTGTACCCACACCCTTACAGGTCATTCTGATGGGGTTAAGGCCATCCTGATCTGCCCGGATGGACAAACGCTGATCAGTGGGGGAGAAGATGGCACGATCAAGCTGTGGCAGCTACAAACCGGCCAGCTAATTCGCACCCTCACCGGGCACACCTACGGCGTAAAATCACTGGCGATTTGCCCCGATGGACAAACTTTGGTCAGTGGGGGGGGTGATGGCACGATCAAGTTGTGGAAACTGCCGGGTGCTGAATTAATTCGCACCCTAATCGCGGGTTACTCTCGCTTAGATTCTGGTTGGATGCCGGTGGCTATCAGTCCCGACGGTCAAATTGTGGCCAGTCACAGCAGCAGCTACAGCCAGACGATCAAGTTGTGGCAGCTAGACACCGGCGATTTGATCGGCACTTTAACCGGCCATGCCGGCTCTGTAAAGTCCTTTGCCTTCAGCCCAGATGGCCAAACCCTCGCCAGTGATGGGGCGGATAACACGATCCGACTCTGGCATCTGAATACTGAAGAACAGATTAATACACTTGCCGGTCACACCGGCGGGATTTATTCTATCGCGATTAGTCCTGATGGCCAGACTTTGGTGAGTGGCGGTGTCGATCAAGTTCTGAAGATTTGGAATTTGCACACCGGCAAACTGGTACGCACGCTTTCGGGACACTCCTACTCAGTCAATTCCGTTGTGATTAGCCCAAATGGGCAACTGCTTGCTAGTGGCGGTTATGACGGAATTATTAAAGTCCGGCAGCTGGCAACCGGCAAACGGCTGCGGATTTTTTCAGGTCATTCGGGTTCTGTAAATTCTGTGGCAGTCAGTCCAGATGCTCAAATTCTGGTTAGTGGGAGTGCTGATAAGACGATCAAGATTTGGCAGATCGCACCCTAAAGTGTCGGTCAGGAATGAAAAATAAGGTCAAACAACCAGGTTTTTTAGTCATTAAAACTATTTTTTTGAGTTTGACAACGATTAGAAATTGGATTTTTAACATGAGTTGACCGGCTCTCTCATCGCAGGTTCACCGGCAAGAACAGACAATTTAAAATGCCGGCTTGTCAGAGTTAGGCAGAGGAAAGTCTGGGGAAGCTTTACCATAGGGTTAGGTTGCTCTGCTTCCCAGTATGACTTTTTGCCTTAATCCCTCGTGTTCACATCCAAAAAACCCTGAGTCTGTCTCGCATTGCCAAAAGTGCGGGTCAGCTTTGTTGCTCAGAAATCGTTACCGTGCCCTCACTCCCATCGGGCAAGGGGGATTTGGCATAACCTATCTTGCCGTAGACGAAGACCGGCTGGGAACTCGGTGCGTGATCAAACAATTCGTGCCGAAAATCGAAGGAAGTGGTTCCCGCCAGCAAGCTTCCTTAGAAAAGGCAATCCAGCTATTTAACCAAGAAGCACTGCGACTGTGCGAACTCGGAGAACACCGGCAGATTCCGACGCTGCTGGCTTTCTTTGAACAAGACAAACGCCTGTATCTCGTGCAGGAGTTTATCGACGGACAAAATTTGTGGCAGGAATTGGTCGAAGAAGGCGCTTTCAGCGAACAGCAAGTGCGGCAGGTACTCGCCCAAATGCTGCCGGTGCTCAAGTTTATTCACGGCCATCGCGTTATTCATCGAGACATCACCCCAGCCAACATTCTACGCCGGCAGCGTGATGGCCAATTAATGCTGATTGATTTTGGAGTGGCCAAGCTGCTGAGCCACTCCTCGATGGGGCAAACCGGCACAAAAATTGGCACCCACGGCTACGCACCCCTGGAACAAATGCGGAGTGGCAAAGCCTATCCAGCAAGCGATCTCTACAGTTTGGGCGTCACCTGCCTGCACCTGCTAACCAATGTGAAACCAGAGCATCTTTATGATCCGCTCACCGGCTGGACTTGGCGGGAGCATTTATTCAACCAGGGGAAAGCAATTAGTGACCAATTAGGGCAAATCTTGGACAGAATGGTTCAAGAGATGGTTCGCGAACGCTATCAATCTGCGGATGAAGTGATCAATGAACTCAATGAGCTGCCGGCAAGCTCCCTACCATCCCCGACTATAGCCCCTCCCCCATCCGCAAAACCTGCGACGGCTTCTGTTGCTGGAAACAAATCAGACGAAAGTGCCATTCAGGCCACGGTTAATGCGCCGGCAGCAGTATCTAAGCCCAGAAGTCGCGGCTGGCGATGCGTGCAAACGCTGCAAGGTCACTCCTCATGGGTAACCTCTATCGCCATTGGCCCGAACAGCCATATCCTTGCCAGTGGCAGTTTAGATGACACGATCAAGATTTGGAATTTGCACACCGGCGAACTATTGCGGACTCTGTTTGGGCATTTAAATGCCGTGAACTCGGTCGCGATCAGTCCCGATGGCCAGGTTGTTGCCAGTTGCAGTGATGATGGCAATATTAAGCTGTGGGCAATATCCACCGGCCATTTGTTAAGTACGCTGGTTGGACATTTAAGAGATATCAATTCGGTTGCCATCAGTTCAGACGGTCAAATTTTAGCCAGTGGCAGTGAAGACAGAACGGTTAAGCTTTGGCAGTTAGCCGAGGCAGCAGAACAACCCCAATCCTTCCCTGCACGCAACCTCTCAGGTCGTTCTGGCATGATCAAATCTGTTGCGATTAGCGCGGATGGACACTTCGTTGCTAGTGGGGGTTTGGATAACAATATCCATATTTGGAACTTGGCAAATGGAGAAGTATTTAACACACTTTCGAGCCATTTCAACTCGGTAAATTCGGTCGCTATCAGTCCGGATGGGAAAATTCTTGCCAGCGGCAGTAAGGATCAGACGATTAAGTTGTGGTCAATGGCTGCCGGCGCAACAACACCCCTACGCACCCTCTCCGGTCATGCCGGCATGGTGAATTCTGTCATCTTCAGCCCCCAAGGTAGCACCCTAATCACCGGCAGCAGCGATAAAACAATCAAGCTATGGCACGTTGCCACCGGCAAACTGCTAGGCACTCTTTCCGGGCATTTAGGCGCGGTTAATGCGGTGGCCATTAGCTCTGATGGCAAAACAATTGTCAGCGGCAGTTGGGATAAAACCATTAAAATCTGGCGGTGGTTCCCTTGAAGAGAGGCTAGATCAAGAGAGTAGGGCGCTTGGTGAAGAGTTGAGAGAAAAGGCAAGTTTTAAGAGTTGTCTGCTTCTGGCATACAACTCTAGGGAAAAAAAGTTATTGCTGCGTTGGATCTTGGGTAGATACAGCGTCCTTTTTTCGCTTTTTTGTTCCGTTGTAATCATAAAGACGAATCAGGTTAGACTTCTTGAGTTTTTTCACTCCACTGAGAACGGCTAACGCCATCAGTGTTCCAATCAAACTCATTCGCCATAAACCACAGCCGGCTGCTGCTCCCAAGCCGGCAGCCAGCCAAATCGTTGCTGCGGAAGTTAACCCCTTGACTTCTGCCTTGCCAAGCCTGGAATGAGGTTGTTGCAGAATCATTCCCGCACCTAAAAACCCAACTCCTGTGGCAACACCTTGAAGCGTTCGGCTTAGAGCGTTCGTTGAGTCAAACGTACTTTGACTATTAACTTGTAAGGGAATCATCACAAACATGGCAGCGCCTAAGCTCACTATCATAAAAGTTCTCAAGCCTGCCGGTCTACCGGGCTGCTCCCGGTTAAAACCGATTGCGCTGCCAACCAGTAGTGCCACACTCAGTCTGAGGATGATACTCTGCCAATCGCTAGGACTAAAAAATATTGAACTCATTGCCCACACTCCTAGAAGAACTAGAACAGCAATTCCTCAGCCAGTCAATCTACTGATTAGAAACTCAAGGCTGGCTAAGTGGCTGGTGATTGACACTGTCGGAGTGGTTTCTCTCGCCAGCTAAGTACGGTAACTCGCATAATTTAGTGTAGATTAACATTTGGTTAAGATTAAAGCTAGGTTAAGTTTAACAATAAGATTCAATCGGCAGTAGGTATTTGTTGTGCCTGCTTGCTTTGTCAATACTCGCGAGTCTGCGAAAGAATCTTATATCGCTTCTTAGTGCTCCCTGCTCTTGCGCTTTGTTGCGGGTGGGCAAGACAGCGACGCAACAGGTCAGAATAGAGACAAGTCTCGCAAGCGAACAGCCGGTATGAGTTATTGCCTCACTCCCAACTGCCCAAACCCTCAGAATCCTGAAGGGACAAAGTTTTGCCTCAGTTGCGGTTCTAAGTTGCTGCTTAAGGAACGCTACCGCGCCATTCGACCGATTGGAGAAGGGGGGTTCGGCAGAACTTTTTTAGCAGTCGATGAAGACCGGCTCAACGCACGCTGCGTAATTAAACAGTTTTTGCCACAATTTCAAGGCACGACAGCAATTCAAAAAGCTACGGAACTTTTTAGCCGTGAAGCGGTGCGATTGGATGAATTAGGCGAGCATCCGCAAATTCCGGCACTGCTAGCATATTTTGAACAAGATAAACGGTTGTATCTAATCCAAGAATTTATCGATGGGCCGAATTTGTTGCAGGTATTACAGCAGCAAGGTGCTTTTAGCGAACAACAAATTCGGGGATTGTTGCTTGATTTACTGCCGGTTGTGCAATTTATTCACGAGCATCAAGTGATTCATCGTGATCTCAAGCCAGATAATATTTTACGGCGCAACAAAGATGGCAAGTTGGTGTTAGTTGATTTTGGCGTGGCAACGCAAGGCACCGGCACCGCACTCGCGCAAACCGGCGGCACGAGAGCCGGTACTCAAGGTTATGCGCCAATGGAACAACTCCGGGGTGGGCAAGCGTTTCCGGCGAGCGATCTTTACAGTTTAGGTGTGACTTGCATTCAATTGCTGGCAGCACGAATGCCAGATGAATTGTATAACCCTGTGGATGGAAATTGGATCTGGCGAGAAATCCTTGCGAAAAAGGGGGCATCTGTTAGTGATCATTTGGGGAAAATTTTAGACAAAATCTTACAAGAAAGACCCAGTGATCGCTATCAGTCGGCGGCGGAAGTATTGCAAGATTTAAATGCTTCCTCACCCGTAACGCCGGCAAAGGTTTCTCCCAAATCTTTATCAACAACTGCTCAGCCGGCGAAATCCGATATGATTGCTCTGGAATTAGAATCACTCAAGTCTCAGATGAGTCAAGCTCAACCGCCGGCTAATCCGCCGGCTGCCGGCAATCAATCTCCTCCATCTAAAAAAGCTGCCGGTTTTGACCCTGTAGAGGCTGATTTAGAGTCGCTAAAAACCGAGTTTGGTCAACAAAGTTAATTCCTAACGGGTGCATCTAGGATTTGCCAAAATATTGGAGTGCGAGCATCTTGCTGCCACAAATGACGACAAGCGGGCAAAATGCCGGCACGAGAAGTTTACAAAAATGGGATGATCCTATTCATAACCGTGTTTCTAAAGTCCATAGTTTTTAACCTAAAATTTGGTAAATTTACGCTAAAAACGACAGACTTTATCAATCTCTTGAAAAATCTGATCATTTCACCGGCGCAACTTCATCTGCTGATATCTGACAACAGACTGCCGGAAAAATTTGCGGTTTTTCTAAAAACTAAGTTTTGCAAAAGATATAATATAAATCATACCAAAATTTTTATCTAATATCTAAAACCTGTATTTTTTATGAGTTACTGTCTTAACCCAGACTGCCAGAATCCCCAGAATCTTGAAGGGATGATGTTTTGCAAAAATTGCGGGACAAAACTGCTGCTAAAAGATCGCTACTCTGCGATTGAAGTGTTGGGGGAAGGGGGATTTGGCAGAACATTTATCGCCGAAGATTCAGATCGGCTCAATGCTCGATGCGTGATTAAACAATTTTTGCCATTATCACAAGTTCAGCAAAACTCTGGCTTATTGCAGAAAGCAACTGAAATGTTTACCCAAGAAGCGAGACAGTTGTTGCAACTTGGAGATCATCCGCAGATTCCGGCTTTATTTGCTGACTTTGAACAAGAAGGCCGGCTGTATTTAATCCAAGAATTTATTGATGGGCAAAACTTATTACAAGAGTTAGAGCGAAAAGGCGCATTTAGTGGGGAAGAAATTGAAGAACTTTTGCTAGATTTACTGCCGGTGCTGCAATACATCCACGACCGGCAAGTGATTCACCGAGATATTAAACCCGAAAATATTCTGCGCCGTAAAAGTGATGGGAAATTAGTGCTGATTGATTTTGGCGTTGCCAAGCAATTAAGCGCTAGCGTTTTAGTAAAAACCGGCACAAAAATCGGCACAGAAGGCTACGCACCCATTGAACAACTGCGAGGCGGCAAAGCCTATCCCGCCAGCGATATTTACAGTTTAGGTGTCACCTGCATTCACCTGCTCACCGGCACAGCCCCCGATGAGCTTTATGATCCGATGAAAGGCAATTGGTTGTGGCGATCACACCTCATGGAAGAGGGACTTGCCGTCCGTGACCGATTAGGAAAAGTGATCGATAAACTACTGCAAGATTGGGTTAGCGATCGCTATCAATCTGCCGGTGAAGCGATCGCTGACCTCTATTGGTCGCTGACTTCATCCTCAAACTCGAATTCTCCCACCAAAATTCAACACCCAAACACCGGCATTCCCCAGAGTTGGCGCTGTGTTCATACCCTTGCCGGTCATACTAACTATGTCATTGGCGTTGCGATCAGCCCAGATGGCAGAACCCTGGCAAGTTGCAGCTATGATAAAACGATTAAAGTCTGGCATTTGGGCAATGGTCAACTATTAGGCACCTTAAATGCTCATGCCGCCTGGGTAAGTTCCCTCGCGATTAGTCCCGATGGCAAAACCCTGGTTAGTGGCAGTTTAGATAACACCATCAAACTGTGGGAACTTGGCAGCGGCAACCTGAGAACCACCCTCACAGGTCATTCCGGCTATATCATTTCCCTCGCCATCAGTCCCGACGGCAAGACACTCGCGAGTGGCTGTTTTGACAACACGATCAGGCTGTGGCATCTGGAAACGGGCAACCTAATGGGCACCCTCACGGGACACACCGGCTATGTGGAATCTCTCGCCATCAGTCCCGATGGGAAGCGGCTTGCCAGTGGCGGTGGCTTTGATGACAACACAATCAATCTGTGGGATTTAAGCAGTGGCAACTTGATAGATACCTTGAAGGGTCATGGTGCCTCGGTTCGTTCCGTCGCCTTCACTCCAGATGGTCAGCGACTTGCCAGTGGCAGTGAAGATAAAACGATTAAACTTTGGGATTTAACCACCAAAACAGTAGACTATACAATTGCGAATAAATCTGGCTGGGTGCAAGTGGTAGCGGTTAGACCAGATGGGAAATTACTTGCCACCGGCAGCCGGGATAGCACGATTCATCTGTGGCATCTTGATAGCGGGCAATTGCAATATACCTTGAAGTGGCATTCCGGGCCGGTTACGTCTCTCGCTTTCAGCCCTGATGGGACACGTCTGGCGAGTGGCAGTTGGGACAATATGATTAAAATTTGGCAAGCTGAATAGAAATTGCCGTGCTATTTGCGAATGCTATTCTTGCCAATCTTCTCCACCGGGTAACTGAATTAAATACTCATCCAAAATATCTGGTAAATCATAGGCTGAATGCACATAAGTAAGATCCAGCAATTGCTTTGCTGTTAAAATAATTTGCGGCTTATCCAGCATCTCTGAAAGTTGAGAAGGTCTTAAGCGTCCTCCTAGCACTTCTACGCTAGCGGGACGGATGGCAGCGGCTAGTGAGTCTTGAAGAATTTGCTCCCATTCATCACTTTTGATATAGTGTGAACTTTTATTGTCTTGCAGATTCAAGTCTTGAATTTGTACAATTGAATCAGATATAGAAGCAACCCAGGAATTTGTCAATCGTCGCTCAACTTGGTTTTTAATTAAGTGAACGAACAGCCTGATTAAAAAAGATTTGATATTTCGCAGGGTCGCTTTTTTACTCATCCAATCTAACTCATCCACAATAGCCAAAGCGTCTGCATAGCGACCTTCAAGGATACTACTTCTCAAATCTATAAGTTCTTGAGTCATAAAACTTTCCTGCACAGCCGGCATTTCTGCCCTGAGTTTAGCGCATGACACTGCTTGCAAGATTAAGTCTAGATAAAACAAGATAAAATAAAGAAATTAGATTGGCTCTGTCATTAACGATGCCTGCTCTCTCCCCAGAATTAAAACAAAGATTATCAGCGCCCCTCAAAATCGGTAACTTTGAGGTCAAAAGTCGCGTCCTGCAATCGCCGCTATCCGGCGTTACAGATATGGTATTCCGTCGCTTGGTGCGCCGGCACGCACCCGACTCGATGATGTACACCGAAATGGTGAACGCCACCGGCTTGCATTATGTGCGGGAATTGCCGAAAATTATGGAAGTTGACCCCAACGAACGTCCAATCAGCATCCAATTATTTGACTGCCGGCCTGATTTTTTGGCACAAGCAGCCGTGATGGCTGTTGAAGAAGGCGCGGATACGGTTGATATCAACATGGGGTGTCCGGTTAACAAAATTACCAAAAATGGTGGCGGTTCTTCCTTACTGCGCGATCCAGAAACCGCAGAAGCAATTGTTCGTGCCGTGGTGGAAGCTGTCGCAGTGCCGGTGACGGTTAAAACCCGTATTGGTTGGACAGACAACGAAATTAATATTCTGGAATTTGCTAAGCGCATGGAAGATGCCGGCGCACAGATGATTACCATTCACGGTCGCACTCGCGCTCAAGGGTATAATGGTGCTGCGAAGTGGGAATGGATTCGGCAGGTGAAAGAAATTCTCTCAATTCCTGTGATTGGAAATGGGGATATTTTTTCAGTTGATTCAGCAGTTCGATGCTTAGAAGAAACCGGCGCGGATGGGGTAATGTGTTCGCGGGGAACGATGGGTTATCCCTTTTTGGTGGGAGAAATTGATCACTTCCTGAAAACCGGCATAGAAAAGATTGCACCCACTGCTATTGAACGGTTGGAATGTGCCAAAGAACACCTGCAAGCCCTTTATTTATATAAAGGCGAACGCGGGGTGCGGCAAGCGCGTAAACACATGACTTGGTATGCAAAAGGTTTCCCGAATGCCGGGGAGTTGCGAGATAAGTTAGCGCGGATGGAAACAGTAACCGAAGGGTGTGATTTAATTGATCGGGCAATTGATTGTTTGAATGCCGGTGGTGAATTTGCCAGTGAACCTCTGACATTGGCAAATATCGGATAAACTTAACGGTTAGAAAAAAGCTCCAGTTGCTCTTAGAGAGGTTGCTTGACTGGAATCTCGATTATAAACTCAGATCCCGCTCCGGGGGCTGAAACACACCGCAAATTTCCTCGATGTTTTTCGACCGCAATTTGATAGCTAATCGACAAACCTAAACCCGTTCCGCTGCCGATTGGTTTGGTGGTAAAGAAGGGATCGAATAGCTTGGATCGCACTTGTTCGCTCATGCCTGGGCCATTATCAGAAATCGCGATCCGCACAAATGCTAGCTCGTTCGCAGATAAACGATCAATGAACTCTGTGTGAATTGTAATTTGGCTAGAGTTCGCTTTAATGTTTTCGGGTGGGTGGTGTTTATTGTATTCCTCAAGCGCATCAATGGCATTTGTCAGAATATTCATAAACACCTGATTGAGCGAGCCGGCATAACATTCAACTAAAGGTAAGCTGCCATATTCTTTGACAATTTCGATGGGGTTGCGCTCTGACTTCGCTTTCAAACGATTGGCGAGAATTAGCAGCGTACTTTCAATGCCATCATGAATATCAACCTCCTTCATTTCCGATTCATCTAATCGGGAAAAAGTACGGAGAGAAAGGACAATTTCGCGAATGCGTTCTGCTCCTATTCTCATTGAAGATAAAAGCTTAGGTAAATCTTCTTGCAAGAAATCTAGCTCAATGGCTTCGATTTCTTCCTGAATTGCCGGCGTAGGATTTTGATAAGTTTCCTGGTAAAGGTGCAGCAGGTTTAGTAAATCTTGGGTGTAATCATTTGCATGGGTGAGATTGCCGTAAATAAAGTTAACGGGGTTGTTAATTTCGTGAGCAACTCCAGCAACCAACTGCCCTAAAGAAGACATTTTCTCGCTTTGAATTAACTGAGTTTGCGTGCGTTGGAGTTGGTGCAAAGTTTGCTCCAGTTCGTGGGCTTTGGCGCGGCTTTGTTCGTAGAGTTGGGCTTGATCCATTGCGATAGCCAGTTGATCGCCAACCGCTTGCAACAGTTCAATTTCCTCTTCACGCCACAGCCGTGGTTGAGTATGATTGCAGACAATCACCCCAATGTCTTCGCACGATTGCGTTTGAATAGGCAGTGAGAACGACGAATTAATTCCTAAGAAGAAATAAGTTGCTTGCACTTGCGGATCGTCAATTGTTCTGATGTCGTCTACCCACATAGTTTTCCGCTGCACAATATGGGACAAGATTAGGTTCATTGACTCAAGCGGATAAGAACCCAAAAGTGATGGCAAAGCGGGATTTCTTGCTTCGTGTACTGTTTCCCAAACACCGGGAAACGACTGGATGCGAACCCAGCTAAAGGTACACCAGTCTACCTGCAAAAGATTACGAATCTCTTGTACGGTTGTTTCCAAAATCGTACCTAAATCAAGAGAATTGCGAATTTGACCGGCAAGCCGGTTTATCAGTTTTTCTCGCATTGCTTGCTGCCTCAGCGCTTGTTCAGAGCGCACCAAAGCCTCTTCTACCTGCTTGCGATCACTGATATCTCGTGACATTCCAATGATACCCAGCACATTTCCTTCCAAGTCGCGCCAAGGACTTTTGGCGGAAAGATAAGTTATGATTTGGTCATTTATTTGGACTGGCTCTTCCACAATCTCAGTCACACCCCTATTCATAATTCTGAGATCATTTTCTCTGAGCTGAAGCGCTGCTGTAGCCGGCATTATGTCAGCATCTGTCTTGCCGACAACTTCCTCAACTGATTTTCCCAAGACGTTGGTAGCAGGTGTATTCAACATCGCATAACGCCCCTCACGATCCTTGACAAAGACTAAATCAGGTGTGCTTTCCATGACAGAATGCAAGAGATTATAGCTTTGTTGAATCTCTGCTTCTGCTCGTTTGCGATCAGTGATTTCAATGACAACAATTCCTAAGCCTAAAGCTGTGCCATCTGGGCTAGGAAGCGGAAAATAAGAGTTGATCCAGTGCCGGATAACGCCTGGGTGCTTTTGGGTTTCTCCAGCAATTTCAATGTTAATGACTGGTTCGCCAGTGGCTAAAATTCTGCGATAAATTGGCTCTAAAGTGGGGGCCAGTTCAGGGATAATTTCCCATATATTGCGACCTAGACACTCTGCCACCGGCATTCCAATGAAATCTGCTAGGGTTTCGTTAATTTGAACATAACGCAGTTGGTCATCAAAGATACAGAGACCTGCAGGTGCAGTGGTGAAAAAGGCATCAAAACGAGCTTGTCGCAAGGCTAATTCTTTTTCTAAAGCTTTGCGAGTGCTGATGTCTTCTATCACCCCGATCATATACTTTGGTTCGCCGACAGCGTCGCGCACCATTGACACCGTTAAATTCACCCAAACTGGAGAACCATCTTTACGGATGTAGCGCTTTTCCAGCAAGTGCGTCTGCTTCTCACCCGACAGCACGCTTTGCATCGCCTTGATATCTGCTTCAAAATCGTCTGGGTGGGTAATCTCTAGATACTTGAGTGCCAGAATTTCCTGGTGGCTGTAACCTAAAATTTGGCAAAACTTCGGGTTCACTCTTAAAAAGCTGCCATCTAAACCGGCATCAGCAATGCCAACGGCTGCATTATCGAAAGTGACACGGAATCGTTCTTCCGACTCGCGCAAAGTTGCTTCTGTCAGTAGCCGATCATGTACCTGTTGTTGGAGTTGCTCATTTGCTGTGGAAAGTTCGGCAGTGCGTTCCGCCACCAACCCTTCTAGCTTTTCCTGATACTCGCGCAACGCTTCTTCAGCCCGTTTGCGCTCTGTAATTTCCACAACCACGCCGCCGACTCCCAAAACTGTGCCATCGGCCCCGGGAAGTGGAAAGTAAGAGACCATCCAATGCCGTTCTACACCAGGTTGTTTGGGTGTTTCACCGTTAAGCTCCATGTTAAGAATCGGTTGGCCGGTGGTCATCACCGTCTCAAAGGTAGCCTGCAAGAATGCGCCTATATCGGGCAGGGCTTCCGACACAGTTTTACCGATAGAGTCTGCCATCGACACCCCATTCATCTCGGCTAGGGCTGCGTTGATGTTAGCGTACCGCAACTGCTCATCGAAGATAACCATGCCGGCGGTGGCGGCGCTGAAGAAGGCGTCAAAACGAGCTTGCCTCCTCTCTAATTCTTTTTCGAGCGCTTTGCGTTCGCTGATATCGCGGGTGACAGTGGCGATGCCATAAACTTCGTCGGTTTGTGGATCTTTGAGGGCGAAAACATTCCAAATGACGGGAATCGCTGCGCCGGTTTTAAAGTGTCTGAATTGAACTTCGCCTTCCCATCGCCCTTGTTCCATGACAGTGGGCAGAATCTGCTCTAAAACATAGGCTCGGTCTTCAGGGAAGAAACACTCTATAATTTTGGTGTTCTTGACTTGTTCAAGGCTCTCAAAACCAATCAACTTTTGACCGGCTTCGTTCAAGTAAGTCGCTTCACCAGAAAGGTTTGAGATACCGACAAAGTCATAACTGCCTTCTATTAAAGCAATAAATTTTTGCTCTTCTTTCTCAGCTTGCTTGCGCTCACTAATATCTTGATGGGTTCCGAGCATCCTCAGCGGTTTGCCGACTTCATCTCGTTCTACTATCTTGCCGGTGCTGAAGATCCACTGCCATTCCCCCGACTTTCTCCGCATTCTAAATTCGGCTTGGTAGGCAGACGTGCGTCCTTCTAAATGTAGGTTCAGCGCCTCCTGCACTTTTGGCAGATCGTCCGAATTTACTAGATTTACCCAACTATTAACGTGTGCTTCAAGCTCTCCCACCTCATAGCCGACCATTTGTTGAAATTGAGGGCTAAAATAAGCTTCGCCGGTGGTTATATTCCAATCCCATACACCGTTATCTGCTGCCTCTAGCGCCAGCTTCAAGCGTGTTTCGCTCAGGCGCAGCGCTTCTTCAGCTTGCTTGCGAGAGGAGATGTCCCTAGCAATGCCAACTAAACCGATTACGTTTCCTTCTCGATCTCGCCAGACGCTTTTTGTCGTCAAATATGTCCGCAGAATGCCATTTATCGGCATAACTTCCTCGATGGTTTCTGCTTCACCGCTCGTCATAATTCTGCGGTCTTTTTCTTTGATTTTAGCGGCAACTTCTGGGGGAAATAAGGCAGTATCATCCTTATCCAGAATTTCCTCTTTTGCTTTCCCAAACAGCTTGGTAAACGCCGAATTAATGATTACATGGCATCCACAAGTATCCTTGACAAAAATAACATCAGGAGTTCCTTCGATGACTGTTTGTAAAAGGCTGTAATTTTCCCCAATTTCTTGTTTAGTTTGCGTTGAAGTGCGGGTGTCTTCGATGCTTGACCAGATAAATTGTTCTCCCTCGATTTCAACGAGCGTCCCCTGGAGCCGCACCGGCACTAAATGCCCATCTTTGTGAATGTACTCTTTCTCATAAGGGCCGTAGCGTCCGGTTTTTTCTAAGTTTTCTAGTTGGATTTGTTCTAGTGCAGCGTATTTTTCATGGGTTATTTGCCAATAGCTGAGATTGAGCGTTTCTGGGACGGTGTAACCAATAATGCTAGCGAAAGCTGGATTAACTTCAACTAGAGTGCCATCAGGCCGGCATAAGGCCAAGCCGGCGGGACATCTGTCAAATAGATAACGATTAAATTGAAAGCTGTCTTGTAAAGTTTTTGATACCGGCTCTGAATCAGAGTCACCCTGAACAATTTCTTTAGATAAATGCTGCTTTTCGTCTGTGATGTCAAAACAAGTGCCGATATAGCGGAGTAAATCGCCTGCCGGTGAAAATTGAGGAACGCCGGTTTCTAAAATCCACCGATATTCCCCGCCGGCATCTTTGCGGCGATATTCGATCTGGAAGTGCCGGCACTCTTCAAAGGCGCTTTGGTAAATATTTTTATATTTTTGAATATCGTCTGGATGGATAACCTCAAACCCATCACTTCCCAGTTGTTTTTCGGGAGTACCCCCTTTTAATTCCAGCCCTACCGAACTGAACAACTGTCGGTTCATCAGGGGTGAAATTCCCCCCTCATCTCCCTTTTTAGGGAAGTTTAACCCTACTCCAACCCCTACCTTCCCTTCTCTTTTAGCAATCTCATCCGCCCAAAGTGTCACAGGGAATGGGGGGGTTAGGAAGGAAACTTCTTCTAACTTCCCAAACAGCTTTGTGGTGGGGCGATTGCGTGAGGGATTTTTGCCGTTTTGTTTTCGGGGAGTCACAGACAAAAAACCTTTTTCTAGAACTATAAGTCTTTATTCTAGAGGAACTCCTTATTTAAGTTTTTCCGTAAAATTGCGGATATTTTTTGCCGGCTATCCCTTAACCCGAAATTTTTAAGAATGATACTAATAAAATTTTATTGAACACGACTCGACCTGATCCACTCTGGCGTCAAAACGCAGGCTTTCAGAAGCTCTCAATTCCACATCCTGCAAAGATCAAGACAGAATCACTACATAGATTCGTGTATCTTTGTAAACTTTCAGTTAATCCTTAAAAACAGAAAAAGTCTGCATCGGCAAACTTTCTTCAAAGTGTAAATAAAAAATACAAAAAGCCCGCCGGTGCGGACTTTATTTGATCGCGCTGCAATGATCAACGCACTTAAATCTCAGTTATCCTAATTTGCTTTTAACTTGCTTTTAATTGTGATTGGATTAGCACTTAGTAGAGAGTCGCTAAAAAATAACGGCTAACCATTAAGTGCTAACCATCACATCTAAATAAGTTGCAATCGCACTCACAAATTGTTATTAGATATCCCGCTCACTCAACTCACGGGTCATGTGTTCAAACGGCTGATCTAACCAAGCACCGGGTGCAATTCCCGCTGCTGCGACTTGCTCCTTAACAAGCTCCTTGAGAATTTCAATGCCTACAACCGTCGGCCCAATGGGTACACCTAAAGAATTATAGGTTTCCCGCAGACCTTGGAGTACCCGCTCATCGAGCACATCCGTATTACCAGCAACCAACGCATAAGAGGCATAGCGCAGGTAATAATCCATATCCCGCAGACACGCTGCGTAGCGACGGGTTGTGTAGGCATTTCCACCCGGACGGAGCAGTTCCGGCAATTCAACAAACAGACGAGATCCAGCTTGCTTAACCAGCGCTGCTGCATTCCCATTAATCACTGCTGCTGCCTGAACCCGTGCGGTGCCGGTTTCAAAATAGGATTTTAGCTTTTCAATCCCATCCCGGTCGAAGTAACGACCCGTAACATCGTAGTTTTTAATCAGGCTTGTGACTGCGTCCCGCATTCAATTTCTCTCCCAACAATCTCAACACAGAATTTGCAACTTGTGACCGGCCTCCACACACCTAGTACCATCTTGCACATTTGAAACCTGATAGCGAGAGCGTTTATCAACTGCTCTAGCTTGATAAGGAGTCGGGCAAGTTGACACCAATTGTCCCGCCAGTCCGCGTAGGCGTCATACAAATAGCCGATTGTAGTCTACTACAAAGCGTTACCCACAAACATATTTGCCAGCTTTTGTTCTTTATTTGTCATTGTTTTAGAGCGCTTTGTTGTAACGCTTCTTTACAATATCTTGCTCATCTTTAACCCCAGCAACTAACCATACTCAGCACTCTTTACTATTGGCGCTAAGTCCAGAGTGTGGTTAAATCCATCAAGCACTCTGCGCGACGAAAAGGAATATTGTATCCTACGATACAAAATACTGCCAATCCTTATCTCTAGGATGATTCAGATTCAACAGAGTGGCAAAACTTTACATATCCAGGAACAAGGAGCCGTTCATGCCCCAGACCCCTCAAGAAGTCTTGAATCTGATCCAAGAGCAAGACATCAAGATCATCGATCTAAAATTTATTGATACGCCAGGTATCTGGCAGCACTGCTCTTTCTACCGCGATTTGATTGACGAGAGTGCCTTCGACGAAGGTGTTCCCTTCGACGGTTCCAGCATTCGGGGTTGGAAAGCTATCAACGAATCAGACATGGCAATGGTGCCTGATCCAACCACGGCTTGGATCGACCCATTCATGAAAGAGAAGACTCTAAGCATGATCTGTAGCATTAAAGAACCGCGCACGGGTGAGTGGTACAACCGCGATCCGCGCACGATTGCTCAGAAAGCCGTTGATTACTTGATTTCCACCGGCATCGGCGATACCGCGTTTATTGGCCCAGAAGCCGAGTTCTTCGTGTTTGAAGATGTCCGTTTCGACCAAACTGAGAACTCAGGGTTCTACTACGTCGATAGCATAGAAGGGCGCTGGAATTCTGGTAAAGAAGAAGCCGGCGGCAACCTCGGTTACAAACCTCGCTACAAAGAAGGTTACTTCCCAGTCGCGCCGACAGATACGCTGCAAGACATCCGTACCGAAATGCTGCTGACAATGGCAGAGTGTGGTGTTCCCATTGAAAAGCACCACCACGAAGTTGCCACCGGCGGACAAAACGAACTGGGTTTCCGCTTTGACACCTTGGTGAAAGCGGCTGACTATTTGATGACTTACAAATACGTCATCAAAAACGTTGCCAAGAAATATGGCAAAAGCGTCACTTTCATGCCTAAGCCGCTGTTTAACGACAACGGTTCCGGGATGCACACCCACCAGTCTATTTGGAAAGACGGCCAACCGCTGTTCTGGGGCGACGGTTATGCCAACTTGAGCCAAACTGCTTTGCATTATATCGGTGGCTTGCTGAAGCACGCACCGGCATTGCTGGCACTCACCAACCCCACCACCAACTCTTACAAACGCTTGGTGCCTGGGTTTGAAGCGCCGGTTAACTTGGCTTACTCTCAAGGCAACCGTTCTGCCTCGATCCGCATTCCCCTATCTGGGATGAACCCCAAAGCCAAGCGCTTAGAGTTCCGCTGTCCAGATGCCACCTGCAACCCCTACTTGGCGTTTGCGGCGATGCTGTGTGCCGGTATTGACGGCATCAAGAACCAGATCGACCCCGGTGACTCTCTGGATGTGGACATCTATGACCTCACTCCTGAAGAACTGGCCAAGGTTCCTTCAACGCCTGGATCTCTGTTGGACGCACTCAAAGCACTCGAAGCCGATCACGAATTCTTGACGAGCACCGGCGTGTTCACCGAAGACTTCATCAATACCTGGATCGAGTACAAACTCGACAACGAAGTCAACCCGATGCGCTTGCGCCCTCACCCTTACGAGTTTGCTCTCTACTACGATTGCTAAAACCGGCCTCTTCGTATAACGAGCGCAGCAGCCACCCTATGCGGTGGCTTTTTTTGTCTCAAAGCCGGTTCGATATTTATTCGTTACAATTATTAATAATTACATCTTCACATACCTAAAATTGACTGTTCCACTCCCATGCCTGACACCCTAACTAAACTCGCCTATCAAAGTTTCCAACAAGGTAAAACTTACTTTGGTCTGGCTCACAAAGCGATCAGTTCGCAATTGCTGAACTTGGTTAGTCCTTCTAAACAGAAAACTCAACCCCTACATCCAGAACTTTTACTAAAACTTCAACAAAGGTTGAATCAACTGCTTGAAAAAGACTGGCAGGATGCCGAACAAGGCGTGTATCCTTTCACCTTGCTGTTTGATAATCCTTGGGAAGATTTTTTCCGCTACTATCCGCTGATTGTGCTAGATATGCCGCAAATCTGGGAACGCGCGAACCAGAAAAAATATCATGAATTTTCCCCAGATATTAAGACAGAAGGTTATCCCAGCTACTACCTGCAAAACTTTCACCACCAAACGGACGGCTATTTAAGTGATATGTCCGCCAATTTGTATGACTTGCAGGTGGAAATTTTATTTAACGGTGCGGCGGATGCCATGCGCCGGCGCATTTTAGCCCCTTTAAAGCAAGGATTGCAAGCTTTTAGTTCAATCCCACCTCATCAAATTCGGGTTCTAGATGTGGCTTGCGGGACTGCGCGCACCCTAAAATTCATTCGGGGCACCCTGCCAGAAGCTTCCCTGTTTGGGACGGATCTCTCACCGGCCTACCTCCGCAAGGCAAATCAGTTACTCTCGGAAAATCCGGGAGAACTGCCGCAACTTTTACAAGCCAATGCAGAGGAGTTACCCTACCTGGATAACTACTTCCACGCATTGACTTGCGTTTTTCTGTTCCATGAGTTGCCAGCAGAGGCGCGGCAGCAGGTAATTGAGCAATGCTTCAGGGTAACAAAACCGGGCGGAGTCTTTGTGATCTGCGACTCAATTCAGGCGAACGATTCTCCTGATTTTATGCCGATGATGGAAAACTTCCCCGCTATGTTTCACGAACCTTACTACCGGCACTACACAACGGATAATTTAGTAGAACGTCTGGAAAAAGCAGGGTTCACGAATATCACCACGGAAATTCACATGGTGAGCAAATACTGGATCGCCCACAAACCATCCTGAGTGAAAAGTGAGCGGGATAAAGGGTGCGTGGGGGCGAGTTTATGGAATTCGCCCCCCACTCTTGATCTGCTGACGCCTTAAGAAAAAGTCAGTATCACTGGCTCAGAAGACCACTCACACGCGATACTGTTGCTTAAGGGACACCTTAACAGAGGAGGAGAGACTTGTATGACGACCAGTGAGCAAAATTTGCAAGCGGTTTCCGCTCAAAGCCCGTCAACTGAAGATATTATCACCAACAAACTGGTTGAAGATGCGACGACAATCAATCTTATCGGGGAGATTGAAACGGTTGTCACTAGTATGGCCATCGATCAAAAGGTGATGGTTGCCCAAGGCGAAGAGGGTCATCTTTGGAAGTTTAACTACGGTAGCGTTGAGGTGTTCGTGCAACTCACCGGCACGACGGATGATGATACCTTAAGCGTTTGGTCATTTGTGATGCAGCTGCCGGCTAAGAACGAACCGCAGTTAATGCGGAAGCTACTAGAAATGAACGCATCAGCCACATTTGAATCCCGCTTCGGCATTGTTAACGATCAGGTTGTGGTGATAGCAACGCGAACCGTAGCAGACCTTTCACCGACAGAAATTTCTAGAACCATTACAATTGTGGCGACAATCGCGGACGACAACGACGACGCGTTGCAGGCAGAATACGGGCAATAGTTAATAGGGCAAGGCTTCGCCAACCTAAAGGTAGGGGCACGGGGCATGGGATAAATGATAAAAACCGACACTTATAGCGTTCTCTCCTGTGCCTCTACCCCTTCTTGGCGTTTAATCCCGCTGCTGCAAGCGTCTGGGAACCTTCAGATGGCGATTGATCGTTGGTTGATGCAACAGCATAGTGCCGGCTTGCATCCGCCAACTTTACGGTTTTACACCATGTGGCCGCCGGCTCTTTCTCTGGGATATCATCAACATCGCTGGCCGGAATTTTGGCAACAAATCGAGTGGCAAGGGATGCCGGTGGATGTGGTGCGGCGTCCCACCGGCGGGCGGGCAGTGCTGCATCAGGGAGATTTAACCTATGCGGTAGTGACTTCAGGATTAGCCGGCAACCGCATTCAAGCGTATCAAGCAATTTGTGAATTTTTAATTGCCGGTTGGCGATCGCTGGGCATTGAGTTGCACTACGGGGATGCTGGGCGCAGTTACATTAACAACCCCAACTGTTTTGGCAATGCAACCGGCGCAGATTTAGTGACGGCTGCCGGTGTGAAGTTAATTGGCAGTGCTCAGTTAAGACGCGATGGCGCAATTTTGCAGCATGGATCGATGCGGCTACAGCCGGATACTAACCTGTTTTCTCAGGTATTTGGCGAAGAAGCAACACCGGCAGCTTTGTCCCTAAATATGCCAATTGAAACGATTATCAATGCGTTGGTTGCGGCTGCCGGCTGCTGTTTTGGGGTTGAGTTGGTGATGCAGCCGTTAACGGAGGCTGAGTGGCAAGAGATTCACCAATTAGTTTGCATCTAACACACTTGCCAACAAAGCCTTTTGCGCGTGCATTCGGTTCTCTGCCTGATCCCAAACCCGCGAATGAGAACCTTCCATCACTTCATCGGTAATTTCTTCTCCCCGATGTGCCGGCAGGCAATGCAAGACAATCGCATCTTTATCGGCATAACTTAAGAGCTGTTCATTGAGCTGGTAAGGTTGAAACAGCGGAACGCGATCCTTTGCTTGTTCCTCTTGCCCCATACTCGCCCAAACATCGGTGTACAGCACTTGGCTGCCGGTGGCAGCAGCGATGGGGTCATTGGTAATGGTAATTTCGCATTTGTCGCCGGCAAGTGTCCGCGCCTGTTCTACAACGTCGGCTGCCGGCATAAAGTCTGCCGGTGTAGCCACTCTGATATTCATCCCCGCCATTGCACAACCTAGCAGCAGAGAATTTGCCACGTTGTTGCCATCGCCTACATAAGTTAGGGTGATGCCTTTCAGCGTGCCAAAACACTCCTGAACCGTCAGCAAATCCGCCAAAGCCTGACAAGGATGTGCTTGGTCACTCAGGGCATTAATCACCGGAATATTTGCATAGTCTGCAA
Source organism: Microcoleus sp. FACHB-672 (assembly GCF_014695725.1). Taxonomy (NCBI): domain Bacteria; kingdom Bacillati; phylum Cyanobacteriota; class Cyanophyceae; order Oscillatoriales; family Microcoleaceae; genus Microcoleus; species Microcoleus sp. FACHB-672. The sequence continues at coordinate 41,327 of NZ_JACJOU010000020.1, read as the reverse complement.
AAGTTTGCAAATCCGCTTGCGCGAAAGTACGAATGGCCAAAACGTCTAGATAGCGGTCTAAAACCCTTGCAGTATCAATCAGCGGTTCTCCTCGACTCACCTGAGTCACGCTGGGGTTGAGATCCATGACTTGGCCTCCCAACTGGTACATCGCCACAGAAAAGCTAACGCGTGTCCGAGTTGAAGCTTTGTAGAACAACAAACCCAAAACTTTGTTACATTGCCGGTTAATTTTTCCTGCTTTCATCTGTGCCGCCAGTTGCAGGAGTTCCTCTAATTCTCCATTGCTGAGGTCTGCCAAACTCAATAAATCGCGTCCTTTTAATGTTTCCATGCTCATCCTCCTCACTCCCTCCTGTAGATGCAATGGCGCGATTTCCAGCAGGTGCCTCAACGCCTGTCCGGATTCGCCGATCTGTTGATTGTCTTAAAAAGCTAGCAGATTTTTCCGTGTGCAGACTAGCCTGCTGCCTGTTTCGTCATGTACTCTTAAAATTTTCATAGGGTTCGTTAACACAAAACTTCTCTTCGTTTTAACAGGAAGCGACAAAGCGTTTTTCCCGTTAATTTCCTCGCATGGAAAATTGGAATTTTCTGCTACTTAAAAAAATAACTTATTTTAAATAATCGTTTATTTTTTATGATTTGGCTCATTATTATGATGATTTTTAACTTTCATCAATTCTTTAATTTGGATTAAAATTTGATCTAATCCAGCATCCTTTGCTAAAAAATCGTCAGCTTGTGGACACAATTTTTGACCGGCTTCTCTATCGTTTTGGCTAATAAATCCACTTGCTAACACTAAAATTGGCGGATTTTCTAAGGTTTTTTTGAGATGACAGATAATCTCACTGCCGCTAATCTTTGGTTCAAATTTAGCTCTAGGAATTGAGAAGTCTACAATGGCTAAATCAAACTGACTCGCTTTATTTAAAAAATTTTCTACTTCAAGAAATATAGAAACTTCAAATTCTTTTCTAAAGTATCGCTGGATTGCCAAACACCAATATTCATCATCATCGAGAACGGCAACCTTATACATTTTCCTCATTACCTTCTTTGATTGATGATACAAACTTTGAACTCTAACGCAGAGTTATTTAAATTGTTACATATAATGTTCGGTCAAAAATCGGCAAAAATTTAAAATAATATTAAAGTTATCGGCTAGCACTCGGTGCAACCGGCAAATAAAAGCAAAGTCGTTGTGTTATATCTTTCGGTTGCGGCAGTTTACCTTTACCAACCGTCTTATTGCTTTCCATACTTCTCGTAAACTCAACGCTTGTTGACTTTCTGCTAAGCCCAGCATTAGGCACAGTGACTTTCAGTTTTTAATTCTTTTTAGTGAGCTGAGCGATTAATTCTAAAAGCGCCTCATAATCTGTGATGGGTTTAGTACAAAAATCATTCGCGTGGGAAATTGACAACAGGGTTTGTCGCTCTGTCAACATGGCATAGGCGGTAACAATAATAATCGGAATATGGGAGGTTGAGGGTTGAGTTTTGAGGATGCGAGACAAGTCTGCCCCACTAACTTCTTGCCCTTCCCAAGTTGCCCCCGGTAAGTTGACATCCATAAGCACGATGTCTATACTTCCCGATTCACATTGCTTGAAAATTTCAACTGGATTGTCTGTAATGGAGACGGTATGCCCTCCCATGCGTTGAATTAATTTGGCCGTACCTTTGGCCAAGAGGTAATCATCATCAACGAGTAAAATGTTCACTCGACACCTCTGCAATGGTTGCTGGACTGGAATCAATGGGTTTTCCCTGAATTACAGGGGGTATTTGAGGCATCCTACATCCACGGTAAAGTGAAAGCAACTGTTGTGCCGTGTCCCAAACCGGGGCTTTCCAGCCAAATTTGACCCCCCATCAGTTCAGCCAAACGTTTGCAGACGGTTAAACCTAAGCCGGTGCCGCCATAGCGCCGCTTAATTGAGCCATCTCCTTGCACAAACGGTTCAAATAGCAAACTCGCTTGGGTGCTGTCGATGCCGATGCCGGTGTCAGCGACGGAAATTTCAGCAAATTGCCGGGAAAATGGCTCTGGTGCCCCAGCAGTGGGAGAAAAACCGGCACCGAGTCGTTTGATAGCCCGAATGCGAACCTCGCCGGTGCTGGTGAATTTAAAGGCATTTGAAAGAAGATTTGTCAGGATTTGCCGGAGTTTGACTTTGTCAGCCCAGAGGCTTTCCACCTCACACTCCACGATCAGGGGAATATTCTTACACCGGCTATCAATACTGAACATCCGCGTGAGTTCTTCAAGTAAGGGCGGCAGACTGACTCGCTCAAAGTTAAGATTCATCCGACCGGCTTCTATCTTGGCAATATCCAATACATCGTTAATAATTGCCACTAAATTTTCTGCAGATTGGTGGGCGACGTGGATATATTCTTTTAACTCTTCTTCGCTGTCATAATAACCTTCTTTTAGGAGTTTCAGGTAATTGAGTGTCGAGGCAAGCGGTGTGCGTAATTCATGGCTGGTGGAGGAGAGAAAATCCGATTTTAACCGGCTGGCTTCCTCGGCAGCGGCACGGGCGGCATTGAGTTCTTGGTTTCGCATTTCCACTAACAGCCGGTGTTCCCGTTCCCACAAATAAAGCCGGTTTTGCATCACCGCCATCGCCAAGTGAGTGCCCAAAGACTGCACCAGTTCCAGTTCGTCACGAGTCCACTCTGGGGCTAGACCGAGTTTTAACTCTCGCCAAACTTCAAACGAATCACGGACTCTTGCTGTTCGTTCATCTGGGTTAAAACGACCCGCCCACAGGATATCCGTATCAATTTCATTGCGGAAAAGGGTGAGGCAACCAAGGGACTGTTGCCCGTAGCGCAGGGGCATCACCAGCAAGCTGCGTATAGAGCCGGTACGAAAACTGGGCGAGACCGACTCCAGTAAAGGTTCTTGGTAAAGATCCCTAACAATGCGAACCGAGGCGAGCGCGCGCGTTTGTCCGGAGAAGGCGTTGGAGTCAAATAGCCACTGATCGACCTCATCAGCAGTTGGTTGATAACCTACTCCTGCTAAGCTTTCTTGCGCCATCAAATGTTGCCAGAAGGGATGATATTCCAGCCAGATTGCTCTGCCGGTTTCAGAGGGTAAATCGGGTTGTTCACCGATAGTGTAAAGTTCTGGAAGTGAGGCGGTGTCCATTGGATTCAGGTAAAGTCTGCCGCCGGCGCAAGCAACAGATTTTACGACTCTTCCCAAAACATTTTGTAGGCTTTCTTGAATATTGAGAGGCGCGTGTAGCAGTTTAGAAATTTGATTAATTAAAGTTTCTCGACGTGCCTTGGTACGGGCTTGCTCTAGCAGATTAGATTGGGTGATCGCAACTGACACTTGATCCGCGATCATCTGCACAATTTGCAAGTCTTCCGATGAGAAAGTCTTAGGATCTACGTGATGGGAAACCAGCAAACCCCAAAGTTCTCCCTCGTGTAAAACCGGCACCACCAGAGACGAGTTTACCCCCATCCTTGTCAGGTATTCCACATGGCAAGGATCGACAGGTCGTTGTAGTACCTCTTCAATGGTTTGCGCTCGCACTTCTTCAATGCTTAAGCCGCCGGTGGTATCCACAGAGTTGATACAGTTAAAGGTGATACGCTGGGCTGCAACATCCACAATTGAACGCACTCGTGCCTTAACAAACAGCTCGCGGGCGTGAACGGGAATGTCGCTGGCAGGAAAGTGCAAACCTAACAGTGATGGCAGACGATTCTCATAGATGGACTCGGCTATCACTTCGCCGGTGCCATCTTCATGAAATCGATAGACTTTCACCCGATCCGTGTCGAGAAACAAGCGCATTTCTGCCACTGTAGCCGACAGAATTTCTGATAACTCTAGGGATTGACGGATGCGATTTGTCATCCGATTTAACAAACTTCCCTGAGTTAGGGCTTCACTTACATCCTTGTTTCTAGTTGAGCGGCTCATTTGTATGACTTTCTGCTATCCTATAACTCAATCTTACTGGTTACTTTTCTATTAATTTAATAAAATTTATTTTAAATTTTCAAATATCTAATTCTAAAAACAACACCCCACAGATTTAAGCGTTGCGAAATTTTTAGAAGAGAAAAAACTTTAATGAAGCAGATTAAATTTGATATCATTTCTAAAAAAGGGGCATAGAGCATAGGACTTTTTCTGCGGGAATTCCTAATAGACAAGAGATAGGATACTGACAAAAAAGGTATAGAAGATAAGTCTATTTACCTACGAAATACAGTTAACGGGTGTTTTTTGGAAAATCTACTAACTGATGTATTCTTTTGTTACAGGGTTTTATACTTGATCGCCTGTGGAGACTTAAAATTTTAAAGAGGGTTGTTAAAACTTGAGTCTCTGCAAGCAGATTGATCAATTAGGCCGAAACCGGCTTGAACCGGCTCGCTGAAAAAACCTTTGCATCGCTCCCTGACAAGCTTTTTCTCATTTGCACATCTACTAATCTAGCTTTAATGGAGATGAGATTGGGAACTTCCCGTCAGAGACTTTGGATTTCTCCAACCTGAGTTGTTCGATTTCGGGTATCAGCTTTCTGTTGCTTTAAAGAAAAGGGTAATAATTGTAAATAATTCTCCAGTTCTGAAAAAACGAAAAATCTGTTAGGAATTAAGGGAAAAACCGGCGGCAATGCCACTGAGTTGTTCCAACAGTCAAGATTATTGTGCCCAAAAAAAATCAAAATGGCTAACGAACGACATCTTGCGGTGCTTAAAGAAGGAACTGCTGACTGGAATGCGTGGCGGTTAGAGTCCCCCCCAAACTGCCCTGACTTGCGGAAGGCGTTGTTATACCAGATGAACCTAGAAGGGGCGAATCTTAAGTGCGCTGACTTGCGTGAGGCTAACCTATTCTGCGCCAATCTTGCTGGTGCTAATTTAGCGGGGGCTAACTTGGTTGCGGCTGATCTGCGTCAAGCCAATTTAGCAGGGGCTAACCTTGAAGGTGCCAATATGCTTTCAGTTGACCTGCGCGAGGCGAACTTAGCCGGCGCTAACTTGGTTGCAGCGAATCTGCGGATCGCCTATCTTCGTGGATCTGATATGCAAGGGGCAGATTTGCGGACGGCAAACTTGCACGGCGTTGATATGGCCAAAGTTAACCTCAGTCGCGCAGACTTGCGCGGGGCGGCCCTTAAAACCACTAATCTTGTTGGTGCAAATCTCCAGGAAACGAAATTGGGTGATGCCAACCCTGAGGGCGTCACGCCTCAACTTGGTTAAATGCCACTCATCCACTGCTTACCCCCGCTGTGCAATACACGACTTTCGCATCTGCTGGTCTACGTCCAGGTTAACACTTAAAATCATCCTAAAGGTAGAGTTTATTTGAGAGTAAAACAGCCTAAGGTTAGATATCTTCCCATAATGTTTTCTCAAACCCAAAGAACGCCGAGCCGACTCTACTAGCGAGAAGCCAAAACTGCCACAGGCTAACGCTCTACATCTTCAACTAACACCACTTGACATTTGAATAGCCTTCCCTGCCCTTGAGATAAAAGGGTAAGCAGCCGCTAAAGCTGCAAAGGGAAAGGTGTAAGTTGCATCTATCCAGTGTCGGCACTTTTAGTATTCATGGGTCGGCACAACAGGCGCTGGTTATTGTCCAACAAAAGCCCTGATCTTAAGTGGAACTTTCTAACATATTCACACGCTCGGAAAATTTGCCCAGAATTTTTTATACTTTTTTAATCGGATAGCCCCATGACACTTCTTCCTACTCAGACCCTGCACTGCCATCCCTCCGACCGTAGCGCACCCAGCCTGATGGAAGACGTGTTCCGACTATATGAGCGGGCTTTGGACGCAACCAGCACCGGCATCGTCATTGCGGACGCAACCCAACCCGACCAGCCCCTCGTTTACTGCAATCGCGCCTTTGAGCGCATCACCGGCTACTTGCGAGAAGAAATTATCGGGCGTAACTGCCGGTTTTTGCAAGGGCCAGACCCCGATCCAGTCGCCCTCCAAGAAATTCGGTGCGCCCTGCGCGAAGAGCGTGACCTACAAATCATCTTGAAAAACTACCGTAAAGATGGCACCCCATTTTGGAATGAACTTACCATTTCGCCGGTACGCGACAACGACGGGCGATTAACTCACTTTATTGGGGTGCAGACAGAGATCACCGCTCGCAAACAAGCAGAAGAAGCCTTACGAGAAACCGAAGCCAAATATCGCAGCATCTTTGAAAACTCCACCGAAGGCATCTTCCAAACCACACCAGACGGACGATACCTGAGCGCCAACCCAGCCTTAGCCAGAATTTATGGCTACGACTCACCTGAAGAACTGATGCGATGTTGCGGCGCACACAATATTTATGTTGAGAATAGCCGGCGCAGCGAATTTACACACCACATCCAAGAACAAGGTTCAGTTAGTAATTTTGAAGCCGCAATTTACCGAGCTGACGGTAGCGAAATTTGGATTTCAGAAAACGCTTGGGAAGTCCGAAACCAACAGGGCGAGCTTTTGTACTACGAAGGCACCGTCGTGGATATCACCCAGCGCAAACAAGCCGAAGCCGCCTTGCGAAATCAAGAATACTGGCTCAATACCTTAATCGACGCAGTCCCGGATGCCGTTACCTTGAAAGACAGCCAGGGGCGCTGGGTTGTGGCCAATCAATCCGCCCTCCAACTTTTTGGCCTAGAATCGGTAGAGTATCGCGGCAAAACAGACGATGCCCTCGCCCCCTATATCAGCGAACCCCACAAACATCTCTTAGCCGAGATTCGGCAAACCGATGAAACCCCCTGGACTGCCGGCAACCATCACACCCAAACCCTGCCACAGTCAGATGCCTCAAGCAAAGTCTATGACACGCACAAAGTGCCCCTGTTTAACCCGGATGGCAGCCGCAAAGGACTCGTTGTTGTCAGCCGCGACATTACAGATCGCATCGCCGCAGAAGCCGCACTGCGAGACAGCGAAAAGCGCTTCCGCACCATTTTCGAGGGTGCAGCGATCGGCATGGGACTTGCTTCTGTCAAAGGACAAAAACTGATTGCCACCAACCCGGCATTTCAGGCAATGCTAGGTTATAGCGAAAGCGAGTTGCGCGGCATGACGTTTACTGCTTTGACTCACCCAGACGATGCCGATTTAGAGGGCGATTGGCCGGCGAAGGGCGAACACAACGCTTACCAAAGTGAAAAACGCTTTATTTGCAAAAATGGTAGCATCTGCTGGGGCCGGCTGAGTGTCTCCCCGCTCCGGAATGCTCAAGGCCAAGTCCAGTTTATTCTAGGCGTGGTGGAAGACATTACTGCTGCCAAGCAAGCGGCTCTTGCCCTATTTCAACATGAAGCTAAATGGCGGTCACTGATTCGCCATAGCTCTGATATCATCACGATTACGGATGCCGAAGGTACAATCCTCTACGCCAGTCCCTCAGTCTCGACGGTGTTGCGTTACCCACCGGAAGAAATGGTGGGGCAGTATGCCTTTGAATTTGTCCACCCTGAAGACTTGCCCCAAGCACTCGCTAATCACGAACGTCTGACAAGTAAGCCGGCAGTCTCAATTCCTCAAGAGTATCGCCTCCGGCGTGCCGATGGTTCTTGGTGTTTTCTGGAAGCGGTTAGCGTTAATTTACTCGAAGATCCGGCTGTTAAAGGAATTGTCATCAACTCCCGCGACATCACATCTCGCAAACAAGTCGAGTTGCGGCTGAGTAAAATTAATGAGTGCTTCTTGGGATTTGGCACCAATGCCGTTGAAAATATCCAGAGGCTAACTGCACTGGCAGGAGAACTCTTAGGAGGCGCTTGTGCGCTTTACAACCGGCTAGAGAAGATTGGGCAAACACAAGAGAAGCCCTTGCTGCACTCAGTTGGACAGTGGCATACCCCAGCTAACTATTGCCCGGTGGATCGCGCTGATGGCCATATCTGCTATGACGTGATTCAGCAAGGGAATGCTGAGGCTGTCATTATTTGTGACTTGCAGAACACCATTTATGCCGAGACTGATCCGTCTGTAGCATCTTACGGGCTGCAGACTTACATCGCTCAAGCAGTGCGCCGGGGAGAGACTTATCTCGGTTCTTTGTGCGTGATGTATACTGAGCCGATTACATTCACGGAAGCTGACCAGAAGCTGATGGGGATTGTTGCTGCAGCGATTGGAGTCGAGGAAGAACGCGCAGCAGCCGCTACAATAGAACGCCAAAAATCCAGAGAATTAGAAATTACTTTGCACGAGTTGCAACAAACTCAACTGCAACTGATTCAAACTGAGAAAATGTCTTCTTTAGGTCAATTGGTGGCTGGGGTTGCTCATGAAATTAACAATCCCATTGGGTTTGTCACCGGCAATTTAAGCCATGCGACGATTTACATCCAAGATTTGTTAGGTTTGGTAGAACTTTATCAACAAGAATATCCAGAACCGACTGCACGAATCCAGCAGGAAGTTGAGGCGATTGATTTGGATTTCTTGCTGCAAGATTTGCCTAAGCTTCTGGATTCGATGAAAATGGGGGCGGAACGCATCTGCGAAATTGTGCGAACGCTGAAAAATTTCTCTCGCTTAGATGAAGCGGAAGTCAAGCCGGTTAATATTCATGAGGGAATTGATAATACACTGCTGATTTTACACAACCGGCTAAAATCCAAGGGGTCTTTTCCTGGGATTGAGGTCATTAAAGAGTATGGGGATTTACCTCCCGTCGAGTGTTATGCCGGCCAAATTAATCAAGTGTTTATGAATCTCCTGGCGAATGCCATTGATGCTTTGGAAGAGTCCTTTGCTAGTGCCGATACAGCCGATGCTCAAACCTCAACATCTGAATGTAAACTCCCCACGATTGGGATTCGCACCTTTGTTTCCGCTGCCGGTGGTATTGTCGTAGCAATTTCTGATAATGGCCCTGGCATTCGGGAAGAAGTCCGTAAGAAGCTATTTGATCCCTTTTTTACCACAAAGCCGGTGGGCAAAGGTACTGGACTTGGCTTATCCATCAGCTATCAAATTGTGGTGGAAAAGCATGGGGGGAAATTATCCTGTTTATCTGATCCGGCAAAGGGAACAGAATTTATTATGGAGCTTCCCAGCCGGCCACAAACAGATGCTTTAAATACGCAAAGTTAAAAATATACTTGATCTCGTTATTTTCTCAGATGAAAAAATAAACAAACTTGTTTGTTTGCTCATCATCTATTTTCCTAAAAATTCCATTTCTCCCTAGTGCCCTTATTCAATGCCGCCTGATCCACTTTCTCAAACGCTTCCACAACGTGCGAAGATTAAAATAGCGTCGGTAGCGGGTTGCGGCTTCTTTTCCTACCAGTAACAACGCCAGCCAAAAAGCTACTTCTGCTAGAACTAGCATGACTGGAACCAAAACAGCTTTAAAGGCAGCAGTTAATGGCAGCCACGGCACAATAGCAACAATGGCAATCCAGGGAAGAAACGAGAAAATGATTAAAAATAGACCTAGCTTTTGTAAATTTCTCGACATCTCGCCGTTTAGTTCTTAATTCCTGTCGTAGCAATGCCGCGAATGAACTGCCGCTGGCCGGCAAGAAATAGCAACACAACCGGCACGGTTGCAATCACTACGGCTGCCATTAGTAACGACCAGTTATTGGTAAATTGCTCTTGAAAATCTGCTAAAGCGAGCTGTACCGTTCTCAGTGCTGGTCGGGTGGTGAAAATTAAGGGTTTGAATAAATCATTCCACTCACCGATAAAGGTGAACAAAAACAGTGTGACCAAAGCCGGCCTGGCTAACGGTAGCATGACTCGCCATAAAATTTGCAGCCGGTTTGCCCCATCAAGTGCCGCTGCCTCTTCCAACTCCACCGGCACTGTGAGAAAATATTGCCGCAGCAGAAAAATTCCAAATCCATTGGCCGCCGTGGGTAAAATCAGCGCTGCGTAGGTATTAATCAGGTTTCCCCATTTCAGCACTAGGAAGATGGGAATCACCAGCAGTTGAAATGGAATCACTAGCGTTGCCAGTACGATTAGCAGGACGATTTGCCGGCCCTGAAATTTTAACCGGGCTAAGGCGTAACCCGCTAGAGCCGAGGTGACAACTTGAAAGCCAGTAACTGCCAGGGCAACGAAGGTAGAATTGGCAAACGCTAGCAGGAAATTCCCGCGCCGCCACGCCTCCTGATAATTTACCAACGTCAGATGATTTGGCCAAATGCCCGATGTGCCGGTGGGGGTTAATGAAGAGAGAAATACCACACCCAGTGGCAACAGCACCACTGCCGCACCCATGACTAACGCAAGCAGGCTCAACCATGTTCCGATTTGAGAAGTATTTGCCGGCTGCGAGACAGACCGGGCGGATTTCTGGCTGTGCTGGCTTGCCGGTTTAAGATTATCCAAACTGTCTTGAGGCATGGGAGCTTATGAGATTTCCCTATTATAGGAATTACTAATTAAAATCACGACCCTTGATTTAAGGAAGCCTGATCAGATTTATTGCGTTATTTGTAGTTTATAATACATCTATTAAGATAAAAACCTGTCTGAGGGCGACCCGTTAAGACGCTAAAGCTTTCCCAGAGCCAATAACAGAGCTAAACCCTTTGTTGAAAGTTATGTAAAGTAAACTATAAGGTAAGTTACATTCCACAACCTTTAACTGTTGCCCTACAGTTTACGGGTCAATCTCGTATCGGCTTACTCGTGATGAGGAGAAAAGAAACCTATGCCGCAGCTTGAGGCCAGCCCAACCATCGATTTTCAAAGCGAAAAATACAAAGACGCTTACAGCCGCATTAACGCCATTGTTATCGAAGGCGAACAAGAAGCCAACGAGAACTATATCAAACTGGCTGAACTGCTGCCCGATCAAAAAGATGAGCTGATCGGCTTATCGAAAATGGAAAACCGTCACAAGAAAGGATTCCAAGCTTGCGGGCGGAACCTTGAAGTGACCCCTGATATGGAATTTGCTCGCAAGTTTTTTGCCGGCTTGCACAAAAACTTTCAAGTGGCAGCAGCAGAAAATCAAGTTGTAACCTGCTTGCTGATTCAATCACTGATTATTGAGTGTTTTGCGATCGCTGCTTACAACATCTACATTCCCGTTGCTGATGAGTTCGCTCGCAAAATCACCGAAGGCGTCGTCAAGGATGAATATAGCCACCTCAACTTTGGAGAAGTTTGGCTGAAAGCACACTTTGAAGATTCCAAAGCTGAACTAGAAGAAGCCAATCGCCAGAACCTCCCGCTTGTCTGGCGGATGCTGAACGAAGTTGAAGCAGATGCCAGTATCTTGGGGATGGAAAAAGAAGCACTGGTTGAAGATTTCATGATTGCTTACGGCGAAGCCCTCAGCAATATTGGCTTCACTCCCCGCGAACTGATGCGCTTGTCTGCTTACGGTCTGGCTGCTGTGTAGTTCTCTCTCGGCTATAAAGCTGTCTGTTGTACCAAAATCAGTCTAAAAATCCAAGTAGGGGCACGCTAGGCCGTGCCTCTGCTATTTTAAGCAGATGTGTGCTGTAGTATGTTAATGATTAAGTAATCTTTAACAATTTTTGCAGTCCATGCCCGTGTAAGGATTCGGTGTTAGGGATCAAGGTCAAGAAAAGTGGAGCGAAGAATCATCTATTCTCTCCTCACTCTCTTACCTCCTCACTCCCTTGATGATGCGTGCGCGGATTAACATAATTTGTTTGCCCTTCCTCATTGCCCCCAGATTCACCGGCTCACCCCTAGCAGTTCATGTTTGGTTTAATCGGTCACCTTACCAGTTTGCAACACGCCCAGTCTGTCGCCAGAGAATTGGGATATCCAGAATACGCAGATCAAGGGTTGGACTTTTGGTGTTCTGCCCCTCCCCAAATCGTTGACGAGATTACTGTCACTAGCATCACCGGCCAAAAAATCGAAGGCCGGTATGTAGAATCGTGTTTTCTACCAGAAATGCTAGCTAGCCGCCGGATTAAAGCAGCCACGCGTAAAATCCTTAACGCAATGGCTCACGCCCAGAAGCATGGCCTAAAAATCACCGCTTTAGGGGGCTTTTCCTCGATCATTTTTGAAAACTTCAAACTGGAGCAGCAGTTCCAGCAAATCCGCAATATCAAACTAGAGTTTGAACGCTTTACCACCGGCAACACGCACACGGCTTATATTATTTGCCGGCAGGTAGAACAAGCTTCCCAGAAACTGGGAATAGAACTGTCAAAGGCAACCGTCGCAATTTGTGGCGCAACCGGCGACATCGGTAGTGCCGTCTGCCGGTGGCTTGACTCCCGCACCGATGTGGCTGAACTGTTGCTAATCGCACGCGATCAAGAACGATTGCAAGCTTTGCAAGACGAGCTAGGACGGGGCAAAATCATGCAGCTAGAGGAAGCCCTTCCCCAAGCTGATATCGTGGTTTGGGTGGCAAGTATGCCCAAGGGCGTGGAAATCGATCCAGCGCAATTAAAGCAGCCGTGCCTGATGATTGACGGCGGCTATCCCAAAAATATGGCCACCACAATTCAGCATCCTAATGTTTATGTGCTCAATGGCGGCATTGTTGAGCATTCCCTCGATATTGAGTGGAAAATCATGAACATCGTCAACATGGATGCGCCGGCGCGACAGCTATTTGCTTGCTTTGCCGAGTCAATGCTGCTGGAATTTGAGAAGCTGCACACCAACTTTTCTTGGGGCCGCAATCAGATTACCGTGGAAAAAATGGAGCTGATTGGCCAGATGTCCGTTAAACACGGATTTCGGCCCCTACTGAGTTACTAGCTGTTTGTCAGCAGTCAGTCGTCAGTTGTCGGTTGTTTCCTCTCAGTTGCCGGTTGGCTTTAAATTAAAAAAGCCAACTGCCGGCACTGAAACGATCACCACGCTTCCACTGACCGCTGACCGCTGATCGCTGACTATTGACTGTTAACTATGGCAACCGCTGAGCGCAGAACCTTTCTTTTAGACTTTGAAAAGCCCTTAGCAGAACTAGAGGGCCGCATTGACCAAATTCGGCAACTCGCTGAAGAAAACGGGGTCGATGTCTCCGAACAAATCCGGCAGTTAGAAGCGCGGGCTTTGCAACTGCGTCAAGAAATTTTTAGTAGCTTGTCGCCGATGCAGCGAATTCAGCTGGCGCGTCATCCCAGACGCCCCAGCACGCTGGATTACATTCAAGCGATGAGTGATGAGTGGATGGAACTGCACGGCGATCGCCGGGGTTCAGACGATCCAGCACTTGTTGGCGGCGTTGGGCGTCTTGCCGGTCGTCCAGTCGTGATGCTAGGTCATCAAAAAGGCCGCGATACGAAAGATAACGTGGCTAGGAACTTTGGCATGGCATCTCCCGGCGGCTACCGCAAGGCGATGCGGTTAATGGAACACGCCAACCGTTTTGGAATGCCAATTCTCACCTTTATTGACACGCCGGGAGCGTGGGCCGGCATCGAAGCTGAACACCTGGGCCAAGGAGAAGCCATTGCTTATAACCTCCGGGAAATGTTTAGTCTGGATGTGCCGATTATCTGTACGATTATTGGCGAAGGTGGATCGGGTGGGGCTTTGGGCATTGGGGTAGGCGACCGGCTGCTGATGTTTGAACACGCGGTTTATACTGTGGCAACGCCTGAAGCCTGTGCCGCGATTCTTTGGAAAGATGCCGGTAAAGCAGCACTCGCCGCAGATGCGCTTAAAATCACCGCTTGGGATTTGAAAAACCTCGGCATTCTCGACCATTTGCTGACTGAGCCTGTAGGGGGTGCCCATTCTGACCCGCTTAAGGCAGCAGAAATCCTCAAAAAGGCGCTGTTGCAGCAGCTGGATGAACTTTCCCAGCTCACAAGTCAGCAACGTCGGGAACTGCGATATCAAAAGTTCCGCAATATTGGGATGTTTGAAGAAGCTCGCGCTTAATTTATTTTGCTGTTTTCAAGCGATACCGTCTTTAAAAGACGATGAATTTGATTCGCCGGCAGAGGTATGGGCGGCTGAGGGCCAATTTAGAGTTCCCGCCCTTACCTACTGGCATCTAAAAGAATTCCAAAGCCTCAATGGTATAATTGCATAAGTTACAATTTGTAACAGTTTTCTCATACCGGCTCGCGTGCAGTTTTCTGACGCGACGGGCTTGATTCCGTGTGAGGAACGCAAAGCTCAAGCCGATCGGAGATAATCAAAACATTTAATGAATTTTCCAACAAAACGACGCGCCCTGATTACAGGAGCAAGCAGTGGGATTGGTAAAGCAACAGCCTTGGCGTTCGCGCAAGCAGGCGTTGATGTCGCCCTTGTTAGTCGCTCACAGGAAAAGCTAGAGACGGTTGCTGAGGCAGTCCGTCAGGCTGGCGTCAAAGCCGGTGTTTATCCCTTGGACTTGGCTAAGGTTGAGTTAGTGCGAGAAGGGATGAGTGCTATAGCCTCCGATTTTGGCCCTATTGATATCTTGGTGAATAATGCCGGCATGGGTTACACCGGCACCTTAATGGACACACCTCTAGCCGACTGGCAGGGGGTGATGGATCTGAATCTCACCAGCGTTTTTCAAAGCATCCAAGGAATTTTACCGATGATGCGCCAGCAAGGGGCCGGCATAATTATTAACGTTGCCTCTGTAGCTGCCTACCGCGCCTTTCCGGGCTGGTGTGCCTACAACGTCAGCAAAGCTGGCTTAGTAGCCCTTTCTAAAACCCTGGCAGAAGAAGAACGCGGCAGTGGCATTCGCGTCACAACCATCTGTCCGGGTAGCGTTAACACCCCTATTTGGGATACAGAAACCGTTCAAGCTGATTTTGAACGTTCTCAGATGTTAACCCCAGAAATTGTCGCCAGCTCAATTTTACAAATCGCACTGCTGCCTCAAGGGGCTGTGATTGAAGAAATCACGTTGATGCCGAGTGCCGGTGCTCTGTGAGTGTTGAGTTATAAATTAAACATTCGCAAGTTTGCACTCAGCTTGCCTCAGCGCTTACCCTTGAACACTAACTCTGCTAACCACTACACACCCTAATCTAGACTGCTAATGACTATTGCATCTTCCGGCGGATCGAACTCAATTATTAACAATTCCATAACGCCTGACTCTGCGGATGCTGTCGGCTTCGTTCAAACACGACCCGATCGCAATACTAAATTAGACGGGGCCAAACCTAATCTCCACCCTCCCACTGAAGAAGACAACGAGAAAATGATGGAAGCGGTGAAAACCATTCTGTTAGGCGTTGGAGAAGATCCAGAACGTGAGGGATTGCTCAAAACGCCGAAACGGGTGGCAGAGGCAATGCGGTTCCTCACCGGCGGCTACACCCAATCTTTAGAAGAAATTGTCAACGGTGCCATCTTTGATGAAGGTCATAATGAGATGGTGTTAGTCCGCGATATCGCCGCCTTCAGCCTCTGCGAACACCATATGCTGCCATTTATGGGCAAGGCGCACGTTGCTTATATCCCTAACCAAAAAGTTGTTGGGCTTAGCAAACTCGCCCGCATTGTGGAAATGTACTCTCGCCGGCTACAAGTGCAGGAACGCTTAACCCGTCAAATTGCAGAAGCGGTGCAAACAATTTTAGAACCGAAGGGCGTCGCGGTTGTGATGGAAGCCTCCCATATGTGCATGGTGATGCGCGGTGTCCAAAAACCCGGTTCTTGGACAGTCACCAGTGCGATGCTGGGGGTATTTCAGGATGAACAAAAAACCCGTGAAGAGTTTCTTAATCTCATTCGCCATCAGCCGGCGTTCTTTTAGGGACTAGGGGCTAGGGGCTAGGGGAGAACGAAAGAATACTTGATCATGCCCCATGCCCCCTAAACCCTAACCGCCAGTCTCTCAAATAATCTGGCGACTTTTATTAAATCTTTATCTCCCGGTGACCGCTCTACGCCACTTGAGAGGTCGATACCGGCAGGTTTAACTTGGTTAAGGGCATCGGAGACGTTTTCTGGTGTTAAGCCTCCAGCAAGCAGCCAAGGGCAACTGGGGTTAAATTCCTGTAAACTCTTCCAGTCAAGGGTTTGGCCGGTTCCGCCTTGCATCTGGGGGTGGTAGGCGTCTAATAGCAGCGTATCGACATAGCCGGCATAAGTATCGGCTTGATCGAGTGCCTCTGGTGAGCGCACTCTCAAAGCTTTAATAATTTCAATATTGGGCAGCAACCGGCGCAACTGCAGGCAAACGTCTGGAGATTCGTCGCCATGCAACTGGATGCCGGTTAAACCTCCAACCGCAACGGTTTCACAGATTTGCTCATTCGTCTCATTGACAAAAACGCCGATTCGGTCAATATTCACCGGCTCGATTCGGTCTGCTATTTCCCGAATTTGTAGCGAACTCACGTAGCGCGGGGATGCCGGTACGCAGATAAACCCTAAAGCAGTGGAACCCATCTGTGCGATCGCACACCCCTGATCGGGTTTCGTAATTCCGCAAATTTTTACTCGCATCAAAAAAGCTCTATTTCTGGTTAATTTTGTAGTTTTGTGTCAAAAATGCCACGATTTGTTAACTATTAAAACAAATATAGACGATCAACTCAACCTTTCATGTAGAAAATATAACAAACTTGTTTATCGCACCTTATCAAGGTTAGGAGATAGTAACTTGATTTACTCAACTTTACTGCTAACATCTGCTTCAACGGCGCAGTGGTCGCCCAATGTTGCGATCGTGATGGTTGTCGCCAATCTCTTGGCAATTGCTATCGGACGCTTTGCCATTCAGAAACGCGGAGTTGGCCCTCGTTTACCCCTTGAAGTGCCCGGTTTGTTTACCGGCTTTGGCTGGCCGGAATTGCTAGCAACCATGAGCTTTGGTCACTTGCTGGGTGCAGGCGCGATCTTGGGACTGGGTAACGCCGGCGTCCTGTAGGCAACATGAGGCGGTGAGGGGGAAGCCGGTGCTTTAGCTTGCTAGAACCTCACCCCACCCTTGAATTGGGGACTGAAGCATTAATCGGCAACGAATTGCTAGAAACTGCATTGAAAAGCGATGCGCCCTTTCAACGCGAACCGATAATAATTTAAGAAATATAAATTAAATCTAAAAAAAGATGATTCGCTTTCTTGATGACTCTTCAATTGAGAAACCGATTTCGCCGTAAAGAGTCTATGAGATGCGCTCAAGTTGTAGAAATACATTCGCTGATGAGTAGCGTGTCCCGCAGGTGAGCCGGCGAAATCAGTAGAATTAAGAAAGCAAGCTTTAATTCTTGCACAGATAAACTGCTGCGCTCGGCAAGGAAAATTTCATGCAGTCAGGTTGGCGAATTGGTTATCTATTTGGAATCCCTTTATATATTGATTCCTCTTGGTTCATTATTTTAGCCTTGCTAACGCTTGCCAATGGGGCGGATTGGCAAAATCAGCATCCAGAATGGGGTTCCGTTGTCGCCTGGAGTGCCGGCCTTGTGTTGGCGCTATTGCTGTTCGCTTCCGTATTACTCCACGAATTAGGCCACAGTTTAGTCGCGCGTTCCCAAGGCATTAAAGTTAATTCCATTACGTTATTTTTATTTGGTGGAGTTGCCTCGATTGATCAAGAATCAAAAACACCGGGCAAAGCGTTTCAGGTGGCGATCGCCGGCCCTGCGGTAAGTTTGATCTTGTGCTTTCTGTTTGGTGCATTAGCCCAGCTACCAGGGCCGTTGCCGGTGAAGATTATTGCAGAGCATCTCACCCATATCAACTTGATTTTGACTTTATTTAACCTAATCCCCGGCCTGCCTTTAGATGGGGGACAGATTGTTAAAGCAGCCGTGTGGAAAGTGACCGGCGATCGCTTTGCCGGCGTTCATTGGGCTGCGAAAGCCGGTAAAGCCCTAGGCTGGGGGGCGATTCTGTTGGGATTAACTGCCGTTTTACTGGGGGGAAGAGAAGGAATTGGCGGTTTGTGGATCGCACTGCTGGGCTGGTTTGGAGTCCGCAATGCCAGCGCCTACGACCGGCTGACCGATTTGCAGGAAGCCTTAGTGCGGCTAACGGCAGGGGATGCGATGAGTCGCGAGTTTCGGGTTGTTGATGCTGAGATGACGCTGCGCGAGTTTGCGGATCAATACCTGTTAATTGAAGGCGGTGCGTCAGAAAAACCTTTTTATGCAGCGTCTAATGGTCGCTATCGCGGCATGATTGTTACCGATGATATTCGCTTTGTCGAGCGCAGCCTTTGGGAAAAACAGACGCTTCACCACATTGCGCGTCCGTTTGCAGACTTGATTACCGTTGACGAAAAAACGCCCATTGTTGAAGCGATTAACCGGCTGGAAATTCATCAATTGCGGCGCATGACGGTTCTCTCTCCAGCGGGTGCGGTTGCCGGTGTTATTGATCGCGGCGATATTGTGCAAGCTGTTTGTCAGAAGTTAAACTTACCGATTCCTGAAGCAGAAATCAAGCGAATCAAGCAAGAAGGCGATTATCCCCAAGGGTTACAGCTGGCGACGATTGCTAAAGCAACGGCTGATGTCGTTGCTCATAAAAAGTCTTAGAAGTTTGCCGTTTTATTTCCTAATTCCTAAATGCCGGCATGATCTTGATCTTAAGCCGGTTTTTTATTGATGTGAGATAGAAATATTTTTAGAAAAAATGCCTGTTGAAGTGGCATAGGTTCTCACAATGCCAAACCGGCTCACGGGTGAATAGCAAGTTACGCTTGAAGAAGTTGCCTGAGCAATCGACGGAGGAACATTAATGACTGTTACCATCCCCATTGGTGCCATTGAACTCACTGCCGGCAGCATGATGACCATTCATAACCTGTCCTGGCAGGAGTTTGAGGAGATTCTTACCGAACTGGGAGAACAGCGCAACACACGCATTGCATACTATCGAGGAACGCTGGAAATCATGTCTCCTTTGGCATTGCAGGAACGTCCCCATCGCATTATTGCCGATATTGTCAAAGCTATTTTGGATGCCCAAGGACAGGACTGGGAAGATTTTGGCTCAACGACTTTGAAGCAACCAGACATTGCCGGTGTTGAACCTGATACCTGCTTTTATATCCAGAATGCCGGTCGTGTTCGAGGTTGTACCAATATGAATTTGGAGGTTTACCCACCTCCCGATCTTGCGATTGAATCTGATGTGACTTCAAAGACGACCTTGAATGCTTATCAAGCCTTGCGTGTTCCGGAAGTGTGGATCTATCGAAATCGCAAACTGACGATTTATATTCTCCAAAACGAAGACTATACTGAATCAACTGTTAGTCTTATTTTTTCCGATCTGCCTATTACTGAAATGATTCCCCAACTGGTGCAAAAAGCGATTGAAGAAGGAACCAGTCGGATGTTGCGCGCACTGAAAATACAATTGGGTAAATAAGTGGAAAGACTTAAATAAAACATGGATAATACCCCTCGCCTCCAGAAGATTTTGGTAGATTCGCCCGTGGGTGTTGTACTGCCGGCAATCTCTCTGCTGAATTTGCCTAATTGGTGGTTAGCCGGTGGTGCGGTACGAAATACGGTTTGGAAATCAGTGTTCGGTAATGAATGTCAGTTAATTATTAACGATTTTGATATTGCCTTTTTTGATGGGCTGGGAGATCGTGATCAAGAACTCGCTGCGAAAGATATCCTGACAGCGCAGTTTCCTGAGTACAAATTTGATGTTAAAAATCAAGCGAGTTTTGCGCGTTGGCGTGCCGGCAGCCGGTTGTACAATAGCACTGAAGATGGGGTGAGTGATTGGTTGCACACAGCGACGGCTGTAGGGGTACGGTTAGATGAGCAAGGAGAATGGCAGTTCTTTACTCCTTACGGTCTAGATGATATATTTAATGGCATTATCCGACCGACTCCAGCACATTTACACAACCTAAATGCGGAGAGTAAAGCAGCTTCGTTTTTACAAAAATGTCCTTGCCTGCTTGTAGTATAGAAGTTGTCGGCAATATTAGCAAAGTTTAGATTAAAAGAATGAATGTACTACCAACTTGATATAATTACCTTGATGTGACTCAAACAATCAATTGCCTCCCAGTGATATTGACCGTATTATAGAGAAAATCCGATGTATGGATACAGATGCGAATATTGTGAAGTAAAGGTTCAACCTCGCACTGTCGAGCGCGAACCCTTCAAACACAACGATGGATTTGTCATTTTTGAAGATGTGATAATTGGTGGTTGTGATTTCTGTGGCAATCGCTAATACTGCGCTGATATTATTGATGGCTGAGCGGAATGTTCTAGAAAATTCTAAAAATTAGCTTTTTTATCCAAATTATTTGTAATTTATATGGAAGAAACAGTTCACGACAACTTTTTTAAAAACTTTATTGTAGTAACAGCAACTCTATCCTCAGCAGATTCTCTGCCTGTAGATGCGGGTATCTATGCGTTATATCATGCCTTTGATTTTTCAGAAAACGAGTTATCTGAGCAGATAGATGCTCGCATCAAACAAACTGTATTTAAAACCAAGTTTTCTGAAGAAGATAATAGAAGTAAGTTTATTGTAAATACTTGTGGAGAGTCAGTTGGTTTATCTGAAAAAATGGAAGTATTTATCAAAGCCGTCTCTGAGCCTAAAGAGCGAAGAATGTTAAAAAAACTCCTAATCTCAAGTAGTATTCTCCAACGTCCAGATTACATTGGCACTGCAAGCAACTTAAGAGAGAGATTTGTTCAGCATTTGGAGCGAGACGATGGGTTTTTCTCAAAGTACGCAAGCTTAAGACATAAGGATGAATTTTTATTCGTTTGTCTCCCTTGTCCAATAAATATTTCCAGAGAGTTGGAAAGCCTGTTAATTCAGCTATGTCAACCCAAGTTTAATACACAGAGGAGTTAGAAAATGGAATTAGATGCTCAGTCTCCAGAGACGATTGAATATAAAGCAATTACTGGTAAATTTGGTGAGGTAAGGTACTTCATAACCACTCTTGAGCAAAGTGATGCAGTTGAAAACATTCAATTTGCTGATGACATTCAAAGAAGTTGGAGCTTTTCAGAACGAGTTCAGAGAAAACTAGATGAAAACAGAGCGAAGACAGAAATATTTTCTTACCTAGCGCAGGGTGGAATTCGCTTTTTTAATTCAATTGTAGTCGTGCTTTTGCCCAACTCGAATGACCAAAGAGAGTTTTGGGACTTTACTCCAGCTCAGAGTAAGGGAATAATTTTGGAAAAATGGGTCACTTTAAAGCTGTATAAGAACGTAGCTAGAATTGTAATTGATGGTCAACATAGACTTCTTTCATTAAAGAGATATTGGGATGCCCATACTGGAAAAGAGCTTTTAAGTCCTCAACAAATTAAGGACAATTTCAGTTGCTCAGAAACCTTTGACATCCCAGTAGTTTATTTAGTATTTGGCAATCTTGGTAGGGTTGGTCATGCAGACTCCAGCAAAACTGTAAGAGATGAGATAATCAAATCAACTCGTAATATCTTTACAGTTATAAATAAGACTGCGAAATCAATCGATAAACAAACTCAACTATTGCTTGATGACAGTAAAATATCAGCATTGATTCCTAGAAAGCTTTTAGAGGAAAAAGTGCTTGAAGAGAGATTCATTAGATGGTCTTCCACATCACCAAGCTTGACTCAATCAGAACCTTATCTAACGACTCTGGATTTGGTTAGCCAATGTACTATTGAATTATTGAAAGATTATCAGAAGGAAGCTTTAAAGAAATCATTCAACTCACCAACTGAGCGTAATATGGCTCTGGAGACCTATTATGAGTCTCATCCTAGACTTCCTGAAATAGGCACAAAAGTATTGCTTAAGTGGTTTTTTGCTGAACTTCAGCCATTCAAGGATTGGGTATTACAGCTTAACCACGCAGGCATAAATATCCCTATTCAACCAGAGCAACCTCAATTAAATGCGAATCAAAAAGCAAGTATAAAGAAAACACGAGATGCCAGTATTTTATATACTATTTTAGGACAAAAAATTCTTTTTTCCGCTGTCTCAAGGTTCTTGCTTAGGATACCGCCAGAATACCGTATTCCAGCAATTCTTGATGCTATCTCGCTTAGTATTACTAAAATGGATGAAGCTGACTTTTTCAGACGCAATAAATCTCATTGGTCTTATGTTTTAGTGCAGCCAAATGCAAAGCTAAACATGATAACTAAAGGCTCTGGATCTGAGAGATGTATAGAGCTTATAAAAATGATATTGTTGGATTCCTCTGATGGTGTGAGGGAATTGATAAAACGTACTAAAGAAGAGGTCAGTAATGAGGTTAACTGGACGGAAAATCTTATTTTAACTTGGAGAAAAGATTTTCATGTAGTATTACCAGACGTTGAACTTATTGATGAGCAGATAAAAAAATCTTCTGAATCAGATGAATCCTTTGCTGGAGTTCGAGATTTACTTAACTCTAGTGAAGAGGACGAAGAGGAATCTGATGAAATTGAATATGACGAAGATATTTATAAAGAAACTGAGGAAGTACAAGATTAAGTTGGGCAACTACATAAAAACTTATTACTCAGTTTCTTTAAAGAGAATACTACAGGGCGGCTACTTTGCCACGGCTGATAGTATTCTTAAAACTCCCCCAACAGGTGTCGTTGTTCTGCTCTTTCCTGATAGAGATAGCCACCTTTTAAACACTCCAATGTATGCTTTCTTCAAAGCAGGGAAGTGGAAAATCAAGACATGGCAGAGGATGACGCAACGAGATTTGCCTTAAAAACCGGCCTCTTGCAACGAGTCGAAGCGTTAGGGCTACAGCAAGCCTTATTTCCCTCGGATGGAGGGGAGATCGATGAAATCGTGCGACAGCTAGAAAGGATCAATCCTATCCCGCGCCCACTCCAACCGGCATCTCTCCCTTCTCTACTCGGTAATTGGGAATTGGTGTACGCCTCAAAAGGAACCGTCGTTACCCGCCGGCTTGCTTCAATGCCAGATTTTGGGGAAACAATCAAAATTAAACGCGTGTGGCAAACTTTGACTGCCGGTAATTCTGGGAAAATTTTTGCTTCTAATAATGCTTTTCTTGACTTACCTCTGCTAGGGGAATGGCAGTTACAGGCTGCCGGCATTTGGACTTGGGGCGCTGATGAACAAATGGCTAAGGTGAGCTTTGACAGTTTTTCTCTACAAGCAACAAAGTTTTTTGGTATGGAAAATTGGCGTTTTCCTGAATTGAAAATCCCTGTATTAGAATTTCTCCGCAACGAGGCAGAGTGGACAACTTCCTATTTAGATGAAGATATCAGGGTAGGAAGAGGTGCCACCGGCAATCTGTTTGTATTTCGCCGTGAGTGACTGATAAAGAGAGCCGGTTTATCATTCATCGTTGGTAGAGATGCCAAATTTTCTGGTTCTATTTTTTGGACAAAAAATGCCGATTTGTCTCTATTAGTTGAGGACAAACCGGCAATCCTTTTTTGCAGAACTAATTAGAATGCAATGAAATCAGCAGAAGTGAGGCTGCCGGCAGAAACTCCCGTGAGAGTTGCCAGCAATTCATCGCTACTGGTTAGGCGGATCAAAGTATTGCCGGCATTAACCTCTGTGCCTTGAGAAATGGTCAATTGTTCAAACAACAAATTACCGGATAAACCAATTAAATCTTGACCATCTGTAAATTCAGTGATCGTGTCATTACCGGCACCGGCAGCTAAGACAAAAACATCATTGCCATTGCAGCCGGTTAAGATGTCGTTGCCATTGCCACCAATCAGAGAATCATTGCCATTATTGCCATTGAGTGAATCATTGCCGGCACCTCCATTTAACAAATCATTCCCATTTTGACCGAGAAGCGTGTCGTTGCCGGTGACACCGTTGAGGATGTCGGTGCCGTTGCCTCCACTAATGCTATCTCTTCCAGCGGTTCCGTTAATACTATCGCTGCCGTTGCCACCATTAATAATTGTGATTTCGCTGGCTAAATTCAGACCGATAATCACTGGATCATGGTCAGATGAACGGTAAGGCGTTGCGCTGTAAAGATCTGGTGAGGTTCCACCTGAAGGCGTTTTAAATTCCAGGTTGTAATCTAAAATTCGAGGTTCATCAGCGTTAATATGCCACTCAGTTACACCGGCAACTTGTTCGCTTAAATTCGCCGTCGTCAACGCGTGATCTAAATAGCCGGCTTGTCCGTCAAAAACGTAGGAATAAGGATTCTCAACAAATCGGTCAAGTTGATCAATTAACCCACCATTTCGTAGCACATCAATCGGATCTTCTTCGCCATAAGCATTCAAATCACCGATCACCAAAACATCCTCATCTCCCGATGATCTTTTGATGTTGTTAACAAATTCAAGCAACGTTTCTGCCTGTTGCGTGCGCTTGAGATTCCAAGCACCCTGTCCATCGCCTTGATCAGCATTCGGATCACTGGAATTGCTGGGTGCGCTGCCTTTAGATTTAAAGTGGTTCACCACGGCTGTAAATGTTTCGCCGTTAGAATTGAGGCTGAACGTTTGCGCCACCGGCAGCCGGTCAAAAATTGCCTCTGTGCTGCTGCTTGGGGAACCAGCCGGCGTCACTTCATCAGGTTTATAAATAAATGCCGTTTTGATTGCATCCGTTCCCACGCCGGTGGCTGGATCGCGGATATAATCATAAACATTTGCGCCGATATATTCATTTAAACCCTTCACCAAATCGGCAATTGCAGAATTCGCGCCATCTCCATCATTTTCGATTTCAATTAAGCCAACAACATCTGCATCCATCGCCGACAAAGCTGCAAAAATCTTGCTACGCTGGCGCTCAAATTCAACGGCGCTACTGGCACCGCGAGACGTGGGAAACCCGCCACCCATGCCATCGCCGTTGAAATAGTTAAGCACATTAAAACTGGCAACTTTAACATTTCCTCCAACTTCTTCAGGCGCGGCAGTGCGGGGATTGGTGGCTGCAAACGTTGGGGTAACGGTTGGCTGAATGCGATAACTATTGAAGCCGTAACCGACGACACCTGTTAAATTGGTGGTAGTGTCGCCACTCCGCAGGGTGTTATTTGAATTTAAGAAAGGAATCGTTGAAGGATTCTGAACATTGCTGCCATCATCAAGAAGAATTTGGCGCAGATTGTTAGCAGTTTGAGCCGTTGTTACAGCCGCTACGTTATCCTCATCATTTTCTGTCTCAGAGGAAGGAATATCCGTTGGATCGATAAAGTTGGTGGGATTATAAAGCCGGCCTTCAGATGAAAGCAAGACTTCCCCAAATCGGCCTAAATTAAAGTTTTCTGTGACGGTTAACGTTTCGGGGAAATTAACTAACATTCCCTCATAGCGTTCCAAATCACCCACGGCTGTCACCGGCAAGTCAAGGGTAAGGGGAGAAACTGTCCCGGAACCCGTTACACTCAAATCGCTGAGATTGCTAATTTGGGTTTGATTGGAAAACTCAGAAACGCTGCCGGTGAGTTGCACCTCATCCCCAATATTGACATCAAGACTATTCGGTGCAAAAACAAAAATGCCATCAGATGTTGCGGCATTACCATCACCGGCAGCATCTTGAATAAAAAAGCCATTTAAGCCGGCACTTCCTTGAAAATCGCCAACAACAACGCCTTGTGTTGTCACAGTATTCCCCACAAGCGAACTCGCTGCGCCGCTGCCTTGAATATCGTAGATAGGAGTTAGGGTGAATTCGTTATCAACGATGTTGACATTAACATTAGGAACCGGCGTCAAACTGTTAGAATAGGCAGGATCGCTGCTACTTGTAATCGTGTGGCTGATCGTGCCAGTGTGGGGAGAGCCTTCGGCATCCAGATCGTTCACGGCTCTAACCGTAATCGTTTGCGGGTTCGTATTATTCAGCGTCAGAGAAACTGTGTTGAAAAAGTTAACACCATCGCTGCTAATCTGAGTTTGTCCGTCAGCAGCAATTTCAAGGGTGACAGAACCTGCCGGCGCAGTATTCAGCGCAATATTATAAGTATCAGTGGTTTCTCCGGCTTCATTAACATCCGTGCTGCCGGCAGTTTGAGTAATCGTAATGCCGACAGTTGTACCGCCGCCATCTGCTGTATGAGTGCCTAAATTATCAAAGCTATCCGTAGCAAATCCATCCCATTCTGTACTGGGATTAAACGCATCGGTGGGATTAGGATCGCCGGCAATAATGCTACTTTTGCGGTGCAATGTATTGTCAGCAGTGCTGCTCAGTCCGCTTCCCCATTCAGTCCCCGGATCGACACCAATTTGTCCGATGGCATCAACAATCGTCCCACTTCCGCCACCTTTACGCAATACAATCGCATCGTCTCCGTTAAACCAGGATGCCGCACTGGTTTGATCGGCTTGCGCGAGAATAGCGGCGCTGGCGTTACTCTGTGCGAGTACAAAAACCTCCTCGTTTGCAACGGTGCCGGTGAGGTTGATCGTTAAGCCGGCACTGGTGCTGCCGTTGAAGTACATTTGCACCACATAACCTTCAGCTGCTAAATCAATTGCAGTGCCGGTGCCGTTGTAGATTTCTAACGCTTTGTTATTACTGCTTCCCTCGATATATTCTGAGAAAAATAAATCCGCCATAAATCCCCCCTTTCCTAACTATTGATTGAATTTGCAAGATCGCTTTTGTTCTGACAAAGCAGAAATCACAGCGCAGCGTTATAGAACTTCAGAAAGCTTTGAACTCTCTCCGTAAAATTCCGCAAAGTTTACTGTTTCTTTACCGAGCGTTAACCGTGCTTTTACTGAGAGCAACACCCGTCAAAAAGTTACCACTTATACAGAATTTCTGTAAAGTGATTTAGAAGACACTGAAGGTAAAATTTTGGTTAATTCTGGTTAATTTTGATTTGAGATGAGCTGATTGTGGAGAAAGCTGTATCTCATAAGCTTATTATTAATTCGATTTTTAATTATATATAAAATTTAGGGCGCAATACAGCGCCCTAACATATAGCAATCTTCTGTGATTAAGTAATGATCATCACCCTGAAAATCTTAGTGTGCCGGCATCTTGCCCGCTCATGTTATGACATCCAATTTAAGAGGGCTATAGCCAACTAATGCAAGTGAAAACTGCTAAGAAGTTCAGGATGCGGGTTGCTGCTTTGAATTTTTATAGATTTCCGGTAACTTCCACCAAGGAACATTAGGATTTTCGTGATGTTGTTGGTGGTAGCCAAAATGATAGCAAGTTACGAATGACCAGAAAACTGAAAATTCACTGCTCTGCGCTCGATGCGAATTCGTATAGCCTCCTTTGGGTTCTCGGTGGGGTAAGAAAGTCCCAAAATAGAATAATTGCAGCGAACTCAAAAGTGAAGGAAGACCCCAAAATAACTCTAAATTTATTTCGGGAATATGAGTCACGGATCTAACAATATTAAAGAGAACCATTAATCCAATAATTTGCTTCCAAGTCGTGTAACCCATCATAAAATGGAAATACCACGCAAAAAAGTTTTTGTGCTTTAAATTGTGAAAATCGGGATCGAGTTCAGTTGCCGGATGTTGGTGGTGTACTCCATGCTTTTTCAATAACTTTTTATAGGAAAACAGTGCGTAAACAAAGACGGCTGCTGAACCGATAAAATTGTTAATTTTGCGATTTTGAGGAAAGACTGCGCCATGCATGGCATCATGCGAAATAATAAATAAGCCCGTATACATAAAAGTCTGCCAAAGGATAGCCGGCAACACCAACCACACGGGAACTTTGGAAAGATCCAGGTAAAACAAGAAAACTAGGCTGCTTGCCCATAGCGCAATCATCGCAAAAGCGATTAAAATTCCCTTGCTTCCCTCTTCATTTTTAGCGTTTGCAGAAATTTCTATGGGTGGCAGGGATATTCTAGTGTTAACGCTTGAAGAAATTTCTACGGGTGGCAGGGAGGCTCTATCGAGCTGAATCATACTTTGACTCCGTGTAGCTTAAAAGTGAAAATTTACGAACCTGATCATCAAGACAAGACGGCGCAATAGGCAATAAAATATTATCGCCACAATGCTCTAAAACATAGCTTTATCTGTAGTAATTTTTCCAGATAAGCAAAAATAAGAATCCTTTATAGCCGATTTTTACAAAAATAAGAAACTTGGGCTTGACCTTAGTATTTTTTATGCACCGGCAGCTTCAATCCCCTTATGACAGAATAGCATATTTACATTTATTTACAATTGAGTTGTGATTTAATTCTAGCTTTCCCTCCAGCCCTGATTATCTGCCGGCAGTTTAAGTTCCCCGCATTCCTTACGGATGATATCATTATTGAGAAAACTGTGTTAAAAAGCACACTGCTATGTTCCGCTTAAACCGGCTCGAGGTTTGCAGCTTTTACAAATTTCATGACGCTTGCCGGTAAAAGGCTAGCAAATCTTTTTTATTCTGGCTCTAACTACGGATTGAAATTACGGTGAAACATCCGACAAAAGTTAGAGTTTATATTTAACGATTTTGAATAAACTAAGATAATAAAATAGGATTTTCAGGATAAGGAGTATGGCTAGCACAGTATTAATTACGGGTGCTTCAGAAGGCATCGGGAAAGCAACCGCGCTTCAGTTTGCTCGTGAAGGGTACGATTTAGTATTAGCAGCGCGTCACGCGGATCGATTGGAAGCGGCAGCCGACGAAGTGCGGTTGCTCGGACGTTCCGCACTTGCCGTCCCTACTGATGTCACCGATTCCGTGCAGGTGAGTGCGCTGATCCATAAGGCATTAGAGCAATTTGGCAAAATCGACGTGCTGATCAATAATGCCGGTTTATACATATCTGGGCCGGCAGACAAGTTTTCCCTAGAGGATTGGCACTCCTGCTTAGACCTCAATCTTTGGGGATATATTCACACAATTCACGCACTATTGCCGCATTTTATCGAACGAGGAACCGGCACGATTGTTAATATTAGTTCCATCGGCGGCAAAGTTCCCATTGCTTATTTAGTGCCTTACTCTACGAGCAAATATGCCGTCACCGGCTTAACAGAAGCACTGCACGGGGAACTAGCACCCAAAGGCATTCATGTTTGTGGAATTTATCCCAATATAATCAAAAGTAATTTTTTGGAACGGGCGATTTTTCGCGGCACAGATGAGCAAGACACTCAAGCACGTCACGATCAGGTGAAGCAGGTGCTAAGCGTTCCCGTCGTGGAGAAACCGGAAGATGTCGCCAAAGCCGTTTGGGATGGAGTCAAAAATAAGCGGGCTGAGGTAATTGTGGGTTCGGCAAATATGTCAAAGGCAGCTTATAGCTTGCTTCCTGGCGTAATGCAGTGGGTATTCCGGCGAACGTTTGCGCTCAAAGATAATAAAGTATCGAGATAAACACAAAGGCGGGATACCAACCAGATAGGATGCCGGCTCCACAAACGCTGTCTGTATTTCTCCCCCCTTCCCCTATTTCCTAGCCCCTAAAGCAGCCTGCTTTAGCGCTGGACGCTCAGCCTTAACAGCTTGCTCAACAATATCAGCAGCTCGTGTTACCCCACCGGCTTGAGCGATCGCTTGCTTGATCCGCAAGGCATTTTTTAAGTAAGAATCTTCTGTCAGCACCCGCTGAATCGTTGCTCGTAAAGTGGGAACGCTCAAGCTCGATACAGCAATCACTTCCCCAGTCCCCGTCCAGCGAATTCGTGCGCCGGTTCCAGGCTGTTCAAAGGTGATGGGAATGGCAACGAGGGGAACGCCGTAGCTGAGGGAATCGAGCACCGTGTTCAGTCCCCCGTGAGTAATGGTTAAGCTCGCTTTAGCCAGCACTTCCATTTGGGGGGCGTACTCAACCACTAATGGGGAACCGGGAAGTTGTTGAACGGCTTCTGCATTCATCCCACCGCCATGCGTGATCACCAGTTGCACATCCAGTCCTTCGCAAGCAGCGGCAATGGTGTGAAAAAGTTCGTGCTTCGTGTTTTGCAAACTGCCCAGTGAAGCGTAGATCAGAGGTTGGCCGGTTAACTGTTCAAACGGAAAAGAAACTGATCGCGGTGAGGCATTGCGAAATGGCCCGGTGTAATGGAAGTGCGCCGGCAGATTGGGGTTGGGGAAATCAAAGGCAGCCGGCTGCTGGCTAATGTGGGCTAGTCGGGCAGCAGAGGCATACAAGTTGCGGTATGCCGGCAGTTTCCAGGCTTGCCGATAGTGATTGAGCGTTTGCAGAATCGGTTGGCTGCTGCGGTCTAGCATATAATAAGCCGCCAGATTGCGAAGCCGCGCCCACCAACTATTTTGATAACTCCAGGGGGTGAAAAACGGGGGAACATCTGCTCTGCGGTGCATCGCCTGAGCACAAGAGACGCAAATAAAAGGAATACCAAGGAATTCTGCAACTGTTTCACCGGCAGGTTCGAGCTGATCGACGAGCAACACTTCAATCCCCGCCTCCTTAATCGCGCCTGGGGCATCTTCGCAGATAATTTCAGTAATGTGCCGGCAAAAATCGAGTGAGTAGCGCAGCGCTTCCAGATCGCTCAATTTACCAAGTTGCTCGCAAGTTTCAGCCAGAAAACCGGGCCGGTAAAGAGACTGCCCAATTGGCCAATAGTTCAGTCCCTCTGAGCGCACTTTAAGTTCTATATCAAGAATTTGCAAAAAAGTAACGCGATGACCGCGTTTTTGCAGCTCTCGTCCCAAGGCTGCCTGGGGATTTAAGTGCCCCGGAAACGGCGGGCAAATAATACCAAAGTGTGTCATAGAGCCACCCCAATAAAGTTTTAATAAGCCGGTTAACCGGATGGAAATTGCTCAATGTGGGCGGCAGCTTGCCAAGTTAACTTGCCGGCTGCTAGCTCGAGTTCCTGAAATTGCAAAGACATTCCTTTTTCCTCAAACTCAGGCAAACTTAAAATTTCGCTTGCCTGGGCCACCAAAGCTGCTGCTAATCCGGTTGGAGGTTCCTTCCCTTCCACATCACGCACCTCTTGGAGGACAATTTTTCGCCCATCCATCGCGATGCTTGGTAAGGCTGTGAAGGCAACGGATTGAGCTTGATTTGTTTTTTCCAAAATTGCTTCGCAGTTAAAAACAATATGACCATCGGCTAGGAAAAAACACCGCAGTTGCTGAACGTGAATTCCGCTAATTTTCCTCTCATCAAAACCTTGATTTTGTCGAGAATTTTTGGAGGAAGATTGGTTGTTAAGGGCGTGGCTGAGACTATCCTCGTTGATCACAGCACGAACAGTGCCATCGGAAGGATGCGTCAGTTCAATTTTGCCGAACAGGGCGCTAAAAGGCTTAACCGTAACCCGATTAATTTGTAGCTGCAATTCTTCTAGGCGCAAATTTGCTTGCATTAATAAGCCAGCGATCTTGATTGCAATTGACTCAACTTCTCCCCGTGCGAGTTTGTTGAGATCGGTCTTAATCCGAACTTCTAATTCTCCCGCATCGTGCAATTGACTTGCCAGCGCCATCTCAGCAATTTTATTAATTGCTTGTTCTCCCAGTCCCGCTGTTTCTCGCATTTTGCTACTTCTGCTTCACTATTACTACTGAATCTGCGCTATTATTTATCGCGAAAATTAGTAATTGTGTCGAACTTTAGGTTTTCCAATTTGCTAGAGTTCCAATTCAACTTTCAAAAGCAAATCTGTTTGCGCCAACAAAAAATAAAATCTTGTCGGCACATAAATTGACACTTTCCTCCCTCACAAAAGATTGAGGGATTCTGGGTGTTTATATAAAATCAAAGCAATGCTATCTGTAAGCCTGGAGTTATTCTATGAAGTTAAAGGCGCACATTCCTCTCTCTCAGGCGTAATCTGGGTTTTTCGCATTCTCTGCCACAAGCATTATCTAGTATTACTGGTTTGTGTAAGCAATAATACAAAAATAATCGAACTGAGCAAGCAAGTTGACACAAAAAAGGACTATTAAACTCGCTGCGGGTGTTGCGGCTGGTGCGACGATGTCAGCAAAAACTGATACCAGATTAGGATGTAAAGAAAGCTTCTGTAGAAAATCGACAACTCATGAGCCAAACCGAGCAAATTCTATCTCAGCTACCTGGTGACGCATTGGGGGCATTGCGTCGCGCTGATAGCCTTTGGCAAGCCATCAAAGAGGGTAGCGCCCCTGTGCCGGCTGTGGTGAAGCAAAACGAGCAGCCTCTGGAAACTGTAGAGTGGGATATTGTGATCGCCGGCGGCACTTTGGGAATTTTCATCGGTGCAGCTTTAGCGCAACGGGGATGGCGGGTAGCGCTAGTTGAGCGGGGAATTTTGCGCGGCAGAGATCAAGAATGGAACATCTCTCGCAAAGAATTAGATGTGTTTGTGGAATTAGATTTACTTTCGGAAGCAGAATTAGGGCAAGCGATCGCAACAGAATATAATCCCGCCCGTGTAAGCTTTTTAAATGGCGCTGAAGTTTGGGTGCGTGATGTTCTTAATATTGGGGTTGATCCAGTTTCTTTACTCGATACACTTAAGTTGCAATTTTTAGAAGCCGGCGGACAGTTATTTGAAAATACGGCTTTTGAGGCAGCCATTGTTCATCCAGATGGAATTACGGTAGAAATCAAAAGTCAAGCGGAAGACTCCTCTCCCCGCACTTTAACAACTCGATTGTTCATCGATGCAATGGGACATTTCTCACCCGTGATTCGGCAGGCACGACAAGGGCAAAAACCAGATAGCATTTGTTTAGTCGTGGGGAGTTGTGCGCGGGGATTTCCTCAAAATGAAACGGGCGATTTGTTTGTATCTTTTACGCCAATTCAACATCAATGTCAGTATTTTTGGGAAGCATTTCCCGCGAGAGATGGGCGCACAACTTATTTATTTACTTATTTAGATGCTGATCCTCAACGCTTTAGTTTAGAGTTTCTATTTGAGGAATATTTGCGGTTGCTGCCGGCATATCAAGGCGTTGAAATCGATCAATTGGAATTTCAACGAGCACTGTTTGGGTTCTTTCCTTCCTATCGGCAAAGCCCCTTACAAATGCCTTGGAGTCGCATTCTGCCGGTGGGAGATAGTAGCGGCAGTCAATCTCCTTTGAGTTTTGGTGGGTTTGGGGCAATGGTGCGCCATCTCAAGCGTTTAACCACCGGCATTGAGGAAGCGCTGCAAGCAGACACACTTTCTGCGCCGGCTTTGGCTTTATTGCAACCCTATCAACCGAGTTTATCAGTAACGTGGCTATTTCAACGGGCGATGACTGTTGGGATTGAGCGTAAAATTGAACCGGAACAAATTAATCAGTTACTCTCTGGGGTATTTGCCGGCATGGAGCAGTTGGGAGAGCCGGTTTTAAAGCCTTTTCTACAAGATGTGGTGCAGTTTTCAGCTTTATCTCAAACGCTCCTTAAAACAGCTATAAATAATCCGGCATTAATTATCAAACTAACGCCACAGCTTGGACTCATTCCGCTCTTAGATTGGATGCGTCATTACATTAATTTGGGTGTTTACAGTGCGCTCTTTCCCCTCGGACAGGCAATGGAACCGTTTGTTAAAACTTTATCGCCGGCACAACAATATTATTATCATCGCTGGCTTGATGCGTGGATCTATGGTTCTGCCGGTGATTACTAAATAAATATTGGTAGATGCAGGGCGGCTTATCTTTAAGTTCTGAATGTTTTACTAATCATTTAAAAAAATAAGTTTTTTTAATAACAATTATTCAAAATAAATTTTGAATAGAATAACGATATCTGTTTATCAGATTATTCAATTAAAGTGATTTGGCGCAGCAACCCAATTTTTTTAAGAAACTGGGTTGCTTTTTCGCTTAATTTAATGGCTCCAAGTATCGCGCCACTTGACAATACCTTCGTCTGCTAAAAGCCAGCGTCGGCAGACTAAATTTTCCCGCACCGGCGAGTGACCTTCACGCCACATGGCATACTTATATGAAATTGCCTTGCCGGCACTTTCATTAAACGGAATTTCGGTAAACCAAGTATTTGCATTGATATATTCCAGGGGGTAAGCTTTGGCAATATCCCAATTTCCTAATTCCGGACAATCGCCGATAATTACCACAATTTCACCCGGATTCGTTGAGATGCCATTCACTTGCACCCGCACCAGAGTTTGCCCTTTAACTCGCTCTCCAACATGACTGATGACAATGGCTTCTTTCGCTCCCAATTCTAAATCATAGAGATAGCCATCTTTAACTTCTAATTTACGTCCCGTTAAAACGCAAGTATGCTCTTTATCGGGTAAATCAGTCTCCACCTTCTCAAGCGTCACCGGCTCACCTTTATTCATCGCCACAAAACAGCGGGAATCCCGATAGCGTCGTAGGTAACAATAAACATCAGAAGTGATATATTTTAACCACTGGCTTCCTAAACAAACCGCAGGGTTGAGCCGGCGCAATCCTGAAAGTAACCGAATATCCCGATAAATGGCTGTATCGGTATCCCAGTTTTCCATCATTGGGCGGTTATAAGGATCGTTATTACCGTAGGGATCACCATCAGTATTCGTATCATTGTGCAGATACTGTTCAGTCCCGTAATATATACAAGGAATCCCTCGGCAAGTCATTACCAGATTGATAGCCAAGCGCACTACATCTGGATCTGGATTCAGTGTTTGGAACCGATGCATATCATGATTATCAATAAATGTAATCAGTTCCGTCGCGCCATCATAGCGGTAATCAAGATCGAAAACGTCCTGAATCATTTGAAATCCCGGTGGTGCATTAACCGCTAAGGCTTGCCGGAGCGCCATGCACAACCCAAAATCCAACATTGTCATGCCAGATCGATTTGCAAATTCAACTGATCGCTCATCATTTGCGCTACTGTAAATCCACTCTCCAAAGATAAAAACGTCAGGTTTATGCGTTTGGATATCTCCATTAAATTCTTGCCAAAACCAAATGGGCATATGCTTCACAGTATCCACCCGCAAAGCATCAACGCCCCGATCTAGCCATTGCTTAATCGCTGACTTAATGTAATTTCGGTACTCAACATTATTTTCATTGAAAGTTGCCAAACCGGAAAGTTCACAGTTCTGCACTTGCCACTCGTCTTCCCAGTTGGTCACTATCCCATAGTGGTGATACCAGTTATTTTTATCGTCATTAAAATCAGCAATTTTTACGCCATCGTCGTAAAGTTCTCCTTTTTTGCCGCTAAAATCTGGGTTGCTGTGGTTACAGACAATATCCAGGATCATTTTCATATCCCGTTTGTGCAACTCAGTAATCAATCGGTCAAAAGCTGTATTTTTCGTGTCCTGGGTTTTGTTTAGAGAAGGCTCATCATCTTTGCCAATAAATCGAGGATTAATCCGCTTAAAGTCTTTAATCCAGTAGCCGTGAATCGCTGCTTGTTCAATAAATAATGCTTCAACTTGCTCAAAAAGAGGAGTCAGCCAAAGTGCAGTTACTCCCATACCTTTTAAGTAGTCTAGTTTGTCGATAATTCCCTGTAAATCTCCGCCCCAGTATTTGCCCCAATCTTCGCCGGCAGGATCATAAAGTTCAGGATTTGGGCCTTCGCTATTTTCTGAATCGCCATCGAAAAAGCGGTCTACAACAATAA
The DNA here is from genome assembly GCF_014695725.1 of Microcoleus sp. FACHB-672. Lineage (NCBI taxonomy): Bacteria > Bacillati > Cyanobacteriota > Cyanophyceae > Oscillatoriales > Microcoleaceae > Microcoleus > Microcoleus sp. FACHB-672. The sequence continues at coordinate 5,950 of NZ_JACJOU010000020.1, read as the reverse complement.
AATAAATGGTTTCTTGACGGAATTCAATCGCTCGCGTAAAAAGAAACTCATACGGGTTATCATCTTCTCTGGCTTCAGTGATTTCAGCCGCAGTGCCGGCATCAACAATTGATTTAGAATCGGATAAAGAAGTCGTTATAGCCTGGGATAAAGATTTGGGTTCCATAAAATCAGCTCTCTTAGCTGGGCAAAGAAGTTAGCAAGTAGGTGTTTAACCGGCACTTGAATATGGCAATTGTCTCCAATTCAGGGGGATTTGTCTAGCCTTTTGTGTAACAGGCTAGTTTAAACTTTCTTAAGCGCTTAAATTAAGTTGTATTTCTACCCATTACAGAAACGCAAATTCTGCAAAATGCCAAAGTGAGAGTAAAGAGAGAAAGCGCTTATCTCAAAATTCTGCGATTAAGGTAAGAAGCTTTCTTCTCTAACACTTAGCAACCATCAATTTAAGTTTTAAGTTCAATTTGCCAACCCGTCAGACGAGCAGCAAGACGGAGGTTTTGCTCATCTGGCCCTAATGCTAAAGGTAACTGGTCTGCCGGCAAGAAAACTTCAGCAACCAGTGTTTCTGGATCGACGAGCAAAACCTTCTCTACCTGTGCCGGATACAAAGCTCTGGCAATATAGGTGGCTGGGTCATCAGACCATCGAATAATATCAACTTTTTCGCCCCGCAACTCACTCACCACCGCCTGCAATCGCGCTCCATTCTCTCCCACACAAACGGCAACGGGATCTAAATCTGGCTGTTGGGTATCCACCGCAATTTTACTACGAGAGACAACCAAAGGAGACTCGGGTGTTGCATCTCTCACAACTGCGATAATTTGGATAGTTTCCTGCTGAATTTCTGGCACAATTCCGGTTAAAATGCCGGCAACCAAACCTGTTGTTGCTCTAGAAACGCGCAACTGCGGCCCTTGCCGGGGAGTTTCATACACTTTTTTGAGATAAACTTTCAGCTTTGCATCCGTTGAATAGTTGTCTTGCAGCAACTTTTCATAATTAGGCAGTTCCGCCTCTACCTCTGGCTTGCCGGCACCACTGCTGACACCAACAATGGTGGCTTTGCGCTCAATGCGAATCACCCTTGCTTGCACAACGGTGCCTCTAAGCTCTAGAAACTGTTCTTTAATGAGCTGGCACTGCTGTTCTTGTAGTTTTTGGGTGAGTACCTGTTTGGTTTGTAAGGCGGCGAGTCGCCCAAATTCCCCCTGATCGGGTGTCACGTCTACAACAACGGTATCGCCTAAGCCGACTGCGGCAGCCGGTTTTGTGTTGAAGGCAACCTCCTGATCTGGCTGGCTGGCTGCTTCTACAACAGTTTTGGTTGCGAGGACTCGAAAGCCTTCTGCTTCCAAATCAAGTTCAACTTTAAAGTTGTTGAAGTAGTCTTCTGGAAAGTTCGACCCTTCCAGGCTTTGCATCCGGCGATAGCGCTCGTATCCTTTTAGCAGCGCTTCTGTTAGAGCGTTCTGGACGGCTTGTTTCGGCAAGTTGCGCTCTCGACTCATGACGTCGATTATTGCTTTGAGTCCGGGTAAACTGACCATTGACATGGAAATTGGAGGTTTTAGATGTGAGATGACCGATCAAAAATTAGGCGATTGGCTGTTTTATATTGTTGACCTTAATGGTGCGTAAGCAAAGCATTTGAGCTAGCTGGGAAGTGTGCCGGTGTGGGAAACCAGGCAGAAGCGATTTACGCTCTCAGGAAGTTCGCTTTTTCCGCTGTACAAGCGGTCATTTTACAATTAAATAGCATAAAATAGAATAACGATATATTTCAAAAAATTTTATGCCGGTTAAAGACTTTCTCACCTCACTGCAAAGAAAGCGTCTGCAAAAAGCTATCCGGAAGAGTGATTGCCCGCGCTTGCGCGAGCACGCTTTAATTTTGTTATTACAAAATGATGGTAAAACTTACGAAGAAATTGCTGATTTTATCGGGTGTTCCTACCGAACCGTTGCTTATTGGTGTGTGCATGGCGATCCGGATAATCTCGACAGCCTGAGAGATAAGCGGGAGCAAGGGAACTATCGCAAGGCTAATGAGGGTTACATTCAATCATTGCTAGAATCGATCAAGAAAGACCCGAAAAAGCTGGGATATGAGTTCGATTTGTGGACAAGTCAACGCTTAGCAACGCATCTGGCGCAGCAAACCGGCATTGAAATTAGTGCCACGCAAATTACGCGAATTTTACGCAAGCATAAAGTTCGTTTGCCGATGAGCAGAATCTAGGGTGCTTGTGGCAAGGAGGCAGTGCAACTTAGCTGTATGAAAGCTGAGAGGTGAGGGGTTGCTGGTGTAGCGGGATTGAATTTTAGATCAGTGAAAAGCCAAGGGTGTAGAGGTGCATTTACTTGGGGAATTACGGTTTTGCCGGCCTCGGTGCAGATAAGGTTGAAGCGTTCCCAAGAAAAATTAAAATAAATTATTGAGATTCTCCTGCTAACCAAGCCCGAATTTCATTTGCCAACTTAATTAATTCAGCTTCACTTAATTCTTGACCAAATATATATTTCTCCCATTCATTTTGAGAAGGGCCGGCAGTAATTACAACGGCTGAGTGAGGCGAATTACTCTCACAATCGTCGCTCTCACCATAAGTCGCAACTGCCACATCTTGAATTTCAGAGGTTACTCCAGTTTCCCGACGATAATTATAGAGCCAGACCTGCTGCCATTCCATGACAAAGCTATCCAGTTCAAAACAAATATAAGTGCGCTCAAAATAACTCCGGGGATACACACGCCAACTTCCCAATAAAATGAAAATAGCGAGTAACGTTAGCGCCGGAATTAATAAGTTTAAAAATTGCATCGTGTAAATAATTACAGGAAACGCAAAACTTAGCAGCACTAAAGCACCGCCGGCAACACTGGCACGCAGTAAAATCGCTTGTTTTGGGATACTTCCTGCTGAATCCTGCAATTGGCTAAATACAGCACTGAAACTGTTTTGCAAGGCTTCTAAACCTTGGTTGATAACTTTTTTAACCGGCTCAATGACTTCAACTTCCACACGCGCCGGAATTTCAATCTCTAACCGTTCCGGCGAGTGATTGACGATCGCACAAGTATCGGCAACTACAGGAAGCTCTGCGATCGCCCAAGGAATCGTGAGCGCACCTTTCAGTGCATCCCGTGCTCGCACCGCTGAAGAGAATCTTCTCTCCACAGCCGGCTGTATCAGTTGATCAACCCACCGCACAAAATTTCCACTGACATTAGAAGTGATGCGATCGCTCCATTGAACACGTAAATCTCGCTGTGGCAACTCTGCCGGCGCTGTGCCGGTGAGCAAATGAATCAGCGTTGCACCCAAGGCATACAGATCCGATGCCGGCACGGTTTGGCCGCCATATTGTTCAAGGGGGGTATATCCGTAAGTTCCCACCACCGTAAATGTTGCGCCCGTTGCACTTGGCCGGTTCTGCACAGCCCCAAAATCTACTAAATAAACCCGATCATCCGCCCCTAAAATTAAATTACTCGGCTTGATATCGCGGTGGATCACCGGCGGCTTCAGTTCATGGAGATAAATTAAAATCTCTAGCACATCTTGCGCGATTTGGCGAACTTGCTGCTCAGAAAACTGCTGCCCCTCTTCTAGCAATTGCTTCAGCGACGAACCGGGGATATACTCCTGAACTAAGCCAAACCAGAGATTAGACTCATCAACCGCAAAATAATCTCGATACTTAGGTATCTGCGGATAATTTAGCTGTTGCAGCACCTTCGCCTCACGTTCAAACAGTTTGAGGTCATCCCACTGCATCTGACCCCCAAAAGCCAGCAGCTTGACCACAACTTGATCTTGCGATTCTAAATCCTCTGCCAACCAAGTTTGACGCACGGGATGATCACTCAGCTGGTGTTTGAGCTGATAGCGATTCTGCAATACAGAGGATAATTTGAGCATATTGTACTCGGCGGATGCGATGCAAATAAAGCTATTACCACAATAGCTGTTACTCCCCAAAAATCAGCCAATGCGACTGGCAATTACCTATCTGCGCCAGATATCCGAGTCATTTCGCCGCCAAACATCAGGATCATTTCTATCATCCGGCAACCAAGCGTTAGGATCTCCCTCCACCTGTTCTACCCCGTTTTTGGTGAAGGAAAGTTTAACCACATTACTTCGCCCCAGATCCAGATAACCCGAATCCCACACATCCATGCTTGTGATGCCGGTGAAGACAACCCTGTAAGCGCCGGCACAAAGGTTTAGGGTTTTGCGCCGGTTAAAATTTTGCGGCTGAAACACTGGTTTTTCATTAATCCACACATTTCCCCAATCATTGCCACGCGCGATTAACTCTACAACCACCCGATGTTGCCGGCACACATTTCGATTTCGATATCGATAGTCAGCGATGATTGCCGATCCGTCTATTATCGCCGGCAATGGGGGAATGATGGCGGGAGTGCCGGTTAATGCCAAAGACGAAAGGAACGTAAAAAACATAGGAGTTTCCTCTAGATAACGACTACTTGACGTTCCAGAATTAACACCTACTAGATCGCTGACAAATCAATTACAGTTCCTCACCTTTAGCGCCCTTCATATAACTCAACAGCCAATTTGCCATAGTCGCCCGTCGAGTTTGCCTAGGGCCAAATTCACCTACTTTGTAACCTTTAAAACCCAACTGCTCTTTCAAAAGTTGCTTATTTTCCGATGGAATCGAGCGAGTGAGTTTCACCGTAGGCGGGCGGTTGGCTATAAAATCTGGCGGTTCAGGATACTCATCTCGCCATTCAACCGCAACAGCAGAAGCATCCCACTTGCCGGCGGCTTCATCATAGCGATATCCCAAGTAATGCCAAACCAATTGGTTCACCGTCGTATCCTCAATTTCTTCATTAAGGATTGCCCAAATCGTTTCATTATTCAGTGCCGGCAGTTCAGACATAAGCAGTTATTCAAAGAGAGGGAATACCTCGGTTAAACTCAATCAAAAATTTTACCATACCCTAACTTACGTCTCGCAGATAAACCTGATTCAACTATCTGTGCCTTTCTGCCGGCACACTGCATGAACCTCTATGTTCATCTGTGGTTCCTTAAAAAATCTATTTTTAGAAAAACTAAAGGTAAAAGCAATAAAATCCTTCAGCCCCTTAAGCATGAAGCTTTTGATATCCACCTAACAACAGCAACCAGACGGCTACAATCATCTAGTGAATCACCACTGGCGGCCAAAGAGAACCACTTTGCCAGTACGAAATCGTACAAATTGCCCCTAAAAGAGCTGCCAAAAATAAAAATATTGGATGTATAAAAGTTTCACCGGCAACTGGGAAAAAAGTCATTGCATTCAGCGGATGGTACACAATAAAAATCACCAAACCACCCAAGCCCCAAAACCACAAGGCTGCTGGCGAAGCATTTTCTGTGGGGTGAGGCAAGAGTAAGACACGAAAAAATAACTCTTCAGTGAGAGCCGGTCTTAACAAAGAACCTCCGATTACCCCAATAACGACCACCCACGATTTTTGAATATCTATTTTAATAAAACCCGTTCCAAATCCTACCGGCAAAGCAATCAACGTATAAATTCCCAACAGTGCGGTTGACCATAGCCAAGCTTGGGCATCAGGAATGGTTAAGAAAGCAGCAACTAACCGATGCCAGATAACTTCTCCCCCTGGAAAATTGACGAAGAACTCTGGAAACATATAAAATATTTTCTTAATGTTGATGGTAAGTGTTTAAAGGCAAGTGTTACAGGTAGTTTAATATAGCGTTTCTCGAATAACAGAGGTACAGTAATGGGGAGCTGTTGAGGGTGTAAAGATGAAAGCCTACTCACTGGACTTGCGGGAAAAAATAATCCAAGTGTATGAGAATGAAGAAATATCGCAACGGGAATTGGCGAAACGATTTTGTGTAGCCAAAAGCTTCATTCAAAAGTTAATAAAACAGTAGAGAGAAAG